>PYER01000081.1 GCA_003017855.1 filamentous cyanobacterium CCT1
GAGCTGGAGCACAAAGACCACCGCTGGGGCATGGTGGGTGACCCCACCGAGGGGGCGCTGCTGGTGGCGGCGCGCAAGGTCGGCTTTGACCGCTCGGAGCTCAACCACAGCTATCCGCGCATCGACAGCATTCCGTTTGAGTCTGAGTTTCAGTACATGGCCACCCTGCACCAGCAGGATACCGCCGGGCAGTGGCTGCTGGCCAAGGGCTCGGTGGAGGCGCTGGTGGCCCGCTGCGATCGCGTCCTCACCAGCGAGACTGAGGCGATTCCCCTGGATAATGCTGGGCGCGACCACATTCTGCTGATGGCCGATCGCATGGCTTCGCGCGGGCTGCGGGTGCTGTGCTTTGCCGCCAGAGCTTTTCACGGCCACCACATTGACCACGACGATCTCAAATCGGGCATGGTGTTCCTCGGCCTTCAGGGCATGATCGACCCGCCCCGCGCCGAGGCGATTCGGGCGGTGGAAGCCTGTAAGACGGCGGGCATTGAGGTGAAGATGATTACGGGCGACCACCGGGTGACGGCGGCGGCGATTGCAGAGCGCATGAGCCTCAGCTCCACTGAGGAGGTAATCGCCTACACGGGCCAAGAACTGGCCAAGTTTGAGCAGTCTGACCTCACCAACTCGGTGCAAAATGGCTCGGTATTTGCCCGCGTTGCCCCGGAGCAAAAGCTGCGCCTGGTCGAAGCCCTGCAATCGAAGGGCCACATTGTGGCGATGACCGGCGACGGCGTCAACGATGCCCCCGCCCTGAAGCAGGCCGACATCGGAATCGCCATGGGTAGAGCCGGGACCGAGGTGGCCAAAGAAGCTGCCGACATGATTCTCACCGACGACAACTTTGCCTCGATTGAGGCGGCGGTGGAAGAGGGGCGCAACGTGTTTCGCAACCTGATGAAGGCGATCGCGTTTATTCTCCCCGTCAACGGCGGCGAGTCGATGACCATTCTGCTCAGCGTGCTGATCGGGCGCGGCGACGTGCTGCCGATTCTGTCGCTGCAAGTGCTGTGGCTCAACATGGTCAACTCCATTGCCATGACCGTGCCCCTGGCCTTTGAGCCCAAATCGCACAACCTGATGAACCGCCCGCCCCGCAACCCCAACGAGCCGCTGCTGTCGCGGGATCTGCTCAAGCGCATTGCCCTCATCTCGGTGTTCAACTGGATCTTGATCTTCGGCGTGTTTGAATGGATTCGTCGCACCACGGGCGACATTCCCCTGGCCCGCACGATGGCGATTCAGGCTCTGGTGGCGGGGCGAATTATCTACCTGCTCAGCATCAGCCAGTTTTGGGCCTCGGTCGTGGCTCGGCTGCGGGGGCTAAAGGTGCCCCTGGGGAATGTGTCTGCGATCGGCTATGGAATTGTGGTGGCAATTGTCTTCCAAATCATCTTTAGCCAGGTGGGCGTGATGAACTTCCTGTTTGCTACCGCACCCCTGAGCCTCAGCCAGTGGCTGATCTGCGTTGGCGTGTCGCTACCGATGTTTTTTGTCGCCCTGCTGGCCAACCGCCTCAACCCGCAAAATTAGGAGCAAGGCTGCGGCACGCTTTTTAAGGGCGGTGGTCATCTCTACTCCGCAAGCACGTAGCGGGTGAGTACACGCATGATTTCGTTGATGCGCCCGGTGGGCTGGGGTTTGCTCCACTCGCGCACTTCGGCAAAGCCCAGGCGGTAAAGCTCGTGAATGATGCGCTCTACGCCGTGGGCGCTGCCGATGACCAGGATGCGAATCACCTCCCGCCCCGGCTCGGCGGCGGGTTCGATGGTGACTTGCAATGTGGGGTCAGCCAGGGTTGAAGGGAGAAAAGCTTGCGGCATAAATAAATTGTCCTTACAGCGTCACAGTCCAATTGGCATGCAGGCCACTGTAGCACAGTCCATTTGGCATGTATACGCTTTTCCTTGCTTCTGCAACGATTGGAGTATGGGAAGAGCAGGCAAGGTACTAAAGACTGTCCTGGAGAAGTACGAGATTAGCCAGGGGAAGTTAGCAACTGTGATGGGCATTGGCTCATCTAATGTCTTTAGATGGGCCAATGAGCTTCGTGATCCTAGCTCTGAGACTGTACTAGCGATAATCCGAGCACTTTACAAAATTGATAGAGAAGCCGCAGAGGAGTTTAAGGTTTTATATATCAGTAATTTAGACAATATGGAAAATAATAGCTAAAGACATCAAAACAGGAAAATGTATAGCAGTTATTCGTTTTTTTAAAGAGTTTACGAAATTAAAAAATCAATAAAAACAAGTTGTCGAACGTTTCTTTTACACTCAAAATTGATTTGAGAAATCTTCAGATACCACTCGATTCAATAAACCCTTAATTATTCTATTTGATCTGTTTCTTTTCATCGCTTGCTTCATAAATCATGCGATCAAGCCGATCATTAGCCTCACTGGAGAGTTGCATGCAGTAGCCCCTCATGCTCAGTGAGGCTGGGCTTCCAAGGAGTGCTAAAAGACCTTGAGATGTTTTGCCTGCTAGAAGCATTAAAAATCCAACCATGAAAAGCATGGCGCTTGTCCCAACGAAGAAGGCTGATAAATTAAAAGCTAGTCTTGCTTGCCGAAGTCGCTCGTTACGTATTGGCTCCTGATCAGGGCTTCCCCCGTCTCTATTCAGTTGCATAGTAGGAGCCCCAAGCTTGATAATCAATTATTGGATCCATAAGTCAGCATTCCTCACGTACAGACCAGTCTCTAATCAACACTCTGCCCTTAATATCAAGGGCTGCCCTTGGTATTAAGAGCAGCCTCATTGCCGTAGCCTAGCTTACTGCAAGGCAATGTGCTATAGTCTTAGCACTTGACTATGCAGTAGTCAAGCTTACTGAAGCTATCCAGGTAGGGATTCCATGTCTTATCCGGTTCATCCTCTACAAGATGTGGGGGAAAGCATCTTTCAAGGTCTATCTGTCAGTCGTTATAGAGAGAAAGGAGGAGTTTCAGAGCTAATCGTTAACGTAAAAGATTTAGACAGCATCTACATCAATCAAGAACTGGAAACGATTGAATTCAGTAGCACTGCTAATATCGATCGATACAGACTTCGTGAAAATGACGTCGTTATAGCAATAAGAGGGTCACTTCTTAAATCTGCAGTTGTCACAAAAACTTCTCAAGGAGGAATCGCTGGTCAAAATGTAGCTATTTTTCGTCCGAAAGATGTAAAAATAGTTAGTCCAGGTTACATAGCCGTTTTAATGCGCTCAGTGTGGATAAAGCAAACTTTTCTTATGCTTCAGCAGCGTTCTAGCACAACCTTGCCGTCCATTAGAGTCTCTGAAATTCGCAGCATTAAAGTCCCAATCCCTGAAATGGATATTCAAAATGAAATTGTTCAAGCATTTCTCCTGTTAGAGCAGTACAAAAGCCTAAGCTTAGAAGCAATCAGAACTCGAGAAAATTTGATCGAAACATTCCTCGCAGAATTATTGGAGAGATAAAACAATGGATCTAAATACAGTTAAGTATGCAATAAAAATGGCAATTAATTTACTAGAAAAAGAGGCCTACTACTCGATTGGCTATGCCAGCTACGTTCTACCTCTTGTGTTTTTTAAGTACTTGTCAGATTTGTATTCCGAAAAAAGTTGTGAGTTTTCAAAAAGCCTTGGTTCGTTTTTGGCTTTTTCTTGGTCGGATTTAGAAGCAGTTTCTGAGGGAGCATCGAACAATGTTTCTGATGTATTTAGTCAAATTGAGACAGATAACTACTTTATGGAAGGCATTTTTATTAATCCTTCAGGTAATCAATGGCACCGAATCAGTGACGAAGCTCTTTGCAAAGTTATCAAGATAATCTCTATTATTGAATTTTCTGGAATTGACGCTGACTCCTGCAAAAATATGGGAAGTATTCTAAATGAGCTGGTTCTTCAACCGGAATACTACAGGGAAAATACGAACTCGGCCTTAATTCCTCCTGATTCCCTAAAAAAGCTCATGATTAGAATTCTTGAGCCTAAGATGGGCGAAAGCCTTTTTGATCCTGCTTGTGGCATGGGTGGCTTCTTACTTGAAGCCTTATTTTATCTAAAGGAGCAAGGATCCGACCCTTCCAAATCGTTGTTTTTTGGACAGGAGGAAAGCTATATATTCCGTGCATATACAATTATCAATCTATTCCTCAACGGTGTTTTTAATCCGCACATACTTCTAGGCAGCACAATTAAAGACGTCATAAAAGATGAGACAGGAGAAAAATGCAAATTTGATGTCATCGTTACGAACCCTCCTTTTGGAGTTAAGGCATGGGAAGGTCGTCATCTTAGCGATGAAAATTTTCCATATGGCCGTCCGCCAAAGAATTCAGCAGATTACGCGTTTATTCAAAAGTCTTTAGCGTCTCTTAGCAAAACAGGAAGAGCGGCAATGATAGTGCCCCATGGAGTGCTTTTCCGTGGAGGTGACGAAGCCAAGATCAGAAAAAATATTGTTCAAGACGACGTCATAGAGGCTATTATAGGCCTTCCAGCTAGCCTTTTTGATACCACAAAAATACCAACATCTATTATCGTTTTTGCCAAGGCGAAGACAGGCGAAAGAAAACGTAAGATATTATTTATTGATGCCAGCAAGAACTATGAATTAGGGCGTGGCAAAAACCATTTGAGCGAAGAAAATATCAGAGAAATAGTATTAACCTATTCCGAATTTAGGGATAGGCCTGGTTATTCTAAAGTTGTTTCGGCAGAAGAAATATCTCTGCACGATTATATTCTTACAATAAGCCGTTATATAGAGCCGAGTGATGTAAAAAGTCGATTGAACTCTCATGAGTTAGCGCAGAAAGTTCACAGCCTTGAGTTTGAAAGAAATGACGTTCAATCCAAGATAGATGAGATTTTATTGGGTCTTGGCATGAGAATTTAGATGGAATTAATAGATAGGCACAATGGAGCAGGCGAAAACACCACAGGCTAGTAGGGAGAGCACTAATCGCCACTAAATTCAAGGTGTCTCATTTAGCCCAATTTTCCTTAAAATACCAAGCAAGTTTAACAGGTTAAATTGGGGCGATCGCCCCTTCCCTCCATAGTGGTCACTGCCCACTCTGCCGTAGCTGCGATCAGTCGATATTATACTGATATGCTTACCCAAACCACCATTGAACAAATCGCCGATCGCATAGTCGAGCGCTTCCATCCAGAGAAAATCATTCTCTTTGGCAGCTATGCCCGTGGCGAAGCCCATGACCACAGCGATTTAGACCTCCTTATCGTCATGGCAACCCTAGCCCCACGGGGTCAGCGCAGTGCGCCCATCCTCAAAATGCTAGCCCAAGACTACGCCGAACCCATAGATGTTGTCGTTCGCTCAGCTCAGGCACTCAAAGATTGGGAACAGATACCCGGCAGCTTTGCCCATCAGGTGCTCACCGAAGGAATTGTGCTCTATGACCGCCAAAAGCAACCTGTCGGTCGCCTGGTTTACCAAGGCAGAAGCTGACCTACAAGCTGCTGAGCTTCTACTCAATACAACCAACCCTTTGCTGGATATTGTCTGCTACCACGCCCAGTAATGTGCCGAGAAATACCTAAAGGGTTATCTCGTTACACGCAGCACCCCGTTTAAGTTTGTGCATGAGCTGGCTTACCTTACTCGACTTTGCGCAGAGCAAGAACCCGAGTTTACGGAAATAATTGATATAGCCTCAGAGCTACAGGACTACGCCACAGGCGTGCGATATCCAGACGACGAGCTAGATGAACCCACCATTCAAGAAGCCCAAAGAGCCTTAACCTGTGCAAAAGAAATTCGAGCTTTTGTCAGGCAAAGAGTATAGAGCCGGTTTATGGATCTGGGCAGCGACTTAGACTTCCTTCGCCGGGGCTACACTAAAGAGAGTCGTGTGCCAAACCCCAACAACCACAGGCTTCCCCCATGACATCCACCAATGTTGTGCTCAATGCCGTAATACAAGAGATCGAGCAAACGCCCACCGAGTACCTGCCCAATCTGTTGCAGATTGTCCGGCTCTTTTGCGAAAGCGTCACCCTCAAAAGTGCTGAAGAAAGCTTTCGCCAGGGCTGGCATGAAGCCATGACAGGCCAAACCATACCCATCAATACATCCACCGAGTTAACGGAGTAAGTTTTATGAGCAAGACCTTTAACCTCGCCATTCCCTTTGACTTTCTCTTGCAAGCGATCGCCAAACTCAGCCCCGCCGACAAGCAACGCCTCTGGGAGTTTCTAGATACCGATCTGCACGACTCCACCGACGAAACCTTCGACCCCGAGGAAGAGGCTGAGGTAGCCACAGCCTATGCCGAATACCAGGCTGGAGAGTTCGTCACCCTTGACGAGTACACCGCGCAACGGGCACAGCGCATGGCATGAGCTACACCATCGTTGTACCCAAGAGTGTGCAAAAGCAGCTCGATAGATTACCCGAACAGGTCTATCAGCGCGTTCTCAAAAAAATACAGCTATTAGCAGAAGAACCTCGCCCCGTTGGATCTCTCAAGCTGACAGGAGTAGAGGGCGAATACCGTATTCGTGTTGGCGACTATCGGCTGCGCTACAAAATTGATGACGAGAAGCGAGTTGTGATCTTGGGTAGATGCCAGCACCGAAAGAACGTCTATGAATAAGGGCCAGCATTGATCTGAGCCGCAGCTTCCTATAACTGCCGTTAGACAATTCCGTAAACCCTAGTCTTAACTAAATTTGGATACTGCACTCTGTGAGGCATAGCCATAGCGCTAAAATGGGAAACTGCGTTGTTGCTATTTCCAAAGCCTGACCTATGGCCGGTTCTGCTCGTCAATATCACATCACCACCTTCGGCTGCCAGATGAACAAAGCCGACTCCGAGCGCATGGCCGGCATTCTCGACACCATGGGCCTCACCTACACCGACGACCCCTACGACGCCGATGTGGTGCTCTACAACACCTGCACCATTCGCGACAACGCCGAGCAAAAAGTCTACTCCTACCTGGGTCGTCAGGCCAAGCGCAAGCACGAAAAGCCCGACCTGACGCTGATTGTGGCCGGGTGCGTCGCTCAGCAGGAAGGCGAAGCCCTGCTGCGGCGGGTGCCCGAACTCGACCTGGTAATGGGGCCGCAGCACGCCAACCGCCTGCAAGACCTGCTGGAGCAGGTGCTCGACGGCAACCAGGTTGTCGCCACCGAAGAGGTGGACATCATGGAAGACATCACCAAGCCCCGGCGCGACAGCACCATTACCGCCTGGGTAAACGTGATCTACGGCTGCAACGAGCGCTGCACCTACTGCGTGGTGCCCGGTGTGCGCGGCGTCGAGCAGTCGCGCACCCCCGAGGCCATCCGCGCCGAAATGGAAGAACTGGGTCGCCAGGGCTTCAAAGAAGTGACGCTGCTGGGCCAAAACATCGACGCCTACGGGCGCGACCTGCCCGGTTCCACTACCGACGGGCGGCACCAGCACACCTTTACCGACCTGCTGTATTTCGTTCACGATGTGCCCGGCATTGAGCGCATTCGCTTTGCCACCAGCCACCCCCGCTACTTCACCGAGCGGCTGATTCGCGCCTGCGCCGAGCTGCCCAAGGTGTGCGAGCACTTCCACATTCCGTTTCAGTCGGGCGACAACGATGTGCTGAAGGCGATGGCGCGGGGCTACACCCACGAAAAGTATCGCCGCATTATCGATACCGTGCGCCGCTACATGCCCGATGCGGCGATCAGCGCCGATGCGATCGTGGGCTTTCCCGGCGAAACCGAGGAGCAGTTTCAGCACACGCTGGACCTGGTCAACGACATCGCCTTCGACCAGCTCAACACGGCGGCCTATTCGCCCCGCCCCGGCACCCCGGCGGCCCTGTGGGAAAACCAGCTGAGTGAGGAGGTAAAGAGCGATCGCCTCCAGCGCCTTAACCATCTGGTGAATACCAAAGCTGCCGAGCGATCGCAGCGCTACGCGGGCCGCATCGAAGAGGTGCTGGTCGAAGCCATCAACCCCAAAGACCCTACTCAGGTGATGGGCCGCACTCGCGGCAACCGGCTGGCCTTTTTTGCGGGCGATTTTGCGGCGCTGAAGGGCGAACTGGTGCAGGTCGAAATCACCGAAGTGCGCCCCTTTAGCCTCACCGGGGAACCGATTCAGGCGCTAGTCGCCGCTGGATAGTAGATGTGACTGAAGTAAGCTACATTGCAAAACTTGCCTTGTCCAGCGAGCGAGTCCATACCTTGTCGAGTAGAGTAATCAGTCATAATAGCTGGACGGCTTAAGTAGGGATACTCTCTATGCAGATGCAGCTTGAACTGCCGGACTCGGTGAATGTGGATCAAAAGTATGTCAAAGAAGCCTTGATGGCTGTGCTGTATTCAACGGGTAAATTGTCGGCTCATCAAGCCTGTCAGATTTTGAATATAACGCGTCGGTCTTTTGATGAAATGCTGCCCCACTATGGGTTCTCAGCTTTAGTAGATAGTAACGATAACCTTGATATTGAGCTAACCGCCTGATGGCTCGGGAGATCATCGTTAGTGATACTGGGCCGTTGATTAGCCTGGAAAAGCTATCGGATGGGTATGGCTGGATGCAGCAGTTCTATAGCCAAATTTTGATTCCAGAGGCTGTTGCCCAGGAACTCTGTCAGGGGATGTTCTCAGACTGGGAAGCTTACCGGAACTATTACAATTTTGGCGCTTTTGTCTCTGTCGTCGACGTCGCCACCGCAGAAATTTTCCCTGGCTATGAGCTACTGGATATTGGGGAAAGGCAAGCTATTCAGCTGGCTTGGCAGCAGCAATTGCCTCTGCTGATTGAGGAAGAGCGAGGTAGGCAGGTCGCTAAAGCCCTCGGCTTAAGGTTCTCTGGATTGGCAGGACAGATTCTCAAGGCTTACCGAGAGCAAATTATTTCTTCAACTGTGGCTAGGCTAGCTTGGCGGAGTTGTTAAAGGCTGGGCGCATTGGCAAGAGACTGCACGCTGGACTTTTGTCAGCCATTGATCAGTAAAGGTTTCTTATGCTGAGTAGGGGTAGAGACTTTTGAGATTCGAGCTAAGTACGCCCTTTAGCTTCACTGGAGAGCCTTTTCGATCGCCATTTAGAACAGCATCAGTCTGAGGCTGGCTGAGCTATGGGCTGAGGCTTTTCTGGCCAGAATAGGGGGATGGCGGCGATCGCACCTACCAGCTGCAAGCCTGCAAATATGGCCAGGGCAGGCGCAAACCCCCAGCGCAGGGCTTCGCCAAACAGCAGGCTGCCCAGGCCAAAGCCCGTAAACAGGGCAAACACCTTGAGCCCCATGGTTTGGCCCAGGTTTTTGCCGTCGCCCAGGTCGGTCACAATGCCCACAAACAGCGGCTGGGTCAGGTCGTAGCCCAGCGAGAGCACTAGGATCGCGGTGGTCGTCCCTAGCGGCGGAATGTAGGGAATCATCGACAGCCCAGCCAGGGCAGCCATCGCCAACCCAGGGGGTATCAGCCAGCGGCGGCCCCAGCGATCGACCGCCTTGCCAATCAGGGGGCTAAAAATCAGACCCGGAATGCCGTAGCCCAGAATGGTCAGACCAATGCTCAGGGCATCCATGTCGTAGCGCTGCACCATGTAGTACCCCAGCCAGGTGTAAACGCCGGAGTGATAGACGCCATTCCACAGCACGTAGGCGTAGGTGCGCAGGCCGCGAAAGCTAGCCAATACAGCTCGGTACCCGGCAAAAACCGTGGCGATCGAGGGCAGCTTATCCACCTTGGGTTCGTCAAACAGCGCTCCGTAGCGGCGCAGTCGCCAGAGCACCAGCGCCGCCGCCGTGGCCGTGGCCCAAAACAGCGATCGCCAACCGATAAAAGGTTCTAGGATAGCTCCCCCAGCCGATCCGGCGGCCATGCCCCCTTCCATGGCCGCAAATACCAGGCCCAGCTTGGCCCCCCGCCGATTGTAGGGAAACAGATCGCCAATCAGCGCAAAGGTCAGGGGAATGACGCCGCTGGCCCCCAGGCCAGTCAGCAACCGCCAGAAGCTCATCTGGCCAGCGGTTTGGGCCGTGGTGGTCAGGGCGGTGCAGGCAATAAAAATGAGCATCGACACCCGAATCACGGGCCAGCGGCCAAAGCGATCGGAGAGAATGCCGTAAAACAGGGCCGCCACCGCGTAGGACAGCATGTAGGCGGGCACAATGAAGCCAATCTCCTGGGCCGATACCCCAAACACCTCCGCCAGTCGAGGAATCAGAGGGGCAATCATGTAGCCCTGGAGAAAGACCAGCCCGGCGGCGATCGCCAGCAGCCCAAACAGGCGATCGTGCTGCCGCTGCCGCAGCGATGGGTCGGCCTCTTCCCAGTGGGGAAAGCCCGAATTTCCTGAGTTATGCTTGGCCATAAAGCTGGAACAGGTCGAAACCGCACTGGCCGCGCTTCAAAAGTCAAGAAATCCTGACTTTGGGCGACAAATAAAGCCTACCAAGGTTTTTCCTGGCCTGCAAGGCAAATTAGGGCTGGGCAACGGGTGAAGAACCGGGCGCAGTCGGCCTGTAAAAGGCCAAATGGGTGGTGCCATAGTGCTTTTGGCGCACCAGGTCCAGGCCCACGACGGGAGCCGCTGCCCAGGTGTCGGGGCGGTGCTCAACGGCGATTTCGCCTCCGGCCGCCAGCAGCTTGAGGCTGACAATTTTCTCGAGCACCGGCAGGTATAGCTCGCTGGTGTAGGGCGGGTCAAAGTAAATGCAGTCGAAGGGCTGCCCGTGCAGCCGCGAGAGCTGCTTCACCACATCGCCCTTAAACAAGCTGAAGGTCTGATCGCTCTGGGCCACCTTTTGCCAGTTTTCGCGGGTAATGGCGTAGGCCTCGGGCGATTTCTCAATGCCCACGACCTCTGCCGCTCCCCGGCAAAGCGCCTCGGCCCCCATCGCGCCGCTGCCCGTGCAGAGGTCGAGCCAGCGGCAGTCGACAATGCGGCTTTGCCAAATGTTAAACAGGGCCTCGCGCACCCGCGCCGATGTAGGGCGAGTGTCGGTACCGGGCAGGGTTTTGAGGGCGCGGTTGCCGTAGATGCGCAGCATCCCTAACCTGCCGCCACTGGGGTATGAGCATTCACCAGGGCGACAAAGTTGGCCAGCATCACCAGGCCAGCGGGGGCCGACTTCTCGGGGTGGTACTGCATGGCCATGATGTTGTCTTGGGCGATCGCCGCCGTTACGGTCTGGCTGCCGTGGGTTGTCGTCGCCGCATTCACCGCCGGGTCGGTGGGTTCAGCATAGTAGGAGTGCACAAAGTAGACCCAGTCGCCATCGGCAACCCCCTGCCACAGCGGGCAATAGGGCTGGGTCAGAGTCAGCTGGTTCCAGCCCATGTGGGGAATCGTAATAGCAGGCTCTTTTTTGAACTTGCGAATGCGGCCCGCAATCAGCCCCAGCCCTGGCTCAACCCCTTCGTCGCTGCCGTCGAACAACAGCTGAAGCCCAAGGCAAATGCCCAAAAAGGGTTTACCCGCCGCAATTTCTCGCTTAATCGGCTCGATCAGCCCCTTCTCTCGCAAGTGCCGCATGGCCGGATCAAAGGCCCCATCGCCAGGCAGCACCAGGGCATCGGCAGCCTCCAGGTCAGTCACCACATCGGTAATCGTGGGGGTCGCTCCGGCCAGGGCCAGTCCCTTGCAGGCCGAGTGCAGATTGCCCATGTCATAGTCGATTACGGCAATGTTAGCCATCTGCTCTCCCGTCCTCTAGCATCCGGATTGGTTCAGACTCTATCCTACCTGGCAGACCTGGGAGAATTTTAGATTTTAGATTTTGGATTTTGGCTAACGTTGACACCACCACCTCTCCACTACCCTCCTCACCCGCGCTCCCTTTCTCCCTACGGGAGACGCTAACGCGAACGACTCCGCTCAGGGACCATCACCCACCTACCCCCTTCGACTCCGCTCAGGGACCATCACCCACCCATCCACCCATCCACCCATCTACCCTCCCATCCATGCTCCTCACCACCTTCGCCCCCTGGCGCGCCCATCAACCCTCCAACGCCGCCGATGATCTGATAGCACATCTGCACCAGCAGCAGCAGATCCCTCCCGGCACTACCGTGCTGCGCCACATTCCGGTCAGCTTCGAGCTGGCCCCCATTCGCGTGATGGCCAAGCTGGTCGAGCTGCGATCGCCCGTGGTGGTATGCTGCGGTATGGCCGAGGGGCGCAGCCACCTGCACCTGGAGCGCTACGGCAAGGGAGACGATCTGGCCCTGGAAACCCCGCTGCCCCTGGAGGAGTTGATGGCGGGTACTCACCTCACCGGGATCAGCGACTGTGCCGGTACCTACGTCTGCAACCACCTCTATTACCGACTGCTGGGGGCGATCGCCCAGTACCGCTGGCCGACGTTGGCTCTCTTTGTGCATATTCCACCGCTCACTTCGGAAACCCAGCCGCTGCTGGCTCACGACCTGGCGCTGATACTAAAACGGCTGGCCAAGTTGACCAGCCGTCAAGATATAGAATTTGCTACCCCAGAAAAAACGCTTAGTTGACCGTAGTTCTAAAGCGAATTAGCCCCACCTGGTTGCTGCCCACCGTGCCCGCGTTTACCACGACAGCTCCGTTGCCCTGGTTGACGCCACAGAACGGTGGTAGCGCCACTCCGGGCGCAATGAACTGGCCGGGGTCGCCATCGTTGGCATTGGTGTAGTTAACCACGGGGCCAGCCGGGGCCGAGGAGGCGATCGCCTGTATGCCCTGACCAGTCCCAAAGCTGTTGGGGTTAAAGGTGGTGCCAATCGGAATTTGATCGCACAGCAAGACGTTGTTGGCGTCCCCGACTCCAGAGTTGGCAAAGTAAACGGTGTACTCAATGCCGTCGCTGGTTTGTACCGGGGGGTCATTAATGACGTCAATGCCCTGCCCCAGACCGTTGTTTTGCAGCAGTGTCAGCGCTGTACCGTCACCAATAACCTGGTTAAAGTTGGGCAGAGGCGCAGGGCCAAACAGGTTGGTAATGCGCTTTAGCAGAGCCAGATTGCCAGCGGGAGCAGGAGGTGGCGTTACCCGACGAACCAAGCCAAAGCCCCCCGCCACCAGATCCAGTCCTCCCGGAGCATTAGCCCCTAGTCCCGGTGTATTTGTAGGAAAAGTAGCAAAGTTCACCAGGTTTGCCCCCGGTGCCACATCGGCAGCAAACAGCGAATAGCCAAAGAATGGCTGAGTGCTTTGTGGCGCGGGCAACAGCGAGTTAATTGGGAAAAAGAGCCCTCGCACGTTCTGCTCAGGCACTGGGTGGGACGGGCGAAACTGAGGCGCGGCATTAGCTGGGTCATCCCGGCGTAGCACCACTGAGGGAAAATTGACGCCAACGTTGCCAGTGCCGCCCCAGGCGCTAGCAGGCACCTGCACCAGCGGCCCATAGGCGGTTGGATCCCCTGTTGCCGGATCCACAGCCGTGACTGCTGCAATGGCAAAGGCGTCGTTACCACCCCGCTCCTGAATCAAAAACCCCACATCGCCAACCTCTGCATCGATTAGCGTCACTCCAGGGTTGCCGATGAGGTAGTCAATCCGTTCAATGTTGTTGCGCGTATCCTGGTTGTTAGAAGACACCGAAGCATTGTTAAAGACATTGTCAATGCCTCGGTTGATTGAACGGCTCAGTAGTGCCAGATCGGGGTTGTTTTGCTCTCCAGGAGCCAGCACAATGTCGCTAGGATTAGCCGACACCGATGCATAGAACAGCTGATCCCGCTGAGCACCAGCGACCCCAAGGTTAGGGCCGTTGCGGCGAAACAAGATTCGCTCGGGCAAGCCCGCTGGTGGCAACAGCTCCCGAGCGGGCTCGAATCGGCTGCCCGCTGCAATTACCGCCTGCAAGATCACCTCCTGCCCTCCCCCGAAGGTAAGGTTGACCGTGCCCAGGCCGGTACAGTTCAGGAAGCCTGACCCACCCGGTGTATTAATATCAGTGGCGTCACAAGGGTTAGCGTAAGGAGCACCAGGATAAGACGTGGCCACTGCTGCCTCAAGCGTAGTAATGATCTCGGTGACAGGAGCAACGGGTGAAAGCTGAGCCAACGCCGGGCTGGGCATGGCCACCAAGCACCACAGCGCTACCACCAAGCCACTGGTCCAACGCCACCACGGCTGAAGGAGGTAGTGACCCTGGGTGTCAGAAGAGAATTTGCAAGATGAACGCATGACAGCCATGGGATAGAATCACCTATTGGGCAAGATGAAAGCAGGGGAAAAGGCAAGGTAGAGCCGCAGCGCAGGGGCAGATCGAACCCGCAACAGGCAACCACCATTACTCAAGCTGGAGGTCGGCCTCCTGGTCTTGGAAGGTGATTTCGAGGCCGCGCAGGTCGGTAAAGACAAACTCCACCCGGCGATCGCGGGCGTACTCAACTCGACCGCTGCCCTGGCTGCGCCGCTGGGTTTCACCAAAGGGCACAATCCGCATCCGTTCGGGTGGAACACCCTGACGCACTAAATAGTTGCGGGCGGCAAGGGAGCGGCGCTCGCTCAGGGCCAGGTTGTAGGCGGCACTGGCGCGAGGGTCGGTGTGGCCGTGCAGCTCCACCGTCAGGAAGGGGTACTCCAGCATGACCTCAGCAATCTGATCGAGTATTTCCGCGCTCTCGGGGCTAATGTCTGAGCGATCGAGGGCGAAGTGAATATTGCGGGGTACAGTCAACACCAGCGGCTCCAGCGGCGGCGGCGGCTCGACGGGTTCGGGGGGCGGTACGGGCGCGGCGCAGTTGGGTAGCTCAACCGGGGTGACGGGCAGCTCGGGCAGGCTGCCGTCGGCGGCCTGCACAGCGGCGACAGGGGCCGGTTCAGAGGTGCCCCACTCGGGGTCAGAGGCGATCGCGCTCACTCTTGTGCCCGGCGGTAGGGCCAGACTGGCGCTAAAGGTGCCCTCAGGGCTGGCGGTCACGGTGCCGAGGGGCTCACTCAAGGGGCTGTAGGGAAAGCCCTCCTCAGCCACCCGGTAAAGGTCAACCTCGGTGCCGGGGTCAGCCGTACCCGTTAAGGTCACCTCGGCGGCCCCGGTGACAAAGCCATAGGCGTCAAACTCGGGGGAGTTGATGGCCGCGTTGCCGGTCTCGCGACGGCGATGGTAGGAGTTGCGGGGCGGGTTGGGGCCGTCTCCTTTTTGAAAGTCCTGCACCCCGGTATTGCCCTGGGTGTTGAGGTCGATGGAGAGCCCGTCCAGCCCGGCATAGCGATTGCCGCGAATCTGGTTGCGGAGGCTGAGCGGGTAGGCGGTCACCGCGACCCCCGGCCCGGGCTGGTAGCCGATGAAGTTGTCGCTGAGCTGGTGGTCGTTGCCCATCAGGTACACGGCGGCGCGCTCAAACCGTCGCCCGTTGTACTGAATAGCGTTGCCTGAGATCTGGGCTGCCCCCTCTGTCTTGAAAAAGTAGATGCCGCTGCCGTCGTTGGCGCAGATCAGGTTGTCGGTAATGGCGCTGGATGCGATCGCCCCTTCCAGGCGAATGGCGTCGGGCATCCCCGCCAGGCCGTTGCCGATAATGGCGTTTTCGCTCACCTGCAGACCGTCGGCCCGAAAGCCCGTAATGATGGCGCTGCCGTCGTGGTTTTGGATTCGGTTGTTGCGAATGGTAGTTTCTACCGCGTTGAATACCGATACACCAAAGGCCGACGGCACCGCCGGAAACTCGCCGTTGGGGGGCAGCCCCAGCCAGTTTTGCTCCACGATCACGCCCCGGGGCGCGGCCTCGGCATCCTCCAGGCGAAACAGCTCCAGAGCCGGGCTCAGGGGGCTAGAGTCAACCGGCGGGGCCAGGGCGCTAATGAAAATATCGGCGGGCGGCGTGGTCTGGGTAGCGCGATCGCTGGTGCGAAACCCGTAGAGGCTCAGCCCTCGCACGGTGACGCCATCGGCGGCGATCGTCAGTCCCCGCGCCACTTCGCTACCCTCAGCCACGGTCAGGCTCACCACAGGCGCAGGCGGAAACTTAGGATCCAGTCCAGCACTGACGTCGTAGCCCGCCTGGGTGGTGCCGTCGATCACAAGCTCTGGGGCGACAATTTCCGGCAGCAAATCCACCAGCGCAATGGTGGTCTGTCCGGTGGGCAAATCAAAGCCAATCCGAGATCCCTGCCCCGTCGGCAGGGGTTGCGCAAAGGCCTGCTCGGCCTCGCTCAGCTGCTCAGGGGTCAGTGTGCCGTTGGCCAGCTCGATGGCCTCCCGCAGCGTCAGCCCCTCGTCGGGCTGCACCGGCCCATCCTCAGGACTGGTGACCCGCAGGCTGTAGTCCCCCAGCGCCGACTGCCCCGCCACTGGGGGCACCGTGAGGGCCAGTCCAGGCACAGTCAGGGCGACGGCACCGTATCCTATCCACCATCGCTGCTTCATTCCTCACCTCCTGGGGCCGTATCTGTTACCTCGGGCTGGGGCCCCTCGGGCGTCACCTCGAACTGAAGCGTCTCGGGGGGTACCTCGGGCGTGATGCCGGACTCGGGCACCTCGGTTTCGGGGCCTGGGGGTGCGGGGATGTCGATCAGGTCCGCCTCATCTACGTAAGAGTCTTGCTGCTGGGGCGGCGACACCGGCTGCACCCCAAAGCCGTTAAACAACTGGTTCACCTTGGCAGTAATGCCAAAGTAAGGCCCGCTGGCCGATCGGTAGCCGCCGCCGCCCACAAAGGAACCGTCGTTGGCACCGCCAAAGCTGTAGCCCAGCCCCAGCCGCACATCTGGAGTGAGGTAGTAGCCCGCCTCCAGGGCAAAGCCGGTCTCGTTGTAGCCCACGGCGGGCTGCCCCAGCCAGCGTACCTCAGCCCCCACATCCCAGCGGTAGGCAAACCGATAGGTGGCCCGCGCCTGAACCAGGTGAATGCTGTTGGAGAAGCCAAAGTTTTCGGCCAGGTTGGCCGTGCTGTAGCGCAGGCCGTACTTGCCGTAAAATTCCCAGCGGTAGGTGGGGGCGTAGATACCCTCCAGCGCCAGGGTGTGGTCTTGAGCCTCAGAACTGGTGCCCTGGAGAATACTGTCTGGGGTACTGCCGGGGTTGCGGCGATACTCATAGCTGAGCAGACCGTTGAACTGGTCGCTGACTGGGTTGCGGTAGGCCAGCCCCAGGCGCAGGCTGGCGGAGTTGCCCAGGGCATCGGTGATGGTCTGGTTGGCAAAATTGGCCAGATCAAACCGGGCCAGGCCGGTGAGCGACTCGGTCAGCTTGCCAGCAGCGGCGGCTCCCAGCACGATATTGCTCGATCCCGGCGAATCGCGATACTCAAAGCGACCGCTGGCCTGCCAGTCGGGGTTGTCGGTGTACTCTAGCCCCACTGAATAGACGGTGGAGGCCAGCAGCCCCAAGGACGACGAGCCCCCCTGGCCCACCGCAAAGGGCTGGGCAAACTGCTGGCCCGCCCCGGTGAGGTTGAAGCCATCGCCAAAAATGCGCTCAAAGCCAAACGTGGCCCGCAGCCCAGGGGCCAGCACCAGACGATGGTTGAGGCCGATCGCCCCCTGCCCGGTAATGCCGTTGTAGCCCCCCAGCAGCGAGTAGCGGTTGGTCAGAGTCGTGTTGTCGTCCAGCTCATAGTCGACAAGGGTGTCGAGGCTAGTAATCGAACCCGGCCCGTTGCCCCCCGACAAAAACTGCTGGGCCAGCCGCAGACTCACCCCCGGCTGCACCGCCCACTCCAGGCCGATGGTATTGCGGGTGGGGTAGAGGGGGTCGGTGGTGCCCAGGTTCAGCTCGCTCTGGGCCAGGGCGCTGAGGGTCTCGGTCAGCGGCAGGTTGAGCCGCGAGACCAGCTGGTTGGCGCTGGTGGAGGTATTGGCAATGCGATCGTCGCGGTTGCGGTTGACGAAATCAATGCCCAGGGTGGCGGTGCCAAACTGCTGCACAATTCCGGCCCGCAGCTCGGTCAGGGTGTTGTCGACGGCTCCGCCCTGAATGGCGTTTTGGCCAGGGCGCAGCAGGCCGGCGGCGGAGGTTTGAACGGCGGTGGCCGTACCCAAATTGCGCTCCTGATCGACCACGGCGCGAAGTCGAGTCTGGGGACCAACCTGGGCTAGCACCTGGCCTCCCCAGCGCGTTTGGCCTGGACGGAAGGTGCTGGTGGCGGTGTTGTTAAAGCCGCTGTCGGTAGAGCGATAGAAGGCCTGTCCAGTCACCCCATCAAAAGGCGTGCCGCTGAGCTCAATTCGGTAGGCGTTGCCCTGGTTGTTGGTGGCCCCGGCGTTGAACGTCGATCGCGCAAATTCACCTGCAATCAGGCCCTGCTCACCCAGCGGAAAGAGTACATCGAACCCATAGAGGGTAAAGTCTTGGGCTCCCTGATCCTCGTTGAGTACGGTGGCGCCGACCACGCCACCGTCGTCGCCGTTGGGGCGGTACTGCAGGCGCCCGGCGTAGAGGTTGCCCCGTACCGAGGCATCTTCGACCTGGTAGGTGACCACGATACGCCGCACCAGGGTAACGCCCAGGGGGTTGAGGTCAACAGCGTCGACGGGCTGATCGAACAGCAGGGTGCCGCGATCGTAGTCGATGGTGTAGTCGACGCCGCGGTACAGCGGTATGCGCTCGAGTACGGTGCCGGGGCGGTTAAACTCCTCGGTCTCGATAAACACATTCTCACTGCCCCGCAGCACCAGCCGCCGCGACAAAAAGTAGTAGCCGCTGGTGCCGTCGGGGGCAATGGTGTCGCGCTGGAAGGGCCGCACGTTGTCGGCGTACAGGGCGGTGAGCTGTAGACCGTTGCCAAAGGTGTAGTTGCCCTTGAAGCCGTGCAGTTCCCGTACCGTAGCCGTAAACTGCTGCGACTCGCCGGCAAACTCCTGGGTGCCGTAGTCGCCCCACATGAAGTAGTCGGGGCCGGCATCGGGTACCAGCGAGTCGCGCTGAAAGCGCAGGTACAGGCTGTCGATGGAAGGGGTGAGAAAGTCGGTGGTGGAGCTGTCGCCGTAGACCGGGTAGGTCTGGTCGCAGGCCTGCACATCGCGGTAAAGACTGCTGCCATCGCAGCGATCGTTGAGGCCGCGCGTGTTGTTGTAGGCGCCGGTAAAGAGCCAGTCGCCCACGGCCCCGGTGGCAAACAGCCCGGTGGTAAAGCTCACCTCCACGTCATCGCTGAGGGAATCGGGGTTGAGAAAGTCTCTAAAGCTGCCCAGGAAGTTGGTGCCCCCCCGCCCGACGCGAAAATCGACTACCCCAGAAATAATGGTGGGGCGCAGATCGGTGTAGAAGCTCACCTGGGTGGTGGCTTCCAGCGCGGGATAGTCTCGGGCCAGGCTGGGGTCGACGTCCCGCAGGGTCTGTGCACTGACAAAGGCCTGCACCGTGGCTGGCCGAGCATCGAGAGGCGATCGCAGCTGAGCCTCAAACTGCCCCAGCCGGGCCAGCACCTGAAACCCGCCGCGATCGGCATCGTAGTCGGCTCCAACAAACTCCCCCGCCGTGCTGGTCAGCGTCACGATCACATCATCGGCGAGGGGATTGCCCTCTGCTGTTGTCACCGCTCCCACCAGGGTGAGCGTCGATCGCCCGTTGGCCGGAATCTGGGTCTCGCTCTCGGGAGTCAAGGTGAGGGTGTAGGCCGCCTCGGCCCCAGGCCCTACCGGCGTCAGGGGATAGGTCGAGGGTGGGTTGAGCGGCAGCTGGTCGCCGCCAAAGCGAAAGTCAAAGATTTCGGCGTTTTCGCGTCGATTGGCCAGCGGCACCGCCCCGCCGGGTTCCGCCTCCAAGACGGCGGGCAGCTGCCCCTGAGGCTGTACCGTAGCCGCCGCGATCGCCGCCTTTGGGTCGGCCCAGGTTGGCGCCGCGATCGCAGAAGTCGTTGGAGCACTCTCCGCTGGCCCCGGCCGGGTCAGCTCCAGGGCTTCGCCGGGAACTACTTCAATCGTGAGGTTTTCTGCCGTGGAGCGCTCTACCGTAGAACGCTCTGGGCCAGCCGCTTCGACAACAGAGGGGTCAACCACGGCTTCTACCGCCGGACCCGCGCCAACCTCTAGATCGGCGGCTGTTCCAAGGGCATCGGGAGCCGCATGGCCGGGCAGCAGCAGCCCAAAAGAACCGGCCAGGGTGGTCAGCAGGCCCAACCCCAGCGAACGAGAAGACAGAGACATCATGACTGCTCCTCCCCAAAGGTTGGTGTAACGGCAAAGTTCATCCGACCCAGACCACCCGGCGACAGACGCACAAAGCGAGAGGCGCTGTTGTCTTCAATCCGGTAGAGGTTGGGGGCCAGCGTGTAGCCCGGCAAACTGTACAGGTCGAGGGTGCCAACCCGGTAGCCCGGCAGCACGTTGGCCAGAGAAAACAGACCGTCTGGGTCGGTCAAGATCCGGTTGCCATCGTCCATAAAGATGACGGCGTTGGGCACTCCAGGCTCACCGGGCTGCTGCTGTCCATCGAAGTTCTTATCCACAAACACCCGACCTAAGATCGTGCCGCAGTCGGACACAATGCCGGGGCGAATGGTCAGCTGGAACGGTGCCGACACTGGAGTAAACCCTGGGGCTGAGGCCTGGGCCACGTTGCGCCCGTCGCCGCGCACCGCATCGGGCGTAATCAGCACGCCGTAGGCGATAGACACCGAAGCACCCGGCTCAAGCGACGGAAACGTCAGCGTCAGGCTGCTGTCGGTGATTACCTGCTGCGTGGGCTGTAGGGGCGTGGTTTGCACCGAGTTGGGCACATAGATCAGACCCCGGGGCAGCTGGTCGGTGATCGTTAGCGGGGCAGCCACTCGACTTGAGGGGTTAGTCACCAGCAGTCGATAGACCACCACATCCCCAGGCTCTGCTGCCGCGCGATCGGCGGTCTTAACAATGCTCAGAGGCACAATGGTTTCGCCGACGCGGGTTTCGTTCGAGGTAACTTCCACTGGCCCGTCAGGGCCGTCGAACTGGGCCGTCGCCTGGTTAACAAATACTCGGCCCTGAGCCTGCGCCACCGTTGACGGCGGCCCGACATGACTCAGGAAATAGCTCAAAACCAGGGCCAGCAAGAACAGCAGCCCCCGGTACAGTTGTCGCTGATTACGTCTCACACCACCCCTCTGAGACCACTCTTCACACCACTGGCACTCCGGCTGGCCTGAGCCCACCTGTGCCTTCGATCACTCCCTGAAGGGCGCTAAGCCCAGCGTCAACAGCCAAAGGGAATACCTTTGTTGTCAAACTCGCCAAATCATACCAAGGGCATCCGTAAATACCCACAAATTACTGTTAAGTTTTTTAACGGAATCCGGATTTTTTCAGCGCACCCATCAGGGCCGGTGCCAAGTCTGCCAGTTACAGACCTAGAACCTGGGCTATCGCGTAAGTTGAGCTAGAACCTAGCACAGAGGTTATATGGAATTCATAAGAGCAGCTCTAGCGATGCTTTGCTAATGTCAGGTCCACATCCCCCTATGGACGCCAGTCTCCTCAAAATCAATCGTTAACGCTGAGGCATAACGCTATGACAGGCACGGGTCGAATTGCGCAGATCAATATTTCGCCGGGCGGAGTGCCAAAGCTGGCGATCGCGACCGCCCAGGTGACTGCTGCTGGCCTCAGCGGCGACCAGCAGCGCGATCTTAAATTTCACGGCGGTCCCGATCGCGCCCTGTGCCTGTGGTCGCTGGATGTAATCGAAACCCTGCGGTCAGAGGGTCACCCGATCGGCCCCGGCAGCGCTGGCGAAAACCTCACCCTGGCTGGTCTAAACTGGGCGGATCTGGGGCCAGGTAGCCAGCTGCAGCTCGGAGAACAGGTGCGGGTTGAAATTACCGACTACGCTCCGCCCTGCCGCACCATCATGCGCTGGTTTAGCGATCGCCGCTACAGCCGCATCAGCCATACCCACTACCCCGGCAGCAGTCGGCTGTACGCGCGGGTGCTGCAGCCGGGGCAGCTGACCACGGGCGATCGCGCTATTCTGGCGATCGCGGGGCCGGAGTAGCAGCCCTTGGCGATGGGGTTCTGGGATCTGACCCTGCCCATGTCGGCCCCGGTCGTTCTCCTTTGGGGTGAACCCTTATACAATGGCCTTAGGTGGGCTCTAGACGCCCGACCTTTGGGGTGACAGAATTCCGGTCATCCCGCCCTTGGCCACCATTACACTCAGCTGGGTTAGCGGATATTCACCATGACCATACCAACGTCACTATCGGCCCTATCGAGCGATTTTCTGTTGACAGCAGGGCTGTACGCCGGCATTGCGGGCGTCTATTTGCTGGTGGTGCCGCTGGCTCTGCTCTTTTACGTGCGGCGGCGCTGGTACATTGCCGGGTCCATTGAGCGCACCCTGCTGTACGGGCTGGTGTTTGTCTTTTTCCCCGGTATGCTGCTGTTTAGCCCCTTTCTCAACTTTCGTCCTCAGCCTCGCGATATTAAGGCCTAGCGAGCATGCGACGCATTGATGTAATTGCCGTTGGCTTCGGCATTTTTCTGGCTGGCGGTGGGTTGTTTCTGGCCTTTCGGCTGTTTGGCCTCGACGGCATCTCCGCTGGCATCTGGAGCCAGGCGGTTATGGTCGGCGGGGTCGTCGCCTGGCTGGCTAGCTACCTGCTGCGGGTGGTCACCCGCAACATGACCCTCAATCAGCAGATGGATGACTACGAGTCGGCGGTGCTCCAGCGTCGGCTCGACGAGCTGAGCCCGGAGCAGCTGGCCGCCCTGCAGGAGAAGCTGGATCAGGAGAAGACGAAGTAGACGTTGTAGCGGCTACCGCTCAAAACCGCGATCGCTGAACCAGTATCCCTAAGGCGCGATCTCTGCAGCATAGACGCGGTGCCCCTCTTGCCCTAGAGTGCTGTATTGGGCAAACTGTTTGCCCCAGCCCTTTGGCCAATTTCTCTGCATTCAGTCTTCGGTACCCCGCTATGGCCCTTGTTTCCGATCGCTTCCGTGACCTGCGAGCGCGGGGCCAATGTGCCCTGATTCCCTTCATCACCGCTGGCGACCCCGACTTAGAAGCGACCGCCGCGGCCCTGGGGGTGCTGGATCAAAACGGGGCCGACTTCATTGAGCTGGGGGTGCCCTACTCCGACCCCCTGGCCGATGGCCCGGTGATTCAGGCCGCCGCCACCCGCGCCCTGGAGAAAGGGGTCACCCTCGACGCCGTGCTCTCAATGGTGAAGGGGCTAAAGCTGCAGGCGCCGCTGATTTTGTTCACCTACTACAACCCCATTCTCAACCGGGGCATCGATCGCTTTATGACCGATATCGCGGCGGCGGGGGTGGCGGGGCTGGTGGTGCCCGACCTGCCCTTAGA
>PYER01000405.1 GCA_003017855.1 filamentous cyanobacterium CCT1
CCCCCCGCTTGCCGCCGCCACAGGACCTAGTCCTTTACCTGAAGCAACCCTGGAGAAAATAGCCCTGGCCGAGGTCCCCGCTGCCAGTCCCAGCGCCCAGGGCCAGATTTTGATCGTCAATGGCACTCAGACCGCCGTTCCCTGGGTGCTCACCGATGGCCAGATCGGCCTGGCCGACTATGGCGTCACCGATCAGCTGGGGGGCACTCTGCTCAGCAACAACCAGCCCGACCGTCAGCCGGTGCAATGGTTTACCGACCCAGGCGGCGCGGTAGAACTGGCCGCCTGGGTAGACGGCGGTTACCGATACTTAGACATTGCTCCCCTGGCCCAGCGCCACGGCTGGCAAGTGCAGCCCCAGGGCAACGTCCTGCAAATTACGGCTCCCCCAGCCCAAGTCATCGCCGTCCGCCGAGAGGCTCTGTCCGGCGGTGAGCGTTTGATTCTGGATCTGTCTGGTCCGGTGCCCGCCACCTTGAGCGACAGTGCCGACGCGCTCACCCTGACGCTGGGGGCTACCGCCGCCGATCGCGTGCTGAGAGAGGCGATCGCCTCCCCCGCCGGAGCCTATTTGGGATCGCTCACGGTCACCCCTGTGGCTGGTGCTCTGCGCTTCCAGGCCAGCGCCAGCCAGCCGCCCCGCCTGTCCACTCGGGCCAACCAAGTCGTGATCGACATTCGGGCCGACACCCTCCAGCCCCACAGCATCGCCTGGGCGCCTGGTGTCCGCTGGCAGCAGCGGTACGTCTCGGTAGCCGGGCAGCCGTTTCCGGTCTACTGGCTGCAGCTTGACCCAGCCCAGGTCAGCCTGCGTCCCATCTGGACAGACCCCACCACGGCGATCGGCACGGCTCCCTTGACTACCATTGCCCAGCGCTGGCAGGCCGCCGCCGCTATCAATGCCGGCTTCTTTAACCGCAACAATCAGTACCCTTTGGGGGCCGTACGCACTAACAACAACTGGGTTTCTGGGCCTATCCTCAGTCGTGGCGTCGTGGGCTGGAACGACCAGGGCCAGGTGCGGATGGATCGTGTAGTGCTTAACCAAACCCTCACCACCGCCAGCGGGCAGAGGTTTCCGGTGCAGGCGATCAACAGCGGCTATGTGCAGGCCGGCATTGGTCTCTACACGCCTACCTGGGGGCCGACCTACCGCCCTGTCCTGGAGGGTGAAACCATCGTTACGGTTGTAGATGGCGTGGTCGTTAGCCAACAGGCCGCCAGCACCCTGGGGGCAGCGGGGCTGGCGATTCCCAGCAACGGCTATCTTCTGGCTCTGCGCTCCTATGCCACCGCCGCTCAAGCTTTGCCCCCAGGGCAGCGGGTCTCTCTAGCCTCTGAGCTGTTGCCAGCGACCCTGGCCCCCTTCCCTAACCTGATTGGGGGAGGACCGCTGCTGCTGCGCGATCGCACCCTCGTCCTGGATGCCGGCCTCGAGCAGTTCGGTCGGGCTTTCGCCACCCAGGCAGCACCCCGCAGCGCCATTGGCACCACCCCCAACGGTGAAATTTTGCTGGTCGCTGTCCACAACAGCCCCGCAGGTTCTGGCCCCACCCTCAACCAGTTGGCCCAGATCATGCTCCAGCTCGGCACTACTGATGCCCTCAATCTAGACGGCGGCAGTTCAGCCAGCCTCTACCTCGGTGGACGCTTGATTAACCGCTCCCCCAGCACCGCCGCCCGAGTCAATAACGGCATTGGCCTCTTTCTCCAGTAGCCGTCCACAGCGTGACCAGTAGCGTCCATAGCGTGATACAGACCCGCTGGTTTCTATGGATTCCCAGCTCATTCCTTTAGTATTGGGGACCGGCGTCACCTCAAAAGTTCTCCCACTTCCTTAACATGTCAAAGCAGGGTGTAAAGACTTCGTATGGTTGCTCCTCTGAGCCGCCAAAATCCCCTGGGCAAGCCGTTGCCCTTGCTAAACTGTTGGCTGAGAAACGCGACCCCATCCTTTGGGCCAGCAAGACATAAGCTGACGAAACCTTTGAGTTCAATTATCAGTCTCACAGGGATGGGCACCCTAAAGCAATGCGGTCCAGAGTCGCCATTTCCGGCGCAGTCTAATCTTTAGGTTCTAGGAGAACTATTTACTATGCCAAAACTGGAAGAGTCAATTCAGCCCTCAGCAGCGTTGGCCCTAGCCACCAGCAACGGTAAAGAAATTGCCGAAACAGGCCTGCGTCCCTGGGGTTGCTACACGGTGCTCGAAGAGGGCCGTGGCTACAAGATCAAGCGTATAGAAGTAAAACCCGGCCACCGTCTCAGCCTGCAGATGCACCACCACCGCAGCGAGCACTGGATTGTCGTCTCTGGCACCGCGAAAGTAGTCTGTGGCGACAACGAAATTTTGCTTTCCAGCAACCAATCCACCTACGTACCTCCCTGCACCCAGCACCGGCTTGAGAACGTAGGGGTTATTCCCCTGGTGCTGATTGAAGTACAAAATGGCGAGTACTTGGGTGAAGACGACATCGTTCGCTTTCAAGACGACTACTCTCGGGTCGAAACGGTCTAAGCTCTGGCCAGCCCGTTTAACTCAACCTCAAACCCGTTAAACAACCTTAAATAGCCCACGGCGATAGTGCTAAGCTCAGCGGTATCGCCGTTTTTTGTCGCTACCGTTCATGATTCACATTCGCCCTGCCGCTGCTCAGGAAATCAAGCGGTTGCTAGCTCAGCAGGTTTCAAGCCACACCCATCAGCAACCCCAGGCTTACCTCGCGCTTGAGCCAGGCGGCTGCGCTGAATGGACCTACCGCCTCACAGCCCAAGCTATGTGCCCCAACGCCGATACAGCAACAACCATAGACTGTGACGGTATCAGCCTGGCGGTGCCATCAGGTGATTTAGATCTCCTGCAAGATCTCACAATTGACTATGCCGAAGACCTCATGGGCGGAGGGTTTCGTTTTGTCAATCCTCTGGCCCAGCGCACCTGCGGCTGCGGAAACGCCTTTTCGCTCAGCGCTAACGCTCCCGTCAGCCAAGACTGCACTGGTGGACTGCCAACAGGCTAGCTAAGAGCATCCAACACAAGGTCAGGGCAAACGCATACTCGGCGAGTAGGGATACTAATGGATAGGTTTGTTATCAAGGCTATCCATGTCTTCTTCAGTGCCACCGACCGATTCACTGTTAAGCCACTTTGAGGGTCTAGAGGATCCACGTACCGGCTATCTGATTGAGCACCGCATGGTGGATATGGTGGCCTTGACGATCTGTGCGGTGGTCTGTGGCGCAGAGACTTGGGTCGATATCGAGGCCTATGGCCAGAGCAAAGTGGACTGGTTAAGAACCTTTCTGGCGTTGCCTAACGGCATTCCATCCCATGACACGATTAGCCGGCTGTTTGCCCAACTCGACCCCGAACAGTTCCAAGACTGCTTTTTGAATTGGATTCAAACCGTGGCACAACTCAGTGCTGGGACGGTCGTCGCTGTAGATGGCAAAACCCTGCGGCGCTCCTATGACCGAGGCCGGAGCAAAGGCGCCATTCACATGGTGAGCGCCTGGGCGGCCGAGAATCGCTTGGTGCTGGGGCAAGTTAAGGTGGACGAAAAATCGAACGAAATTACGGCGATTCCTGAACTGCTCAAGGTGCTGGCGTTGAACGGCTGCATCGTCACCCTCGACGCCATGGGAAC
>PYER01000406.1 GCA_003017855.1 filamentous cyanobacterium CCT1
AGATGTGTATAAGAGACAGTCCCTACGCGGGGGTGCTGTCGGCCTACGGCATGGGGCTGGCGGATGTCAGGTCGCTGAATGAGCGATCGGTCGAGTTGCCGTTGGGAGAGGATAGGCTATCTGAAATTCAGCAGGTAGTGGAATCGCTGGCGGAGAAAGGACTGAAAGAATTGAGGCGACAGGGGTTTGAGGTTCAAAATTCAAAATTCAAAATTCAGGCTTCGACAAGCTCAGCCACCGAGTCCGAATCGCCCCAGGTTTTGCCTCGGCTGCTGCTGAAGTATGAGGGGACGGATTCGGTGCTGGCGGTGGATTTTGCGGGGGTGGAGGACATGCGATCGCAGTTTACGGCCCTGCACCGCCAGCGCTACGGCTTTGCCCAAGAAAATAAGCGGCTAATCGTCGATACCGCCGCCGTTGAAGTCATCGGCCACACCCACAGTCCTGAGGAACCGGAGATCCACAAAACCCGCACCACGCCGCTGGTGCCCAAAGCCACCGTCCCGGTCTACACCGCCGATGCTTGGCACGATACCCCGGTTTACCATCGGGAGGACTTGTGCCCGGGAGATGCGATCGCAGGCCCCGCCCTGATCATCGAACCCACCGGCACCAACGTCATCGAACCCGGCTGGAATGCCACGCTAACTACCAAAGGGCATTTGATATTGAAGAAAATAGCCTCAAGTACTAGTTCCGTGGGTTTCGCCGCTGAGGAATCTAACGATCGCCAAATCGATTTAGGCTCAACCCACGCTACAAATTCAAAATCCAAAACCCAAAATCCAAAATCAAACACCATCCACGCACCCACGCACCCACGCACCCACGCACCCACCTCCTCCCCCGATCCCGTTCTGCTCGAAATCTTCAACAACCTCTTCCGCGCCGTGGCCGAAGAAATGGGGATCACGCTGCAAAACACCAGCTACTCGGTCAACATCAAAGAGCGGCTCGATTTCTCCTGCGCGGTATTTGATCAAAACGGCCAGCTCGTCGCCAATGCACCTCACATTCCAGTGCATTTAGGGTCAATGGGCGAAAGTGTGCGGAGTCTGATTGAAGCTAAGGGCGATCGCCTTAAACCGGGCGATGTCTACCTGCAAAACAATCCCTACAACGGCGGCACCCACCTGCCCGATATCACTGTCATCACGCCAGTATTCCTAGACGACGCTCAAAATCCAAAATCCAGCCTTACTCTGCGATCGGGCCAAAATCCTAAATTCTACGTTGCATCGCGCGGCCACCATGCCGATATTGGGGGCATTACCCCCGGTTCAATGCCCTCGAATAGCACTTCCATTGAGGAAGAAGGGATCTTATTAGACAACATTCAACTCGTCGATCAAGGGCGTTTTCTGGAGACTGAACTGCTGGAAATTCTTACCACCTCACCCTATCCAGTGAGAAATTCAACGCAGAATGTAGCGGACTTGCAGGCGCAGATTGCGGGCAATGAAAAAGGGGCACAAGAACTGCAAAAACTGGTCGATCACTACGGGCTCGACACTGTGCAGACCTACATGCAGCATGTGCAGAACAACGCCGAAGAATGCGTGCGGCGAGTGATCGATCGCCTCCACAATGGCCAGTTCACCTATCCCATGGACGACAGCAGCCAGATTGCCGTGCAGGTCATGGTGAACCGAGCGCAGCGCAGCGCCCGCATCGACTTCACCGGCACCTCACCCCAGAGACCCAGCAATTTTAACGCCCCCTCGGCGGTGTGCAAGGCGGCGGTGCTCTATGTGTTTAGAACGCTGGTGGATGACGATATTCCTCTCAATGCAGGCTGTCTGAAGCCGCTAGAAATTGTCATTCCTGAAGGCTCAATGCTTAACCCGCACTACCCAGCAGCAGTCGTAGCGGGCAATGTGGAGGTATCACAGGCGGTGACAGATGCGCTTTATGGGGCGTTGGGTGCGATCGCGGCCTCCCAGGGCACCATGAACAATCTAACCTTTGGCAACGAGCGCCACCAGTACTACGAAACCATCTGCGGCGGCTCCGGCGCTGGCCCCAGCTTCCCCGGCACCGACGCGGTGCACACTCACATGACCAACTCGCGGCTGACCGATCCCGAGGTGCTGGAGTGGCGCTTTCCGGTGCTGCTGCGGGAGTTTGCCATCCGCCAGGGCAGCGGCGGCGCGGGGGAATATGCGGGCGGCAACGGCATTGTGCGCACCCTAGAATTTCGCGAACCGATGACGGCGGCGATCCTGTCCAATCATCGTATAGTGCCGCCCTTTGGGCTGGCAGGCGGTCAACCAGGGCAGGTGGGCGAGAATAGGGTGATTCGCGCCGATGGCCGGGTGGAAATGCTGCCGGGACAGGCAACGGTGACGGTGGAGCCAGGGGACTGTATTCAGATTGCCACACCGGGCGGCGGCGGCTACGGAGGTAGCTGAAATGTTTGCCGTTAGCCCTAACTAACGATGTAGTCTGCACAACTTGACAAATCAAGTTTTCTTGAAATAATCAAAGCATCAACTTTTTTTGAAATGAGACTGGCTGCACGGTGTTGCGGCTAGCTTCATTTCCCATGCGCTAGAGAGGATGCAGGAATGGTCAGAGTTGCTGTCAACGGGTTTGGTCGCATTGGGCGGCTAGTGCTGCGGGCGGGCTGGGCCTTCCCCGAACTTGAGTTTGTCCACATCAATGAAGTCAAGGGCGGTGCTGAGGCGGCAGCGCACCTGCTCAAGTTCGACTCCGTCCACGGGCGGTGGAATCACGACGTGGAGGCCGTGGGCAGCGAAAAAGTCACCATTGATGGCACTCCCCTCAGCTTTAGCAGCGGCGCATCCCCCGGTGCTGTGCGCTGGGCCGACTATGGCATAGACCTGGTGCTGGAGTGCTCCGGCAAGTTTCGCACCACCGAAACTTTAGCCCCCTACTACGACAAAGGCGTTAAGAAAGTGATCGTCGCTGCTCCGGTGAAAGAGGGAGCGCTAAACGTGGTTTACGGCATCAACGACCATCTGTACAATCCGGCAGAGCACCACCTGCTCACCGCCGCTTCTTGCACTACAAACTGCCTGGCCCCGGTGGTCAAGGTCATCCACGAAGGGTTGGGCATTCGCCACGGGGTGATCACCACTATCCACGACCACACCAACACCCAGACGATTGTCGATGCGCCCCACAAAGACCTGCGACGCGCCAGGGCTACGGGCATGTCGCTGATTCCCACCAGTACGGGGTCGGCCACCGCCATCACAATGATCTATCCCGAACTCAAGGGCAAGCTCAACGGCCTAGCGGTGCGGGTGCCGCTACTGAACGCCTCACTGACTGACTGCGTGTTTGAGGTCGATCGCCCCACTACTGTCGGGGAAGTCAATTCTCTTCTTAAAGCCGCCGCCGATGGCCCGCTCCACGGCATTCTTGGCTACGAAACCCGCCCCCTGGTGTCGGTGGATTACAAAGATGATCCGCGTTCTTCAATTATCGACGCCCTCTCCACGATGGTTGTGGATGAGACCCAGGTGAAGATTCTCGCCTGGTACGACAACGAGTGGGGCTACTCCTGCCGCATGGCTGAGCTGGCTCGCAAGGTGGCGCAGAGTCTCTGAACCCTCAC
>PYER01000082.1 GCA_003017855.1 filamentous cyanobacterium CCT1
CACCACCGCCCGCTCCAGCCCCGCCTCCCCCAGCGCAAACAGAATGAAGGGCAGCCCCATGTTGCCGACATTGGAGAACAGGGTGGTGGCGATCAAGCTCTTTTGCTCGTCGATAGAGAACTCCAGGCGGCGACCTATCCCCACCGCCAGCAGGTACAGCAGGGCCGTATTCAGCAGAAAAGTGGCGACGATCGCGATCGCACTGCCCAGCGCCAGCGTAGTCTCGGCCAGGCTGGTCAGCACCAGGGCGGGCAGCAGGGCGTAGATATTCACCCGGGCTAGAGTTTGCATATCGAGCTCAAAGTTGCGCCCGACCGCAAACCCCACTGCTGCCACCAGGGCAATGGGCAGCATCGCCGAAATCAAAACATCCATAGACCAGCCATTGTCATGTCGCCGTCTATGACATGGTGACGGTTTCAAGGGCACTGTGCGGCAACTTCTCGTCTACCCAACGCGATCGCCTAGAATTTAAGGTACTCAGTACTATCACACCCCAATGCCATCCCCATTTCCAGGCATGGATCCGTACCTTGAGCAGCAAGGGCTCTGGCCCGAGTTCCACAATCGGCTTCTGGTGGCTATTGCCGATGTCTTGGGGCCACAGCTACGGCCTAAGTACCGAGTCGCGATCGAAAAGAGGGTGTATCAAGATGCGGCGGCAGACTTGCAAATTGGTCGCCCGGATGCGGCAGTGTTTCGGGCTACCTCAGAGGCTAATCTAGCCCCTCAACGCCAGGGGCAGATTGTAGTCGAGCCGGTGATGGTTGAACTGCCTATGCCTGAGGAGATCACCGAACGGTTTCTGGAGATTCGTGAAGTCGGGACTGAAGCCGTTGTCACAACCCTGGAACTGCTTTCTCCCAGCAACAAGCGAGCGGGCAAAGGACGGCAACTGTACGAAGCAAAACGTCTGAAAGTATTGGGCAGCCAAACTCATCTGGTCGAAATTGACCTAATTCGCGCCTTTGGCCCACTACCCCTGCGCGGTGCGACGGCGGCAAGCCTCTATCGCATTGTAGTTAGCCGGGTGGAGCAACGCCCCCTGGCTGCTTTATATGGGTTTAACTTGAGCGATCCGATTCCATCCTTTCCAGTTCCCCTGCAGGCAGACGATCGGCCAGTTTGGGTCGACCTTCAAGACTTAGTCAATGGCCTCTACGATCGCGCCAGCTATGATTTGGCAATTAATTACAGCCAAGACCCAATACCACCGCTCAGTCCAACTGATGCAGTCTGGGCAAGAGAATGGTTGATGTCTCAGGGAGTCCTAGGATAAACCCTGTGTCTCTAGTTGGGATTGCTTAACAACGACCTTAGCTAGGCTGCAAGAATAAATATCATCTGGGCGTTTTCTGGTTTTTCTTCTTTTGGTTGCAAACCCAGCCACTCCTGAAAGGATATCCCAAATTTTTCCATTGTCTGCACTTCGGCCTGATAACCATTAAGACGATTACAAGTTTCAATAGCCGACTCCATTCTTTCCATAACCTTTGGTAGACAAGATAAAGCCTGTTCTACTTGCTCTGATCGCTGGAAGTATCCCTTCTTTTCAAACTCATCTTCCGTTAAAATAGCTGGAGGAAGTTCTTTGAGCCAACGAAATCCATTTAGCATACTGGCATCAGCGTGCCATTTAAAGAGCTTTGATCTAAGCTCTTCAAAAACATCGCCTTCTCCCATACTAGGATCTAGCCATTGATAAATTCGAGTTAGACGCGATAGAGATATTTCTTCTTTTAAGAAAGGCGTAATATAAGCAGCAGGATTGGAGGTCAACAGCATTTCTATGTAAAGTCTAGTATAGTTCTGGATTTTAGAATATCCTTCGTTAAGCCGTTCCATAGCCGATGAGTATTCGCCCAACTCGAGGTAACAGCGAGTCTCTGCCAGATAAATTAATGCGAGTATCGATAGGTATTCATGCATAGCTCGACCCTGAATCTGTAGATTCTGATCTAGGTATTGGGTGTAGACATGCTCTGATTCGGCAAAGCTTTTGATAGTTTGGAAAGCGAGAGCTTTGCAGTTTTCTGTATTTTCCATTTCAAATGCTTTTTTTGCAATATCTAGAGCTGCCCTAAACTTGGCATAGAAACTCAAGTCGAGTTTCTGATCAATTTTGTTTAGAGTTGTCTGTATGTCTTTTAAGTGTTCTTCAATGTTTTGCAGTCGATGGTTAATCACTGTAAACCCAGCAAGGGTTACGCCAAGGGTTAACGCGCTTGTTGCCATATTAATGTAAAGAATATGCTCAAGATTAGCTGAAGTGTTTGGAATCTCACGCAACCATGCCACAACTCGCTTGCTGCCCACTTCTCTGACAACACCTCCAACGCGCTCTAGGGTGCCACTCGCTAGCCCTTCCGCAATTTTCTGAGGGATGTCAAAAGTAGCATTGACGGATGTTACGACCATGCTCAGTTCCTGTAACTTAGATGCTTCAAATCATCCTTTAGTATTCCCTCTATTCTTCAACAAGCTGCTTAATCATAAGCAAAGTAGATCTGCTCATGACTTGCGTACATTCGCCCTTTGCATCAAAACTGGCGGCTCCACTCCTTGGGCCAGCGCTCGACGACTACCTTAGTCTGGGTGAAGAATTCTACCGCGTGCGCTCCCTGGCCGTGGAGATCGCCAAAGAAGCTGTCTTTCCAGCCGCTGAAGGGGAAAAAGGCCATCGGTGCGGCCACGCCGATGTTGATGCCGATGTTGCCCGCCCTGGCCTCGTAGCGAAACTTACGGGCGGCGGCACCGCTGTTGGTGAACAGGCAGGCCATATTGCCCCAGGGGCTCTGGTTCACTAGGGCGATCGCATCTTCCACTGTATTGACCGCCATCAGCCCCAGTACCGGGCCAAAAATTTCGGTGTGGGCGATCTCCCCGGTGGGAGGAACGTTTTGCAGCACGGTTGGCCGAACGAAATTACCCGCCTCTAATTCAGGAATGTGAGCGTTGCGACCATCCACCAGTACCGTCGCTCCCTCATCCGCCCCAGCTTGAATCAGGCTCTCAATGCGCTGCTGGCTCTGGGCGCTAATCACCGGCCCCATCTGTACCTCGGGGTCGAGGCCATTACCGACATTGCGGGTGGCGGCGGTGTGGGCGATCGCATCGGTAAACCACTCGGTCGCCTCCCCCACCGTCACCGCCAAAGACGCCGCCAGGCAGCGCTGACCGGCACAGCCAAAGGCGCTATCAGCGACAATGCGGGTCGTCATGGCGCGATCGGCATCGGGCAGCACGATCACCGGATTCTTCGCGCCGCCCTGGCACTGCACCCGCTTGCCGTGGGCCGCCGCCTGGGCGTAGATGTATTTGGCGACTGGGGAGGAGCCGACAAAGCTGATCGCCCGAATAGTGGGATGCTCCAAAATCGCATCCACCGTTTCTTTAGCCCCATTCACCATGTTCACCACGCCCGGAGGAAAGCCCGCCGCATCCAGCAGCTCGAAGATGCGTTGCATGGTCAGGGGCACTTTTTCTGAAGGTTTGACGATGTAGGTGTTGCCGCAGGCTAGGGCGTAGGGCATAAACCAGAAAGGAATCATGGCGGGAAAGTTGAAGGGTACGATCGCCGCCGCGACCCCTAAGGGCTGCCGAATCATAAACTCGTCGATGCCGCTGGCGATGTCTTCCAACACCGTGCCCTGCATCATCATCGGAATGCCGCAGGCTACCTCCACGTTCTCGATCGCCCGCCGCAGCTCACCTTTGGATTCTACCAGGGTTTTGCCACACTCCTGGGTGATAATCTGGGCCAGCTCATCCAGACTGCTCTCCATCAGGTCCTTGAGCTTAAACAGGTACTGCACCCGCTGAGGTGGGGGCACGCGACGCCACTCTTCAAAGGCGATCGCAGCAGCCTGGGCAGCCTGATCAACCTCATCTTTGGGCGAAACGGGCACCCGACCCAGTACTTCCCCCGTAGCCGGGTTATCCACCGCAAGCATTTCCACCGCTGTGGACGGCACCCACTGGCCGTTGATGTAGTTCTTGAGAATCCCCGATTGCGTCATGGCGGTGCCGTGATGACTACTCTCTAAGCATCATAGGCGCTGGTTTGGCCCATAAATTCCCGGAGAGCAGGGTGGGTTAGGCCTCAAATTGACTTTGGGTGAGCCGATTCCCTCGGCTAGGGCCGTAACCCACTATTCAGGGAACGGGCTACCCATCTAAAATCGCCAATCCCGAAGGCAAAATCATTAAGTTCCATCGCGTCTGGCTTCTCAAGCGCAAATCCTTGCATAACAATAGAAAGCGTACTTAACGGTTTGCAACATCCCGTCAGAGCGCTGCTTTTGCGGGTTTACAGAGAAGACTATGGCCTACTACTGGTTCAAAGCGTTTCACATTATTGGTGTGGTGGTGTGGTTTGCCGGGTTGTTTTACCTGGTGCGCCTGTTCATCTATCACGTTGAGGCCGAGGCGGAGCCAGAACCGGCCCGGGGCATTCTCAAAAAGCAGTACACCGTGATGGAGAAGCGCCTTTACGGCATTATTACGACCCCCGGTATGGTGGTGACGGTGGCGATGGCGGTGGGGCTGCTGGTGCAAATGCCTGAGTACCTCAAAGACGGTTGGATGCACGCCAAGCTCGGTCTGGTCGCCCTGCTGTTGGTGTATCACTTCTACTGCGGTCGGCTGATGCGGCGGCTGCACCGGGGTGAATGTCAGTGGTCGAGTCAGCAGCTGCGGGCCCTCAACGAGGCTCCGACCCTGCTGCTGGTGGCGATCGTTATGCTGGTAATCTTCAAGAACAACTTCCCTACCGGGGTGACGACCTGGCTGATGGTGGGGCTGGTGGTGTTTATGGCCGCAACGATTCAGCTTTACGCTCGCAAGCGGCGGCTAGACAAAGAAAAAGAGGCTCTGGGTGCTATCTCTGAACCCCAGGCCCTGCAAAATTCCTGAAGGTGTTAATCGTCCCTGGGCTAAGCCGACAATGCTTGGATGCCAATACGATCAGGGCCAATGAGGAAGAGCAATGAGCAAATGGGAGCGCTGGCTGTTGCCAGGCATATTGGCTGCGGTTGGGGTTCCTTTTTTAATCGCTGGCGGCGTCATTCGGGTGGTGTTGCCCCAGTCAATCGCTAGCCATGCTCAGGAAGTGGCCCGACTGCAGGTTGCCACAATCGATACGCTCAATGAGCGGGGGGCGCGGGTGCTGCTGGAGGGCTGGGTTAGCGATCGCACTGCTCCCAGCGATCGCCCGCCCCTGGTGGCCTACAAAGAGTACCAGCGGGTGCGCCGGGACGGCGAGTGGGAGTGGGACCAGGTGCGCAGCTACGCCCCTACTCTGTGGGTCGAAATCCCTGGGGGCACGGTAGAGGTTATGGCGGAGTACAGTCTGCGCTCTACGGCTTCAAAGGTGGAGGACCACCGCGATGGTCGAGGGCCGGTCACTGACCAACGTATTTACGAAGGGTTTCAGGCTGAGGATCCGGTCTTGGTGTTGGGTACTCTGACTGTTGCTGGCGACAGCCCTGTGGTGGGGGAAGCCCAGATTGGCTTTGAAACCAAGGCCGAGTACCTACTCACGCTCGACCGCGAGCAGTTCACCGCTCGCTGGCTGGGGCTACTGTTTCTCGTTCTGGGCGGCCTGCTCACTCTGGGGGCGGGGGTGACCGTCTACCTGACCTGGCACCGGGGGTTAACCATCTTTGGCAGTCGCTAGACGAGCGATTGCAGAACGCACAGAATTTTTTATAGCTAGCGCCAGTACGGGTAATACTAAATCCTGCTTGGATACCCCCAATACCTCTGGGCGAATGCCATTCGCCCCTACAGGTTGACCTTTTGAGAACCGGGGGTTTGTGATTCGGATTGGGTATAAGACACTCCAGAGCTTCTGGAGCGATGGTTGCGCCAGTACGCCGTTCGAGTTGCCTGAAAACGTTGGAACTTTAGAACGTTCGAGGGGTTCTTGGTGTCCTAACCGCCATGAATGGCTACATATCAGCGAACAGGCTCCTGCGATCGCCGTTTTTTTACCGTTTTGGGGGGCAAACTACACCAAAGTTTTACCGGGGCGGCCAGCGGGAAGTGCCACATTAGGCCTTAGCACGTTGAATTAACCCCGAATCATCCCGAGGCCACCCGATGCACAGTCTGGAAATGCTGCGATCGCGCCCCCTGCTCGATACCCCACGGCTGACGCTGCCTGCAGGTCTGACCACATTTCCCGAAGAGATTCTGGAGCTGGCCGACAGTCTCGAAATTCTCGATCTTTCTAACAACGCCCTCACTACCCTGCCTGACAGCTTCGCCAAGCTGCACAACCTGCGGGTTGTCTTCTTCAACAACAACTGCTTTGAGAGGGTGCCCGAGGTGCTGGCCCAGTGCCCCAACCTCTCGATGATTGGCTTTAAGGCCAACCAGATCGCGACAGTACCGGCCGAGTCGCTGCCGCCTCAGACTCGCTGGCTGATTTTGACCGACAACCGCCTGCGATCGCTGCCCGAGTCAATTGGCCACCTGCCTCACCTGCAAAAGCTGATGCTGGCGGGCAATCGGCTACAGGCCCTGCCCGAGACCTTAGCCGCCTGCCAAAACCTGGAGCTGATTCGGATTGCCGCCAACCAGCTTGACCACCTGCCCCCGTGGTTGCTTAGCCTGCCTCGATTGAGCTGGCTGGCCTATGCGGGCAACCCCTTCAGCCGCCAGGCACCGATCAGTGCCAACGCCCTGCCGCAGATTCCCTGGGCTGACCTCAGCCTGGGTGAGGTGCTGGGGCAGGGGGCCTCCGGTGTGATTTCGCGAGGATGGTGGCGACAGCCCCAGGGCCAGCTGCCGGTGGCGGTCAAGCTGTTTAAGGGGGCCATGACCAGCGACGGCTTGCCAGAGGACGAGCTGCGGGCCTGCATTACGGCCGGGTCGCACCCGCACCTGATTGGTCCCCTGGGGCAGGTGGTTGAGCATCCCGAACAAAAGCACGGCCTGGTGCTGCCCCTGGTACCTGATACCTATCGGGTGATGGGTGGCCCGCCCAGTCTGGAGAGCTGCACCCGCGATATCTACCCAGCCAATACCGAGTTTGGGCTGGCGGCCGTCCTGGCGATCGCCCAGGGAGTCGCCGCCGCCGCCGCCCACCTGCACAGCCGGGGCATTCTCCACGGCGACCTGTATCCCCACAACACGCTGATTGACGCGCTGGGAGATGCCCGCCTCAGCGATTTTGGTGCAGCCAGCTTCTACGACCCGGCCGATCGCGCCGTAGCCCCAGCCCTGGAGCGGCTGGAGGTGAGAGCCTTTGGCTGTTTGTTGGAAGATCTGTGCGATCGCTGCCCGTCCGCCCACATCCTCCGCCTGTTGCAGCAGGCCTGTATGCAGCCCGACGTGTTGGCGCGCCCCAGCTTTGAGGATGTTCTGGAGGCGCTGAGGACGTTTGCGGCTTAGGAAGGGGGCGAGAGCAAGTGGTAGCCAGTTAGATTAGAACGTCTATCGGGCTAGCGTTCAAACGTTGTCAGGCTCTGTTGATATCCTCACCTAGATAACTCTGGCTGTAGCAGTCGCTACCTGGGTAAAAGCTGCCGCTCGGATAGTTGCCCTCGCCTATAAAAATGGGTATTCTCATGCCCAAGGCTTAGAAGCATACCCTCAGGCAGAGAGGCTAATGGGCCTGGTCATTGGTTGGCCGCACTGCAACAGGGGTGCAAGATTTGAACCACTTAACCGCGGCTGGCGATCGCCAGCACCCTACCGGCCTGACAGCTCAGGTATTTTTGGCCTATGCTGCCGAAGATAGCCCTAAGGCCGCGCGATATGGGCCGGTTGCTCCCGCACCTACGCCCACCGCCGCTACCATCAACGCCCTGAGTCAGTTGCTGAGCGAGGCCCAGATCGCCTACTGGGAATGCCCCCAGCCCTGGCCCACGGCCGTTGACCCAGAGCCGGCCATCTCCCGCGCGGCCGAATCGTGCGACAACTATTTGCTGGTGATTACGCCGCGTTCTTTAACCGATGCGTTTTGCCTGCAGGGGCTGCTGTTTGCCCTCAGCATGCACAAGCGGATTGTGCCGGTGCTGGCTGAAACCGTACCGGTCGAACGCCTGCCGGAGCCGCTGCAAACCCTGGAGACCATTGACCTGCGCACCAGCCTGCTGCCGCTGGCGCAAACCGCCGAGGGCCGCCGGCTGCTGCACCGGCTGCACCACAGGGCCAGCGATTACCAGACCCACACCCGGCTGCTGGTCAAAGCCCTGCAGTGGGAGCGGCAGCGGCGCGACCCGGCCCTGCTGTTGCAGGGAAAAGAACTGGCCGCGTACCAGCGCTGGCTGGCCGAGGCTACCCGGCGATCGCAGCCCCAGCCGATTCAGCTCCAAACCCTATACGTGGCCGAGAGCAATCGGTGCTGGGGCGATCGCGGCAATGTTGTCACCCAGGGCGGCGGCTGGCTCAAACGCTGGCTGGAGTAGCCAACCTAGCTGGAGGCGCTGGTGTAAAACCGCAGAGCAAAGCGCCAAAAGCGATTCGCTACCACCAGCAGCACCAGGGCTAGAAGGGTCGAGGCCAGCAGCCAGCCGCGTCCGCCCTGGCCCAGCATGGTCTGAGCGGGTACCGTGGTCAAAAACGCCACCGGCACCACAAAGGTAAAGAACGCTCGGTAGGCTACCGGGTAGGCCGCGATTGGGAAGCGTCCGGCCTCTAGCAGACCCCGCAGCACCTCGGTGACGTTGTAGATTTTGACAAACCAGATGCTGGTCGCTCCCAGCATAAACCACAGGCTGTAGAGGGTAATCGCCCCCAGGGCCAGGGGCAAAATCGCCAGCCCGTAGTCGGCCCAGCCCAGCCCCAGGCGGCTGCCGCCGTAGCCAATCATCACCAGCCCAAAGACCACGTCGGGCAGCCCCCAGGGTGAAATAATCCGGGTCGAAAGCCAGAACTGTGAGCTGATCGGCTTTAGCAGCACAAAGTCGAGGGTGCCCTGCTGCACCTGGTTGACAATTTTGTTCAGGTTAGGGATCAGCACCATCGCCGAGAACCCCTGCAAAACCGTGAAGAGGCCCAGCACCAGCAGGGCTGCCTCCCAGCTCCAGCCCTCAAACTCGTAGCCGGTGCGGTAGAACAAAAACAAGCCAAACAGACTGCCCGCCAGCCCTCCCAGGCTGATTAGCGCGGTGACCAAAAAATTGAGGCGATACTCCAGCTCGGCGGCGATCGCCGTACTCCAAAACAGCCTCAGCACCTTCCAATAGCGTTCCATCAAGCCCCCATCCCCGAGTACTGGCGCAGCCCCCGCCGCCACAGCCAGCGGTTAAGCGCCCAAAACAGCGCCGACCATAGAATCATCGCCGCAAACCCCCGCCCCACGTCCTCAGGTCGGTTGATCAGCAGGCTGGCCGGGAAGTAAATCAGGTAGGGGAAGGGCGTCCACAGCACCACCTCGCGCACCGCATCGGGGAATAGCGACAGCGGGGCCACCATACCCGACAGAAAGGTGTAGAGCAAAAACCAGAACTGCTCCAGGGCGCTGGCCCGCTCCGTCCAAAAGGCGGCCAGGGCAAAGGTGTACTGCATTAAAAACCGCAGGCAAAAGGCCAGCGCGATCGCCAGTAGCCCCAGCAGCAGGTTGTCGAGCCGGGGCCACCAGGCGGCGTAGGGGTAGAGCAGCAAAAACAGCCCCACTAGCAAAAAGGCGAAGGGCAGTCGGGCAAACCGTTCAGAGACGTGGCTAAAGAAGTGGCGCCAGGCCGGGTCTACGGGTTGCAGCAGGTAGGGCGACAGTCTGCCCTCTACCACCTCGCGCTCAAACTCCCAGATCACCCAGACCACCGTAAACTGGCGCACCAAAAACACCGCCAAGAAGTACCGCACCAGATCCGTCGGGCTGAGGTCAAACTGGTCGCCCTGGGCCGCCTCTACCCACAGCCCCATCAAAATCAGCGGAAACGTGCCCGAGAGCACCCAAAACACCAGCTCAGCCCGATACTCCACCATGTAGGCGTAGTACACCGACAGCATGACGCGGGCCACTTTTAACGCCTTCTGCACCGTAGACCTCTTGGCAATTCAGTCTTTATCCTACAAGGCCCAGTCTTGCTCTGGGGCCTGCCTTGGGTCTAGCTGTAGATCAGCGCTCGGACTCAGCCACAATCAGCCCCAGGGCGCGGCGAACGTAGGCCTGCCAAGGCTCAGCCACGGGCGGAAAGATGGTGGCGTATAGCATGATGCCGCTCATAGCGTCGAAGACCAGGCCGGGGTCCAGATCGGCTGCAACTTCGCCCCTGGCCTTAGCCCGTTCGATGACGATGGCGAAGGCTCGTCGCCGAGGCTCCAGATACTTGTCCCAGTAAAGCTGCGCGAAGGTGGGGTGGCTGGCCGCGCTGCTGAGAATCATGGCGACGCTCTGCCGCCCCAGGGGCGTAAGGGTAATCTGAGCCGCGTTTTCAATCAGGGCTTCCAGGTCGGTCCAGAGACGGCCCGTATCGGGCAGCTGCACTTCTTCACGAATGCTCTCGATCGCATCGGCAACCAGCTCGTCTTTGCTGCTGTAGCGGCGGTAGATGGTGGCTTTGCCCACCCCGGCCCGAGCGGCGATCGCCTCGATGCTCATGGCCGCAAAGCCCACCTCGCCCAGCAGCGCCAGGGTAGCCTGCTGTATGGCCTGGTGTGCCCTGGCGCTGCGCGGTCTACCGGGAGGTTTTGGGTTGGCGTCGGTCATGAGTGCTAGTATAAATTACGATACGGTATCGTATTGAAATGGTTTTTTGGTAAAAGCTATGGCTCAGCGTCCCCGCTATACCCGCAAAGACAGTACCCAAACCCTGCGCGAGGGCCTGGCTGAATACTACGCCCTCAACCCGCATCTGACGCTCCCCGCTACTCAGCCGCCCGAATTCGCCAAAATTTTAGAGGCCCACGATGTTGGTCATGTGATCTACGGCTGCGACACCGGCATGTACGACGAGCTGAAAATTTTGCCCCTGTTTTGGTGGACGAGCGAGTGCACCTTTCAAAGGTTTCGGCAGATGCGCAACACGCCCGCTGTAGATGTCATGTATGACGACATGATTCGAGAGAAGGGCGCGCTGTGGCTCTACGGCGAAATTCTCAGGGTCATACCGCCCTTGATTCCAGAGTTGGTGAGGATCTGGTTTAAAACCCGCGATCGCCAAAAACGCCTACCATTCCTCGACTCTCAGCCCCTGCTCGATCGCTCTCTGCGCTCCATTCGCCAGGAGTATGACCTGCTGCCGCTGATCCGATAGCAACCGATGTCTCAAAAATTAACCTCTTCCCAGCGTCGCCTTAACCTCAGAGAGGCTAAGAAAAGGTATTCTTAGATGGTATTCGGTAGCTTTAGATACAGAATTTTTTGGAGATTTCCCATGACCTCGACTCAAGATCAGGCCCGTCGGCTGCTGGTACGCCACCGTCAGCAACAGCAAAACCGCCGCGCCACCATGCTGGAGCGCTCGACCAAAGAGGTGCTGCCTCCCGAAACCCTTCTCTAAAGAAGGTTTGAGCGGCTGACCCCAAACGCGCCATAAATTAATCTGCCATTAACCCCGATCCTGGCCATAGCGGCCATGATGAAGCATGAACCACTGAAGCGTTTCTCTAGAAATGCGGTTCGCACCTGACTCACATCCACCAGCCCGGCCCAGGTCGGGCTTTTTTACGCCTGCCATCGACAGGGGACCGACACCGCATTAGATACAGAATCTCAATGACAGCCCCCGCCCTGGTGAGGCGGCAGAGCCGCCAAGCAGCATTCCAATGCAGAGCACTGGAACGAGGAGCAACGATAAAGTGAGGGGGAGCAAAGGCTGAACCGGCGTTTTAGTCGCGCAGCACGTAGCCGACGCCGCGCATGGTTTGAATCAGGCGGCTTTCGCCCTCGGCTTCGAGCTTGAGGCGCAGGTAGCGCACGTAGACCTCAATGATGTTGGAGTCGCCCATAAAGTCGTAGCCCCACACCTGCTCCAGAATGCGATCGCGGGTGAGCACCTGGCGCGGGTTAGTCATCAAATAATCGAGCAGGTCAAATTCCTTGGCGGTAAGCTCGATGGGGCGCTGCCCCCGGCGCACCTCGCGGCTGCGGCGATCGAGGGTGAGGTCGCCAAACACTAAAAGTTCGGCATCTTGAGGCTCGATGCGGCGCAGGTGGGCGCGCACGCGGGCCAGCAGTTCCTCAATGCTGAAGGGTTTGACCACATAATCATCGGCCCCGGCGTCAAGCCCTTCCACGCGATCGCTGACCTCGTCTTTAGCGGTGAGCAAGATAACGGGCGTGGCGGTGCCGGTTTGGCGCAGGCGACGGCAGACCTCAACCCCCGATAGCCCCGGCATCATCCAGTCGAGAATGATCAGGTCGGGGGTCTGGTCGCGGGCGGCCATCAGCCCCGAGAGGCCGTCGTGGGCCACGCTCACCTCATAGCCTTCGTAGGACAGTTCGAGCTGCACAAACTTGGCCAGCTTTTCTTCGTCTTCTACCACTAAAATACGGGCGCTCATGGGTGTCTCCAGATCGAATCGGTAATTAAATGGGAATGCGAAGGGTAAATAGGCTGCCACAGTTGGGCTGCGACTGAACGCTAATCTGGCCTGCCATCGCCGCTACCAGCGATCGCACCAGGGTTAGCCCCAGCCCGGTACCGCCGCTGGTGCGGGAGCGGGCCTCATCGACGCGGTAAAACGGCTCAAAAATATCGCCCTGGCAGAAGGCCGGAATGCCCGCACCCCGATCCTGCACCTGAATCGTAGCCCAGCCCTCCTGGGTGGTGAGCGAAACCTGCACCGGCTGCTGCGGGTCGCCGTAGCGGAGGGCGTTGTCGAGCAGTTCAACCAGAGCGGTGCAGAGCTTTTGGCGATCGACCTGGGCGACCACGGGGGCGCAGGCTGTGACCTTAACCCGCGGCTCGGAGCTGGGTCGGGCGGTGGCGGCGATCGCTACCGCCTGGTGAATGACATCCTGCAGGTCGGCAGGCTCTAGCTGGAGCGCTCCCTGCCCGTTGTCCAGGCGAGCCAGGTCAAGAATTTCGCTCAGCAGGCGGGTGGTGCGGCTGGCCTCAGCGGCGGCAATCTCTAGCCCCTCGCGCTGGGCGGCGGTGAGGTTTTGCCCCCGCCGCAGGGTGCTCTCCAGGTAGCCCTGCACCAGCGACAGCGGCGTGCGCAGCTCGTGGGAAATATCGTTGACCAGGCGCTTTTGCTGCCCCCAGGCCTTGGCTAGGCGGGCCAGCATCAGGTTGTAGCTGCGCACCAGTTCCTGCAATTCAGTGGGAGCGGCCTCCAGGTTGAGGGACCGATCGAGGGTGTCGGCGGTGACCTGACCGGCCAGTCGGTTCAGCCGTCGAATCGGGCTGAGGGTGCGGCGAATGTAGAGGGCAAAGGCGATCGACAGCAGGCTGATCAGCGCCAGACTGGCCAGCAGCAGCATTTTCACCAGCTGCTGTAGCCCCTGGTATTCGGCGGTGATGTCATCGGCAATGTACAGGGTGGCCGACGGTAGCCCAGGCAGATCCAGCGGGCTGGCGCACACCACCAGCCGCCAGCCCTGCACGGGCACGATTTTGACCCCCATGGGCACATACATACTGAGCAGGGCATCGCTCACCCCCGAGGTTTGCCACGAGCCCATAGTAAGCGTCTCTGACTGGGCCAGGCGCCGCCGGGACGAATTCTCGCTTTGAGAGTCGCTTACGGGCGTTTCAACCCAAATGGCCAGGTCGCCCGTGGCGCGGTAGTCAACTACCCGGTTCAAAGCCTCCTGGGGCGGCATCATCTCGCTGTAGTAGCGCACGTCCTCCTGCAGGCGATCGGCGATCAGAGCGGCACCCTGCCGGTAGCTGTTGAGCATTATTTGCTGGGTCCGCCAGCCCATCCAGGTCGCCAGGGAGCCAATACCGACCAGCGACGCCAGCACCACCCCGGCGGTCAGGCGGGTTTGCAGCGACCCCGGATCGATATCGCGCCCGTGCAGCAGGCGACGAACAGAGGTAATTGGTGAAAGCCCAAGATGCGCCATAAACACATATCTACAGGAAAGGCCAGAAGCGGCGGCTTAACGGCTTAATCTTGACTCTAGCAGCCCATTCTGAGAACAGGCTGATATGGCTCTTCAGGCATACTTACGCGATTCTCAGGCCGATCTCAGGGGGGCGAGATTGAATGAAATTGTCAGCACAGAAGAAGGGTGTGGGCTGGATACGCTCAGCCCGTTCGCCCGTCGTCTGTCGTCCTCTCCTTTCACTGAAGAGCCACCTAACGGTATGTCTATTAGACTTAGATCGCGGCCGGTATCGGCCACCACGCTGCGTTTTTTGCTGCGGCTAGGCGTAGGAGCGGTGATTCCTCTGACTTTGGCGATCGCCGAAATAATCGCTGCGCCCCTGACAATCGCACTTATGCTCATGCCTCCAATGCCCGTCACCCAAACGACAATGATGGCCGCCGCCGATCTATCCCTGATTGGCTCTCTCCAGCAGCAGCTGGTGCAGGCGCTGGCCTGGATCGACGGATTAGGGGCGATCGCGCCTTTGGCCTTTATCCTGCTCTATATCGTCATTACCGTAGCTTTTGTACCGGCCTCGGTGGTAACCCTGGGGGCGGGGGTAGTGTTTGGGGTGATCAGAGGCTCGATTTTGGTCTTTGTTGGGGCCATGCTGGGGGCAACGGCGGCGTTTTTGGTGGGGCGCTACGTGGCGCGCGACTGGGTGGCCAACAGAATCGCCAGTAGTCCCAGGTTTCAGGCCATTGACGATGCGATCGCAAAAGATGGCCGCAAAATTATCTTTTTGCTGCGGCTGTCGCCGGTTTTTCCGTTTAACCTGCTCAACTACTCGCTGGGGCTGAGCCAGATCTCGCTCAAAGACTACGTAATTGGCTCAGTCGGCATTCTGCCCGGCACCGTCATGTACGTCTACCTGGGCTCGCTGGTAGGCAACCTGGCCATGCTGGGGACCGGCGACGGCAGCCCTCAAACCGCTACGGTGCAGTGGATCATTCGCATTGTGGGCCTGGTCGCCACGGTAGCGGTCACCCTCTACATCACCCGCATTGCCCGTCGCGCCCTCAGCGAGGCCCTGCCCAAAGAAGTAGCCACCTCCGAAAAGTAGGGGCGCAGCATCCTGTGCCCCTGCCGGGTCCCTGGTCCAACGGAATTACCTTTCCCTAGGGCCGCTAATCGACTCATCCTCCTCAATGCCCTGCTCCAGCTTGTACTGGGTGAGCAACTGGTTCATTTTGTGGCGCATTTTGAGGTGGGTTTCGACCCCTTCGTAGGTGTAACGGTCAAAGCCGCCCTGGTCGATCAGCTGCTTCAGGTAGCTGACGCGATCGCCCGGATTGGGGTGCGACGCAAACCAGCTGACGCCCCGATTGCCGTACTCGTCTTCGAGGGTAATCATTAGGTTGTGCAGACCGTCGGCGGCGTAGCGGTTGTTGGCCAGCAGCTTGGTGCCCAAAATGTCAGACTGGCGCTCCATGTCGCGGGAGTAGCTCGACACAATTAGACCAGCGGCGATGTTCGCCACCTCAGGAATGGGGATAAACGAGGCCAGGCTGGAGGTGAGGTTGCCCTGGGTCACCATTTGAAAGCCGTGGGAGAGCACCGCGTGGGAGATTTCATGGGCCAGCAGCCCGGCCAGTTCGGCTTCGGAATAGCTCTTGGTAATGGCTCCGGCGTTGATAAAGATTTTGCCGCCGGGCAGGGCAAAGGCGTTGAGGCTGTCATCCATAATCACCTCAAAGCTGTAGTCAAACTCGTCGCGCCCCGCCAGTTCCGCCAGCTGCTGACCCATGTCGTTGACGTAGGCGCGAATTTCGGGGTCATCTACCATCGGCAGCTGCCGCTTCACCTGCTCGGCTACCTGGTTGCCCAGACCGCTCTCGCCCTGCATCATCAAAATGCCAGAGTTGAGGGCGCTAAACGGCCCCAGCAGCCCGCCGGTCAGGATGTATCCCGCCGCCCCGGTGATGATGTTTGACACCAGGTTGCGGGTCAGAGTTTGGTTCATCTCGCCGCGAAAGCGATCGAGGTTTTGCCGGGCCAGGGCGCTCATGGCCTCGGCCTCAGGGTGCTCGGGGTTGAGAATGGCAAACTGGTTGGCGGTAATGGCGGCCTCTATCCACTGCTGGCGGGCCATTTGCACCTCGGCCTGGGCCTTGAGCAGGTCAGGGTTGAAGGGGTAGCGGGCGATCGCTGCCTCCAGCACCCCCAGGGCCTCGTCAGCGCGATCGTTCTGCACCAGGTAGCGGGCGTAGAGCGCCTGCCCCGGCAAAAACTCGGGGTAGTTCTCTACCAGCAGCTCCAGCGGCACCAGCACCCGATTGGGGAACTCCGACTCAGCCCCGGCCTGGGCCTCGCGCCAGTAGACCTGCCCGGCAGGCGGCAAATCAGCGGGGTCGGTGAGGGGGGCGATCGCCTCTTCTGTGCCCGCCTCGGCCAACCACTCCGGGTCTTTAGCGGCCCGGTAGAGCAGCTCGGCATCGGCGCGATCACCCGCCAGGTAGAGGCGATCGGCCTGGATCAGCACTTCGCTGCGCTTGGCCTGCTCGGGCGACAGCCCCGACAGCAGCAGGGCTCGGCCCACGGGCGAATCGACATCCAGTTCGGCGGTATCGGCCACACCCGTGGCCTCTGCCTCGGGCTCCAGAGCCGGGATCTCAGGCTCCTTGGGCGGCAGCTTGAGGGTGCCATCGGGCGGTTCTACGTCGCCCGTGGGCAGCGTGTTGTCGGGCAGTGAGGCCGGGTCAACCCGTAGTGTGTCCTCGGCATTGGCCAATATTGTCGGCGCTGAAGCGTCTGCCCGCACCCCAGGCTCAACGGCCAGGCCCGGTAGCCCCAGCCCCTGACTGAGCAGCACCGCCCCCAAAAAGCTGGCCAGTAGCGCTGCCACAAACCGCTGCAATCGCCCCATGGTATCTCCCTAACTTTTTCTCAATTTCTCGATCTCAAACAGCCAATGGTCTAACTGAATGGGGGCTATATATCCCTGATGGCCTGTGTATTGATGATTGGGGGCCGTACACAGGTCTATGCCTGCACGACGCTGTTACCGCGGTCAGGTTCCCGCCTGGCCTCTTCCATTTTGACCAAAGCTTTGCCAAGCCAGAAACTGTGCTCCTATAATTTTGTTAAATAAATGTAACGCCGAAAACCGCAACCACGGAGCCCCATGACTTTAGACACCATTCAACCCTGGCTCAACTTCGTTCACCCCATCACCATGTGGCTGTTGCTGGCCGCCACCCTCTACGCTCTGTATTTGGGCATTCAGTCTCGCCGCACGCGCCTGGCCGATGCCGAAACCCGCAAAGAGTTGATCAAAGGCAAGTTTGCCCTCAAGCACCACAAGGTGGGCTCTGCCCTGCTGGCGTTTATGGTGATTGGTACCGTGGGCGGCATGGGGGCTACTTACCTGGAGGCGGGCAAGCTGTTTGTGGGGCCTCACCTGCTGGTGGGTCTGGGCATGGCCACCCTGATTGCAGTTTCTGCCGCCCTGGTGCCCTTTATGCAGAAGGGCAATGAAACGGCTCGGCTCACCCACATCAGCCTCAACATGGTGCTGGTGGGGCTGTTTAGCTGGCAGGCTTTCACCGGCATGAAAATTGTGCAGCGGCTGCTGTCCGACCTTCAAGCCTCAGCCGGATCCTAGTCCGCAGGGTAAAGGCCAGGTCTAGAACCAGGCTATCTCCATCGTCAGCGATCGCGGTTCAAGGGAAAGCTCTGGGCCGCGATCGCTTTATTTGTGGCCCTCGTACCCCTCGTTCCCAAGCTCTGCATGGGAATGCCCGTCGGAGGCTCCGCCTCCTAAATAAGCTAGCAAAGCGAAGGTGACCCAGGCGGAGCGATGGCACCAAGTCAGGGGCTATAGTTTGGATTCAGCACCAGCACTCTAGACCTGGCCATCGTTGGCCCCACCGCCCGATCGCCGTCCCCAGCTTGACCAGAAATGATGGCCCCGGTAGCTCTCGGGCAGCGGCAGGTTGTGGCTGTGGTGAAAGTCTTCCTGCACCTTGCGGGTGAGCCGCTTGGAAACCTGGCGCACCACCTGGTTGAGCAGGCGATCGCCTGAGGACTTGAGCAGCGATCGCGGCACCGAGTTGAGCAGGCGCGGCATGTGAATTTTGACCCCCAGGCTCAGCTCCCAGTCCACCTGGGTAAGGGCAGTAGCAGGGGGCACCGCCTCAGCAGATTCCTGCAAGCGCATCACAGCGTGGAAATCGACATCGTAGCCCGGCGGTACGTAGCCCGGCACTGGCATGGTGTCAATGCGGTAAACCTGGTGGTCGAGGGGCGATAAATACAGGCCAACCTTGGGCTCTACTTCATAGCCCAGCACCGAAAAACGGCCTACCACCAGCGCGTAGCCGTGGTCAGAGATGGGCTCCACTTGCATGGGTTGAGCGCAGCGGGTAAACCAGCCCCGGTGACTATTCAGGTAGCGCCCTACCGTGTCGATGTCGGCGGCCATGTCCATTTTGCCGGCAAAGTGCCCCTCCAGCAGCAGCGGCATCCCAGTCGAGGACGGGAGGGCTGGCTCGGCTGCGATCGCCTCTAGCGGCAAATGTTTGCCCGTCTCACGCTCTATTCCACCCCCTTCGGTCGCTGACATCAGCGGCAGAGCGGGGGCATTTTGAGCAGACGATGTGGATTCCAGAGTCACTGTGCAACCACTTGCTTAAACAACATCAGATAGTTTGATTGCGCCAAAGCTTTAACCTATCGTAAGGCTTTAGTATCTCAAGTGTGCCCCGTAGAACTGTTATGACCATCACGATTTAATCTAACGAACCTGGGGTATGTGATTAATTCTGGCTACAGTCCTTAGCTCATCAGCGTTGCCGCGGCAGAAAAATGGGCGCAACCGACGCCCCTCGGGTCATCAGCCGCTAATGGAGGACAGCCTCTAGAACCGGCCCTAAGACTGGTTCCTTTTTCAATCGCGATTCCATAGAATCAGGCCAGTTACCAACCCAGTTATCAACAGGGAGAGGGCACCGTGAAAGCATTTGTAGCAGGGGCAACCGGGGCAACCGGCTCCAGAATTGTGAAGCAGCTTGTCAGTCGCGGCGTGCCGGTGGTTGCTTTCGTCCGCGACGCCGCTGCGGCCCGCTCTCAGCTGCCGATCGAAGTCACGCTGGCCGAGGGCGATGTCACCGACAAAGACAGCATTCGCAAAGCGATAACTCTGGAGGGGCGATCGTCCACCAGCGGTGGCTGCACCGTTTTGATTTCGGCTACCGGTGCCCGCCCCGGCTTCGACCCCACCGCCCCCTACCAGGTCGACTTTGAGGGCACCAAAAACCTGGTCGATGTGGCGAAAGAGACCGGCATCGAGCACTTCGTTATGGTGTCGTCGCTGTGCGTTTCGCGCTTTTTTCACCCCCTCAACCTGTTCTTTCTAATTCTTTACTGGAAGCAGCAGGCCGAGGCCTACCTGCAAGCCAGCGGCCTCACCTACACCATCGTTCGCCCCGGCGGCCTCAAAGAGGATGACACCGACAGCCGGGCGCTGATCATGGCCCCCGCCGACACTCTGTTTGAGGGCAGCGTGTCGCGTCAGAAGGTGGCTCAAACCTGCGTCGAGGCGCTGTACCTGCCCCAGTCGCGCAACAAAATTGTTGAAATTGTGGCCCAGGAGAATGCCAACCCCCAACCCTACGAGGCACTGTTCGCTGGTGTAGCGTAGCGAGACCAGGCAACAGGTCGTTGACGCTGCTCACCTTTGGTATCTACAATGTAATTACCTTGCACTGAGCTAGAACCTATGGGCACGGCCATCCGAACGCGCATTGTCAAAATCGGCAACTCTCAGGGCATTCGCATTCCTAAGCTGCTGCTAGAGCAGAGCGGTCTGGCCACCGATGTAGAAGTAGAAGTTGAGGGCGACCACCTGGTCATTCGTACTGCACCCCGGCAGCGAATTGGGTGGGATGAAGCCTTTGCCGCTATGGCCGAGAACCATGACGATGGTTTGCTAGACGACACCAGCACCACCGACTGGGACGATGCTGAATGGGAGTGGTAGCGGAACGCTTCGACGTTTTTTTGGTCAACCTCGACCCGACTGTGGGTAGCGAAATCAAGAAGAGCCGCCCCTGTGTGATTATTTCTCCCGACGAGATGAATCGCCACATTGCAACGGTAATCGTTGCGCCCATGACGACTAAAGGGAAGCCATACCCGACTCGGGTAGCCTGCCAGTTTGAGGGCAAGCGGGGGCAGATTGTACTCGACCAAATTCGCACCGTCGACAAAGCCAGACTGGTGAAGCATTTAGGGCAGATTGCCCCAGAGGAGCAGCGGCTAGTGCTGGCAACGCTGGCGGAGATGTTTGCCGAGTGAAGGGGCGATCGCCTAACGTTCGCGCTCACCGGACGCAGACAGCCTTAGCATCTCAGCTAATGTGCCTGATACGTTCCGGTGCAGCGCGGTTGTTAGCCTACGTCTTTATCGGCTGATTCTACTCTTGAATGGGATAAAGCTTGGCTTTCAATTAAATTAATTTTTTGACCGCTTATCATACTGTTTTCAGCAACAAAAGTTTGACCAGAAGAGCTATGAAGACTTCCTCCAACTGTCCCATAGATTTCTAATTGACCACCGTTGTTGAAGACGTTACCTATGACTGTTCCATAAATGTAAACAGCAGAGCCAGGTTTCAATAGTAGATCGCGGGAACAAGTTCCATGAAGAACAAAATTTCCACCAAAACTAACCGTTGTGTTTCCTTTTATCATTCCATGAAACTGGAAAGGATAATCGATAATGATATCACCATCAATTTCTTGGTTTGAAGTTCTCATGAGATTTGACCATCTGTACAAAGTGCAGATATTGAAGATTTGAAACTAGCCAGCTTTTGGAAGGCTGTGACAGATGCAGATTCAGTTATTTAGTAATTACAAGCAAAAGAGCAACAATCATAAACACTACCCCAACAGTACCAAAGATGATTTTTACTGTTACCCCGGCAGTCTGACTTTGACTCTGAAAAGTTTTCGGATTTTCGCTTTCTTTTGAGGAAGTACCTTTTTTACTTAGATCAACTAATGCGGTTGCGAACCCTAGCACCGCAGTCAGAAGACCAATAATTGCAATAATCCCTTCCATGAGGTTGATCAATCTGTTAACAGAAGTTACTACTTCTTATCTGATTCCTTCTCATCTGACTCCACAACAATAACTACAACCGTCTCAGGCACAGGCACAGGTACATACACAACCTCTGGTTCCGCTGGTATGGAAATATGGTAATGCTCGTGATTGCCGTTGTAATTGTTAGTAGTTTGGCTCTGGTCTTGCTTCTGGTCTTGGTTGGAACTCATGTTGTTGACCTCTATATGCTTGTTGAATAGGGGCTTTGGCAGACTTGAATTACCTCAAACTCAAGTATATGCACTTACACATCAAGGAGCAGGAAATTCAAAGATTTTCTACTGAATGTCAATTTCTCTCCAAAAACTCAATTTCTTTGCGCTACAAGCAGGCTAACTACTGTTTATGCTGACTTCCCTTTCTAGAATCTGGTTAATACCCCGTGGTAGGGTAGTTAGCCAGAACCAAAGTTGCATATCACCCTCGCCAGGGGTGGTTATACCGAAAGTCGTCCGCATAACTGCCCAAATCGGGATGTTATATGGAATTTTTGCGGGCTATCTACCTAAATTCGGGTGCTATGCCGAATCAAGTCGTGACAATGGCCTATATATAGGCGTTTAGCCAGAGATCATTCCGCATAGTAGTCTCGCTGAAGGGTGTTATGCCGATAGCTTCAGCAAATCTTCATAGTCAATACGCAGGCTAGGGATGTAGCATTTAGTACATTAATACTATTGATATCTACCTTCCTCGCTATGGAATCTCGACCCCGAAAGCTGCTTGACCAAGTTCGCGATGCGATTCGTTTAAAGCATTATTCCTATCGAACTGAGCAAAGTTATGTCGGATGGATTCGCAGGTACATTCTCTTCCACAACAAGCAGCATCCAAAAGATATGGGCGGGGCAGAGGTCGAAGCATTTCTGACCCATCTGGCGGTTGAAGGGCATGTATCGGCTTCAACTCAGAATCAAGCTTTCAGTGCCCTATTGTTTCCGTATCGCAATGTGCTTAACCAAGAACTGGGAGCATTAGATGCAGTACGGGCAAAACGCTCAAATTATTTGCCCACAGTGCTAACGAAAGGCGAAGTTCGCTCTATTCTACAAAATATTTCAGGGGTTCACGGGCTAGTGATCAAAGTTTTGTATGGCAGTGGTTTGCGACTCAGTGAAGGGCTGAGTTTGCGAGTCAAGGATATTGATTTTGCCCAGCGCCAGATCGTAGCACGTGACACTAAAGGCAACGAAAGTCGTGTAACCATGTTGGCTGACAGTTTAATTGGGGCTTCCTGAAAAAGGCTAGGAGGCTTGTAGGTTGGAGTGTTCAGAGTGGATCTGAGGTGATAAAGTGCAAGAAAAATCGCCCAATAGGGCAAAAACCCTTGCACCTGATTGCCGATGTACCGCCGTTCTA
>PYER01000407.1 GCA_003017855.1 filamentous cyanobacterium CCT1
CCGATAGACAAGGGCCACTCCGATCGCCGAAATCACCAAACCAGCGGCATCGACCCAGGCAATCTGGTCATTGAATAGGAGAAATCCCAGCACTAGCGTCGTGGGCTGCGTCAGATACATCAAACTGGCTACTCGGGCCGCTGTGCGATACTCCAACAGCTTCAGCATCAGCCCGTAGGAGCCAATCGACAGCACAATAATTAGCCAGCCCAGGGCAATCACGAACTGCTGGCTCCACTCAATGCTCAAGCCTTCGACAAATACCGCCAGGGGCCACAGGGCGATCGCGCTGGCCACGGCTTGCACAAACAAGCTCTGAATCACCGGCAAATTTTGCGCCATCTGGGTGCGATTCAGGTGGCGCTGGTAGAGCGTCGCCACAGTCATACTGGCCGCCGCTAAAAAGGGTAAAACATACCCGATCGGCGCAGTCCCCCCGGCACCCTCCAGCTTAGGGATGACCACCAGCACGACGCCGACCAAACCGACCCCGGTGCCGCCCCACTGCACCGCCGATATTGACTCGCCCAAAAGAGGCCCCGATAAAACGCTGGTGAGCATGGGTTGCAGCGCGGTAATCAGCGCCACAATCCAGGGTGAAACGCCCAGCGCGATCGCCCCCAGGGCAGCACTTAGCCAAACGGCGTGAGCCAGCACACCCACAAAGGCCGAACGGGCGATCGCCGTCCTGCTGTGAAACTGCAGCTTCCGCCGATAGCTCAGCCAGCCCAGCAGCAGGATCGCCACCAAAACATAGCGAACAAACAGCAGCGTGAATGGCCCCGCGTAGGGCAACCCATATTTCGCGCCAATGAAGCCAGAACTCCACAGCACGACGAAGAGAAGCTCTAAACCCAAAATGCCCATACCAGGGATCTCCCAAATTTCAGCTATCAACTTGTTGGGTGCATTAGGCTCTGCAAGAACCCAAACAAAAGACCGAGATTTCTTGTTAGCCGTAATGCACCGCTCACTCAACGGGAGCCCCCTTGGCAAACTTGATTTCTGGCTATCCCAGCAGCAGTTCCTTGACGCCGTAAGTGGTGCATTGCGGCCTCTCAGCAAAGTTTAGGGAGTTTTGTCGAAGGTTAAGGGCCGATAATGCACCCTACGAGTGCAAAGGCGATTGGCCTTCGGCCACCCTTCAGGAACGCTACAGCAGCTTCTCAACCACCGTTGCCGCCAGGGGCTTGCCGAAGTATTCCACCGCGACCTTAGTGCCGGGTTGAGCATAGGTCAGCGGCAGGTAGGCGTACACCACGCAGCGTCCCAAACTGTAGCCATAGCCCGCGCTGGTGGCATAGCCCAGTACCTTGGCGTCGGCGATGATGGGCTCTTTGCCAATCACCACCGCAGCCGGAGCATCCAGCGTCAAAAAACAGAGCTTGCGGCTGGCGAACTCCTGCCGCTGCAGCAGCGCCGCTTTGCCGATAAATTCACCCTTATCTGGCTTCACCGCAAAGCCTAGCCCTGCCTCGTAGGGGTCATATTCTGTATGAATGTCAGTGCCCCATAGCAGGAACCCTTTCTCTAACCGAAGCGATTCAAACGCGCCTAAGCCAGCGGCAATCAGGCCGTGGGGTTGCCCCGCTGCCCACAGCGTATCCCACAGCTTGAGGCCCGATTCTGTGGGCGCATAAATTTCCCAGCCCTCTTCACCTACGTAGGACACCCGCACCGCCAGCACCGGAATGTTGCCAACGTAGAGATGCTGATTGGTGAAGAACTTGAACCTGGGTTTAGACACATCGGTTTGGGTAACCGCCTGCAAAATCTCTGGCGCTTTCGGACCCCACAACCCCACGCAGCAGTAGCTGGAGGAAACATCAGTGATGCGCACTGCGCCGTCCTCCGGTAGGTGCGATCGCATCCAGGCCAGGTCGTGACCGTGGACAGAACCACCCGTCACCACCCAATATTTTTCGGCACCCAGGCGGCTTACGGTCAGGTCGCACATGATGCCGCCGTTGGCATCCAGCATAGCGGTGTAGATCACCTTGCCCACGGGCTTGTCGATGTCATTGGCGCAAAGGTGCTGGAGGTAGTCCACCACACCGGGACCCGTCACCTCAAACTTGGCAAAGGGCGTCAGGTCATAGAGAGCCGCCTTTTCTCTCGTGGCGCAATGCTCCGCCCCCTGAATCGGCGACCAGTTTTTCGCCTCCCAGCCCTGGCGCTGAGGAATGGCGTATTGATCTAATAGATCCGCATTGGCCTCAAACCACTGGGGCCGCTCCCACCCAGCACTGAAGATGAACTGCGCCCCCAGTTCTTGCAGGCGTGGGTAAAACGGGCTGACCCGCAGCTCCCGCGAGTGGGTCTGCTGATCGAGCGGGTGAATAATGTCGTACACCTCGTCGTACTGCTGCGCCCCGGCGCGGGTGATATAGGCCGAGCTTTTGCACACTTCGGGAAAGCGGTTGATATCCATTTCGTGAATATCGAGGCTGGGCACCCCGGTCGTCATCAGCTCTGACACGATCTTGCCGACACCGCCCCCGTGAGTGACCCACACCGCCTCCGCTACCCAGAATCCTTTTGCCTTAGTGGATTCTCCCACCACTGAACCACTGTCCGGCGTGAAAGAAAACATGCCGTTGATCTTGTAGGTCAGCTCCGCCCCCTCCAGCGCGGGAAAGAGTTCCTTCGTCGATTCCCATGCGGGGCCAAAGTGCTCTTCAGTGAAAGGGCGTACCGACGGCATCACCGGCGCTTCGGCGTAGGGCAGAATGTTGTCGAGGTCCACCAGCATTGGTTCATGCTGATAGGAACCAATCCCCCAGCAGTCGCCGTGCTGCCGAAAGTACATGGCGTGGTCCTGGTGGCGCACCATTGGATAGGTGACTTCCTCCGTCATCCCCTCCAGTTCAGGAATCGGGCCGGTTTTCACATACTGGTGCTGCACCGGGGTCAGGGGAATCACCTCACCTACCATGCGCCCAATGCGCGGTCCCCAAATCCCTGCACAGACCAGCACCTTATCGGTTTCGATGCGGCCTTTGTCGGTAACAACAGCCTGCACCTGGCCATTCACCACCTCGATATCTATTACCGTAGTGTGGCCGTAGAACTCGGCAGCTCCCGCTTCTTTGGCATAGTTAGCCATCGCCTCTGCCGCCCGCAATGCCTTGGCGATACCGTCAGTGGGCACGTAATATCCACCCAGCACCTTCGCTTCATCCAGCAAGGGCACCTTTGCTTTGATCTCCGCTGGAGTCAGCAGACAGGCCCCTTCAACGCCCCAAGACTTAGCCCAGCCCAGCTTGCGCTGAAGCTCGGCCATCCGCGCTTCGGTGTAGGCCACTTCCACACCGCCGACAGGGTAAAAAGCGGGGCCTTCATCGGTGCTGAGCTGGCTGTACAGCTCAACGGTGTACTGGGCTAGCTTGGTCATGGTCTTCGACGAATTGGTCTGAAACACCAGACCCGGCGCGTGGGAGGTAGAGCCACCCGTAGCGAAAAGCGGGCCTTGCTCAACCACGACAATATTTTTCCAACCCAGTTTGGCCAGGTGGTAGGTGGTGCTACAGCCGACGATGCCTGCGCCGATGACGACGAGAGTGGCGTTGGTTTGCATGGGGTATCTCCGGTTGGGGTGCGTGGATGGG
>PYER01000083.1 GCA_003017855.1 filamentous cyanobacterium CCT1
ACTCAATTCCAGCACGAATGCTATCCTTGAACCAATTTAATCCTTGACAGGAACCTTGGCTTCATTTCTAGACTATGCAGTTGTCGAGGTTCATCGCTAACCCGGTGAAAGCACTCGTTCGAGCCGCTCCCCTCAGGCGCTTTATCAATATAGGGTGAATTTTTGATGGTGTCAACACCTTAATCGAAATAAAGTCTTTTTGTTCAAAACCCTTGCGCTGCAAGGGTTTTTGGCTTTATAGGGCGAGGTTGTGGGTGAAATTAGGCGATTTTTCTCGGAAAAAAACTTTTTGCCTACACCGTATCTGGGGGAAGAGGGCGGCCATAAAGCGGCACCGCTAGCGTCGTTAGATCCACTCTAGGCAAGGGTTAAGGGTGTTAAAACAACATTAATCTGGCTCTGTAATTGGGGATACAGACAGCTCTGGCAAATCACTCGATGGCTGCACGAGCTGGCGATTGTGAGGACAGGCTTGATGTGGGGGTCAGGGTAACGGTGAGGAGTTCAACGCCATCACGATCTATCGGGGCAGGTCTGTTGAATACTAGTAAAGGTATTGAGCCAGGGCCTGGACCAGTGGGGGAATCTGTGAACTTTCAGTCTGTCATTGCAACGCTAAACGACTTTTGGGCCAAGCAAGGCTGCGTGATTATGCAGCCCTACGATACGGAGAAGGGAGCGGGTACGAAGAGCCCTCACACGTTTTTGCGGGCGCTGGGGCCAGAGCCCTGGTCAGTGGCCTATCCGGAACCATGCCGCCGACCGGCGGATGGGCGCTACGGGGAGAACCCAAATCGCTATCAGCACTATTTTCAGTACCAGGTATTGATTAAGCCGTCGCCGAGCGATATTCAGGAGACCTATATAGAGTCGCTGCGGGCATTGGGTATTAAGCCTGAAGATCACGATATTCGGTTTGTGGAGGACAACTGGGAGGATGCCGCGGTTGGTGCTTGGGGCGTGGGCTGGGAGGTGTGGCTGGACGGGATGGAGATTACTCAGTTCACCTACTTTCAGCAGTGCGGGGGGATTGATTGTCGACCGGTGTCAATCGAGCTGACCTACGGGCTCGAGCGCTTGACGATGTATCTGCAGGAGGTGGATGCGATCGCCAAGATTCAGTGGAATGACCAGCTGACCTACGGCGATATTTACATACAGGCTGAGATCGAAAACTCGACCTATAACTTTGAGGCGTCAAATTCAGAACTGCTGTTTACGCTGTTTGATTTGTATCAGCAGGAGGCAGAACAGCTGATGGATCGGGGATTGGTACTGCCGAGCTATGACTATGTTCTCAAATGCTCTCACACGTTCAATTTGCTGGATGCACGGGGGGTAATCTCGGTGACCGAGCGCACCCGGTATATTCGTCAGGTGAGAGGATTAGCGCGCCGGGTGGCACAGCTCTACCTTGAGCAGCGGGAAAAGCTAGGATTTCCTCTGTTAGAAAGTGCTCAGCGAAATGTGGCCTAGAAGATTGTTTAGTGAAGGAGGCAATCCTTGCTAAATTGCCTTCTTCACTGTAAATATTTCAAGTCAGTTATTACAGAAACTAGTGGACCGGTGCGTTAGGTAGACTGACGCAGAACGGTGCCTAGAGCATTCAATAGGGTATCAACGTGCTGAGGTTGACTGTTATAGCCCATCAAACCGATGCGCCAAACTTTGCCGCCCAATTCTCCTAAACCACCGCCGACTTCAATGTTGTAGTCGGCCATGAGCTGGCGGCTCACGGCCTTAGCATCGACGCCGTTGGGTACGCGCACTGTGGTCAGGGTAGGCAAACGCAGCAATTCATCTACATGGCAGGTGAGTCCGAGATCGGATAATCCAGCCCACAAATAGGCGGCGGTTTGCTGGTGACGCTGCCAGCGGGCCTCTAATCCTTCTTCGGCCAATAGACGCAGAGCTTCGCGCAGGGCGTAGGTGAGGTTGACGGGAGCGGTGTGGTGGTAGACTCGCTCTGGCCCCCAGTATTTTCGCAGTAGGTTGGCATCGAGATACCAATTGGCTACAGGTTGGCGGCGGTTCTCCAGTTTGGCTACGGCCCGAGGGCTCATGGTAAAAGGAGAAATACCGGGGGCGCAGCTCAATCCCTTTTGGCTACAGCTGTAGGCCAGATCAACCTGCCATTCGTCGAGGAAAATTGGCACACCGCCGAGGCTGGTGACCGTATCGACCAGCAGCAGACAATCGTGGGCAGCGCAGGCAGCTCCCAGCCCTTCAAGGGGCTGGCGCACGCCGGTTGAGGTTTCGGCATGGACGATCGCCAGCACTGTAGGCTGATATTCATCCAGGGCCGCAGTCAGTTCGTCGAGGGTAAAGGCTTCGCCCCAGGGTCGATGAATAGTGACGACGTCAGCTCCGTAGCGCTGGGCCATATCGACGAGGCGGTGGCCAAAGTAACCTTTGACGGCGACAAGCACGCGATCGCCTGGCTCGACGGCATTAGCGATCGTGGCCTCCATCGCCGCTGACCCGGTACCGGCTACCGCATAGGTGAGGGGATTAGTGGTCTGCCAGGTATAACGCAGCAAGTCTTGCACCTCATCCATCATCGCCAAATAAGCGGTATCGAGGTGACCGATGGGCTGCTGGTTCATCGCCGCAATCACGAGAGGATCGGCATTGGAGGGACCTGGCCCCAGCAGCAGGCGATCGGGCACCACAATGGGAGCGAGGGGAGCGGGTGGCGCCAGCCGAGTGGACGAGTTGGGGGAGAGGGTGGTTGCCATGGGTTCACCAATGTTTGATTTTTGGATTGACGACTAAATTCAAATTTGCCTCTGTTGCAGAGCCTGCGAGTTCAACGTCCATGGCCAAAAAAACCAGCGTGAACTACGTCGAAAGCGACGGCGACAAAGGCACTAGCCGGACAGACGACTTGGTTTCATTCTCCTATGGAAGCGGCTTTTAGTAGCGTTAAGCACCACCAGGGAAACGACCGTCGCTTGGGATTCCACAGTAGGATCAGGTATTTGCTTGGGGACGTACCGCTGACGAAGTTTTCTGAGGAGAGACTCGCAGCCACACCACAAATAACGTACCCGGTTGGGAAGGGTAAGCAGCGGCTTCGGGGGGTAGCCATGGGGTGCCCCGCACCGGGCTGACCAGATCGATGTGGCCCCCCATACCCTGGACGAGATCCTGAACAATTGCCAAGCCTAGGCCCGTACCGGGAACATCGCCCTGGGCCTGTACGCCGCGAAAATGACGAGTGAACAGCTGTGGCTGATCGTCCGGGGGAATGCCTGCACCGGTATCGCCTACGGCAACGCCCTGGAAAACCTGCGCATTGAGCTGCTGCACTAGCCCGGCCGTCACCCACACTAACGCTCCGGGGGTAGCGTACTTAAGGGCATTATCGATTAGATTGTGCAGCACTTCACTTAAGGCGGCCGGGTCGAGCCAGACTTCGGGTAGGGCATCAGGAATATGGTGCACCAGGTGCAGTCCCCGCTCCTGAGCCAGGGGTAGAACTGACTGCACTAGGGGTAGAGCCACATCGGCGATCGCGCCAGGTTTTACGGTTAGCGATCGCCCCAAACCATTCCCGGTGTGGGCGATCGCCAGTTTACCAGAGGCCCCTTGATCGTCCAGTGAAGCAGCGGCGGATTCGGCAACATCGGCGGTTGATCCGGGTAATAGTAGGCCACCTACCGAAGGACTAGTAAGCTGAGTGAGAGTTTCATCGGCGATCGCTACAGCGTCATCAAAGTGCTGGGCCAAATCTTGCAGCCGTCGACTTTCGCGCACAATGCCTTCAGCAATGGGGCGGTTGGTATCTTCGAGGGGCAGGCGCTTGACCATCAGCTTGCCAAAGGTCTGGAGCGCCGTCAGCGGGTTGCGGAACTGGTGTAGCAGATCGTGGAACGTTTCTGACTGATCGGCCTGGTTGAGCTGGCGCTGATTGAGCTGGCGCTGAAGCCACTGGCTGCGCTGATCCATCACGCAGGCGATCGCCAGAGTGCTAGCCACCTGCTCGGCCTGCTGATAATCGTCGGGCGTAAAGGGCTGGGCATCACGGGTGCTGACCATCATGCCTAGCACAATCCCCTCATGGGTTAGGGGCAGCACCAGAGGGTAAGCCGCTGTCTCAGCCTCTAGCCCCTGGGAACCTAAACTTGAGGGCAGCGAAATTACCCTGTCTCTGGGCAGCTGATCTCGCTGGTCGTCTCGATTAGAAGAAGAGTAGGCCGTCTGTTCGGGCTCGGTAGCGCCAGGACGAGAGGGCCAATCGTCTAGCTGAACCAAAACCTGAGACGACCCTTGCCCGCTGCCTTTAGCCTCACTTTCCTGGTCAGAAACCGCCGCCAACCCTTCCCGCAGACCCTTCCAGAGATCGGCTGTTTCTGGATACACCACCAGGGGCACCAGGGTTGGGTTGATTGAGTCCGCCGTGGTTTCAACCAGGTAGACCACAGTCGACATTGCCCCCAAAGCCTGGGTAAGCAGGAGAACCTGAGACTGACACAGGGCCATAAATTCGGAGCTGGGGGAGCCAATCATGGCAAAGCAACTTAAGAGTGTGACGGAAGAAAAATTAAAGTTTTGTCAATTTTTTAACAATTCTGTTCAGGCTTATCTCTATGAAACACCCTTGTAACCTTTGCAAGCTATGGTTTATAGGACTTTAAGCCTGAATTTTAAGAGAAGTTGAAATTCTTATTTTGAGCCTATATACTTGGCCTGGTTAACAAATTTTGTAACCGAAACTACATCCAAATATCCACTGAGAGGGAGGTAGGCAACTTGGCAAGGAGACGCAAGCGTAAGAGTCGTCGTCGCTTAGAAGGCCGTCGCATCTTAGAGGCTGTTCCTCAGTATAGTATTGAGAGCGGCAACGAAAAACCCGTAACCGCAGCTCGGAATTTCATCCATTCCGAGGGCATTGCCCCCCCAGCCCTGCTGCTGGTCAAACGGAACGAGCATACTACTGACCGGTACTTTTGGGCCGAGAAGGGTTTGTTTGGAGCCCAGTACGTTGAAGAGAATCACTTTCTCTTCCCCAGTCTGCGGGTTCTGCTTGGCGAAGAAGATGAAGAGAACGCTTCAGCCCTAGAGACCCTGACTCATTAGACCAGATAGACTGCTAACTAGCCTAGCTAGGCTGTCGCAGTTGATCGAGTCATCGTATTCAGTAGCGTAAAGCTAAGTACCGAAAGCTAGCCCATGGGCTAGCTTTTTTTTAGGCTTCACGCCCCCAACCTCGCTTTGAGGGCCACTATCAAACAGTTGCTGAGGGTCCCAGAATTAGTGGTCATACCAAATCCGAATCACATAACCCCGATTTCCCAACAGGCGACTTGCGTAGGGGCAAACGATGTTTGCCCAGCCCAACTGGGGGCAGTCAGGGCGGATTCAGTATGACAACCCCTGGCCTGTTTTCGGGATCGGGCAGGTAGCGCTGGTGGGCTAAGGATTTTGGCCAGAATTGATGCCACGCTCCAGGGCAATTAGTTCGTCGCGATGGGCGGTGACGGTGACGGTGGCAGACGGGTTGATGGGGTCTTCGGAGGAGGCCTCGGGACGCACCTGAAGAATGACGTCTTCATCGCGGTCAGACCCCCGCCAGTAAAACCAGCCGGCTACTGGCGCTAGTCCAACCAGTCCTAAAAAAACAGCGCCATAAGCCGGCCACAGATTGTTCAACACGAGCGCAAAGCACAGTCCACCAATGGCGGCCAAAAGGGTCAAAAAACCGGCTAAAAATAGGCTAGGCCGCACTCGTCCGCGTAGCACAATGCGCTGAGTCTCAACCTCGGCGGCCGTTACTCGTCGGTAGGCACGCTCTTCAAAATGGGCTGTCAGCGTTTGCAGCAGGGCGAGCGGTGCTACAGGGCGAGCCAGCGTTAGGGTTTCTATGCGATCTTTAGTAGACGCCCGAATAAAAAAGACTAACCCCACTATCATCAGCAGGGTTAGAAGCAGCGTTGAGTAGGTTACGGTTTCGGTCACAGACGGGCCAACTGAGGGTACCTCTCTAGGGTACGGAATGATGGATCATTCAGGTAGTCCCAGGTTGGATAGCTCTCAGAGGTCTGGCTGTAGCTCGTCATCGTCGCGGGGAAGAGTAAGCAGGACTTTGGGTAGTGGTGGGCCGGACCGGATCGCCCATATAGGTTTTCCAGAACTCGGCCAGCTCTTCAGACTGCAGCCGCCAGTCAGGGTTGAGGCGGTACATGCGACGGGGGCGACCCCGACCTTCCACCTTTTTCCAGTAGCCGTCGATCGCGTTTTCGTCTTCTAAAAACTTAAGAGCCCCGTACAGTACGGTGTCAGATAAGCGATAGTGAGGGTAGTGGTGAGTCAACCGCTGAATCAGCTCAGTACCGTAGGAATCTTGCTGGAGCAGCACCGACAACACATAGCAGACGGCAAGCTCTTTGTTGAGGTAGATTGGCGGTGGATCCTCGAAGAACTGATAAATATCCTCAAATTTCATGGGATCGCTCCAGATATATTAAAGTTCGCCTGCTTTCACACAGACCAGAGTTAAAAGCAATTGATTAGCAGCTGACAGTTAGGCTAATTCTAAACACAGGTGATCCCCACAGTATCGAAGTGGGGGCAGATGGTAACTATCTGCAAATTTTTTTAGACATTATTAAATATTCGCCGCCAAAGATAATTAGGGCTGGATCCTAGTGGGCTAGCGGCCCTCCAAATCGGGTCGACTACCGCCGTTTTCGGCACCGTTCTCAAACAGAGTAGGAGCTACGTTGGTTTGAAACAAAATTTGCCCGTTACGCACAGCCGCTAGATTGATCTGCACTGGTCCCGCGGTAAAAACATCCGTGGCGGCAATGGCTTGGAAATCGACGGCCTGCCCCGATTGCTGTACGGTCTCTAAGAAGTTCAGAATGGTCTCAGGACGGTTGTCGGCCACCTGCAGGTTGTCGCTGACAATGCCGTCCTGGCGGGCCCGAAACTGGGTGGCGGCCAGCAGCAGATTGAGCCGCTCAATCAGCTGGCGATCTTCAAATGGCGGCGGATCGAGCGCTACGGTAGCCAGCAGCTCGCCCTCGGCGTAAACTTGCTGATTGGGGGTGGCGTCGAAGAAGACCTGAATGCAGGGCTCACCCCGCTGCAAGACGCAGGGTTCACCGGTGATGTAGTTGGCGGCTGACAGCAGGCGCACCACATAGTCTTCGCTGGTGGCTAGGCGATCGATGAGGGCTTCGACTTCGCGATTGCCGATCAGCAAAATTTGCCGGTCGATGGGCGTACCGGGGGCAATGGCGCGAGAGACAATGCGGTTGGCTTCCTGCAAGAATTCGGTCACAAATTCTTCGGCCTGGGCGCGGTTTTCGGCCCTGCCCTGCCCTGTCAAAATTTCCTGGTTGCGGTTGAGGGCAATGTTGCCGCGAAAAAGTCCCTGATACTGGGTTTGCAGCGCCGCCACCTGCTGCTGGAGAAAGTCTTGCTGAGCCTCGAGCTCGACCAGTAGCTGCTCGCGCTCGGCAATCTGCTGATCGCGAGCAGCAATCTGCTGGTCAAGCTCAGCAATGGCGCGATCGCGCTCGGCAATCTGACTACTAATTGTGGCCTGCTGCTGCAGCAGGCGATCGCGTTCTACCCGCAGTCTTGAGGTCGACTGTCGCAGCGTTTCTGCCTGCTGCGAGACGGTGTCTAGCTGGCCAAGGGTTTGGCGCAGCTCGTCCTCTGTCGCTTCCTGCTGCTCTACGGCTCGATTGAGCGATTCATTTACTTCCTGCAGCCGCCCCAGGGCTCGCTGGCGCTCGACGGAAGCGGCCTCCAGGTCTGCCTCAACGTCTTCTTGTGTAGCCTGAGCTTTGGCCAGATTGGCTTCGGCACTGGCCAGATCATTCTGAATGCGGCCCAGTTCAAACACGCCAGTACGCAGCTGGCTGCTCACCCCAAACAGCAGGGCCAGCGTCGAGGCCGAAATAATGCTCCCGGTGGCAATGCTGACCACGGTCGCCGTTTGCCGGGGTCGCATGTTGAAGAGGCTGAGGCGAGCCTTGCCCACCCGCATACCGATGCGATCGCCCAGGGTAGCAATCACCCCCCCAAGCATCAATACCGCCAAAATCAATACGTACCCAGAAACCATGCACCAGCCACAGGGGAGTTTGCACTTACTCTACTGCATGGGTTGGGCTCTTGTACGCCCAGGTGTAACCGACCAACCGCTTCAGCCCCAGCCTTAGACCAGACCATCATTGTGCGCCTTGCCCAGCCGCCCTCTAGATCAACTATTAGGTAAACTGCTGGCTCAGATTCACCGGGTCGTGAACGGTGATCTTCTTTTTATAAATAGAGATCATGCCCTCCTGACGCAGATCGCCCAGGAGGCGAGTGACGGTGACTCGGGTTGAACCAATCGCCTCAGCGATCGCCTGGTGAGAGAGCTTTAGATCAATGGTGATGCCGTCCTGGCTGGGAACACCAAAATCGCGACAGAGAATCAGCAAAAAGCTGACCAGCCGCGACCCCATATCGCGGTGGGCCAGCGTCTCAATCATCATTTCGGTCTGCAGAATTCGCGAGGACAGCCCCCGCAGCATCAGCAGAGCCAGCTCAGGATTTTCTTCTAAGGACTGCTCGACCTGCTCGATGGGCACCGACAGCAGCTCGACCGGCGTAAACGCTACCGAGTGATAAAAGCGATCGGACCGATTGCCCGTGATCAGCGATAGCACCCCAAATACGCTGTTTTCTCGCAGCAGGGCAACCGTAATTTCTTCTCCCGCTTCGTAGACTCGCGACAGCTTAACGGCGCCCTTGAGCAAAAAATAGACCCGCTCAGCGGGGTCTCCAGGAAAGAAAATGGTCTTGCCGCGATCGTAGGACTCAACGACTGGAGGAAATGCCCCCCCAGACAGCTGGCGGAAGACATTGGCAAGCGGCTTATCTTGGGTCACTACCATAAACGTTCTGCTAAGAGCATCACAGAAGGCATCTGCACTGAAATGACTGCTCTACACCGCCAGATTACGGCCAGGCCCTCAGTACAGACCACCTTGGGCACCAAGCATAGAGCAGTTTAATCGGTCTGGCACATTAGATAATGCAAACGTTCCATGACTTTAGATCACTTAACCTCAAGTACCTGGGAGACGTTTGTATAGCAGGCTACTTTGTTTATCCCTGGCCCTGGTTTTTCTGCTGTCAACGTAGTTGCGATGGCCTGTCTCTGTCTTCGGCAACCCCAAGCTATAGCAGGAGGCGAGGAAAAAAGATTTGCCTAGAACAGCCACCCCGGCGATAAATCAGTCCAAGGAATAGCCCCGAAAAGCTAGCAGGCGAAAGCGCAAACCTCTACATGACTAGGATTAGGCTATACCCGACTTTTTTGGTCGGGTACATTTGACCAGATTTTGTTTTCGGTGTTACGTTCTGAATACTTAATTCAGCTAGACCTGCACAAGACGCTAGAGAAACCACCATGACGCAGTCCATCGAACGCTCCACCGCCACCACTCCTACCTTTTCGGCCCTGAAATGCCGGGAGTGTGGTGAAACTTACGACTTGGGTGCCAAGCACGTCTGTGAAGACGTTTGCTTTGGCCCGCTGGAGGTGGCCTACGACTACGATGCGATTCGTCAGCGGGTGACGCGCAGCACTATTCAGGCCGGGCCACTGTCTATCTGGCGCTACAAAGACTTTTTGCCGGTCAGCACCGACACCCCTATTGATGTGGGCACAGGCATGACGCCCCTGGTGCGCTCTAACCGCCTGGCCCGGCGGCTGGGTCTCAAAGAACTCTATATAAAGAACGACGCCGTCAACATGCCCACCCTCAGCTTTAAAGACCGGGTGGTATCGGTAGCGCTGACGCGGGCGCAAGAGCTAGGCTTTACCACCGTCTCCTGCGCCAGCACGGGCAACCTGGCCAACTCAACGGCGGCGATCGCGGCCCATGCCGGGCTAGACTGCTGCGTCTTTATTCCCGCCGATCTGGAAGCCGGCAAGGTGCTGGGCACCCTGATTTATAACCCCACCGTGATGGCGGTACAGGGCAACTACGACCAGGTCAACCGCCTCTGCTCTGAAGTGGCCAACACCCACGGCTGGGGCTTCGTCAACATCAACCTGCGCCCCTACTACTCCGAAGGGTCTAAAACCCTGGGCTATGAAGTAGCCGAGCAGCTGGGCTGGCGACTGCCCGACCACATTGTGGCTCCTCTAGCCTCTGGTTCTCTATTCACCAAAATCTATAAGGGCTTTCAGGAGTTCGTTAAGGTCGGTTTGGTCGACGACAAACCAGTGCGCTTCAGCGGAGCCCAGGCCGATGGCTGCTCCCCCATTGCCCAAGCCTTTAGGGAAGGGCGCGATTTTGTCACCCCGGTGAAGCCCAACACGATCGCCAAATCGATCGCTATCGGCAACCCCGCCGACGGCATCTACGCCCTCGACATTGCCCGCAAGACCAACGGCAACATTGAGTCGGTCACCGATGCCGAAGTGGTAGAAGGCATGAAGCTGCTGGCCGAGACCGAGGGCATCTTTACCGAGACTGCTGGCGGCACCACCATTGCGGTACTCAAGAAGCTGGTAGAAGCCGGTAAAATTGACCCCGAAGAATCGACGGTGGTCTACATTACCGGCAACGGCTTAAAGACCCAGGAGGCCGTGCAGGGCTACATCGGCGAACCCTTCACCATTGAGCCCAAGCTCGAAAGCTTTGAGCGGGCGCTGGAGCGGTCTCGTACCCTAGACCGCCTGGAGTGGCAGCAGGTGCTCGTCTAGCGCCGTTGCTAATCGGGCTGGGCCGCTTGGCCCGCCCGATTCTGCCGGTGCCTGATCTCCTGGCGATCGCTGCGGGATCATTTTTTTGACTGTTCCTAGACCTACAGTTCTCAGACCTTTGTAATAAACACCACCATGGCTGTAAAAGTACTCATTCCGACCCCTCTACAAAAGTTCACCAACAATCAGGCTGCCCTGGAATGCAGCGGCGGCACCATCGTCGAACTGCTCAACGACTTGGAGAGCAACTGCCCCGGCATTAAAGCTCGGCTCTGTGACGATGCTGGGGAACTGCGCCGCTTTGTCAACTTCTACGTCAACAGCGAAGACATTCGGTTTCTCGACGGTAAAGAGACGGCCCTCAGCGACGGGGACGAGGTTAGCATCGTGCCCGCCGTGGCTGGAGGTTAGGGAGTTTAGGGTAGTTTGCGCGATCGCCCCAGGAGCTGTGAATCTTCTGGGGCGATCGCGTGTTTTTAGCCTGAGTTTAACCCTGGGGCGCGCAGCCGTCACAATAGAAGCGTGGCGTTATGGGCAACGGCCTACTTTATCCTATGGACATTGAACCGATTCTTGCTGAAGCACTGGCTGGGGCCGATATTTCAGCGCCTGACGGGGTCACTCTACTGCAGCAGCGCGACCCAGAGGCGCTGGCGGCGATTCAACAGACGGCTGATGCCCTGCGCCAGCGACAGGTCGGGGAAACGGTGACCTACGTGGTCAACCGCAACATCAACTTCACCAATATCTGCGAGCAGCACTGCAACTTCTGCGCCTTTCGCCGCGATGCCGATAGTGAGGGTTCCTACTGGCTCGATTTTTCTCCCATCCTTGAAAAAGCGGCCGAGGCCGTTGCGGTGGGTGCCACTGAAATCTGCATGCAGGGCGGGCTTAACCCCGCCGCCAAAATCGACGGCAGCTCTTTGCGCTACTACCTGAAGCTGGCGGAAACCATTAAAGGCAGCTACCCGGCCCTGCACCTGCACGCCTTTTCGCCCCAGGAGGTACAGTTCATCGCTCGCCAGGACGGGCTGAGCTATCGAGACGTGCTGCTGGCCCTGCGGGATGGCGGGGTCAATTCTCTACCAGGTACGGCAGCGGAGGTGCTCGACGACGCCGTGCGGCGGGTGCTGTGCCCTGAGAAGATCAACTCGGCCACCTGGCTGGAGATTGTCGGGCTAGCCCACGAGATTGGCCTACCCACCACCAGCACAATGCTGTCGGGCCACATTGAAACCCCGGTTCAGCAGATCGCCCACCTCGAAAAGCTGCGTCAGCTGCAGCGTCAGTCGATCAAACTGGGCCGCAAGGCAGCGATCACTGAGTTTATTGTGCTGCCCTTTGTCGGGCAGGAGGCGCCTCAGCCCCTGCGCCGCCGGGTAGGGCGCGACCAGCCGGTGCTGGCTGACGCGCTCTTGCTGATGGCGGTAGCCCGCATATACCTGGGCAACTGGATTGTGAACCACCAGCCCAGCTGGGTCAAGCTGGGGCTGGCCGGGGCCACCGAGGCGCTGACCTGGGGCTGCAACGATATCGGCGGCACGCTGATGGAAGAGCACATCACCACGATGGCTGGAGCCCAGGGAGGCACCTGCATGACGGTGGATGAATTGCGGGGCGCGATCGCCAGCCTGAACCGCCCCGCCCGTCAGCGCGATACCCTCTACGGACTGGTTTCATCCAGCGGCACGGCATCGGGCGGTGCCGCATCGTTTGGGGAAACAACGGTGTCCTCAGTATCGACAGGAAACACCGCCTCGGCCCGACAGTCGCGCAGCCAGAGCCTAATCGCCTGACCAACAATGCCGTCGCTGCTTTCCTCAGGCGGGGTGGGCGGACGCTGGCCTGCAACTGGCTCCAGTGGATTGGGACTCGTTGTATAGCGATCGAGGCTGGAGTACAGCAGCGCCATATACCAGCCGTCCTGGTTTTGCACCAGAAACAGCCAGTGGTAGTTTTGCAGCGACACCACCTGGTTTTGCCAGTACTGCCGCTCCAGGGTGGTAAAAAACACCTGCTGCAGCGGGCTGTCGCTACGGGGTGCAGAATCGCTGTCTGGCTCTTCGCGGCCTGAAGAATCCGCTGGGGAATCCGTCGGGGAATAATCAGACAGATCAATAGGGGTGAAGTCGGGCGCCCCAGCGATCACAACGATGTTAGGGGGCGCAACGCTGGGCTCTTCTACCGGTATGCGCAGGTTGCGGCTGGCTACCCGGTTGGCATAGCCGGGCAGATCTCTCAACAGCCCGGTGGTCAGCCCCTGGAGATCGCTGGGGCAGTGGTTAGAGGGCCGCAAGTAGAGCGAGTCTGGATCCGGTGAAACCTGGGCCAAGCTAACCTCTGGGGCTACCAGGGCAGTCAATCCCAGCCCCAGGAACAACAGCCAGTGGTACCGGGGCTGCTGCACTAGGGAGCGATCGCGGCAGAGCATTCTTCGCAGATGCGCCTAAAGGCGGCGGCGGGGTCGGGGGCGGCCGTAATAGGGCGACCGATCACCAGGTAGGTGGCTCCAGCCTGGAGCGCCTGCAATGGCGTGAGGGTGCGCCGCTGGTCCTGACTGCTGGCCCAGGTAGGACGAACCCCAGGGCAGACCAGGGCAAACTCGGCGGGCAAAAAGCGCCGCAGCTGGCTGGCTTCCTGGGGTGAGCAGACCGCCCCCTGGAGGCCGCTGTCCTGGGCCAGCCGCGCCATTTGCAGCACGTAGCTGGTCGATTCGAGCGGAATTTTTAGCTCCTCAGCCAAAACATTGGGGGCAATGCTGGTTAGCAGCGTTACTCCCAGCACTATGGGGGGCTCGACGCCTGCAGCTTCGGCCCCGGCGATCGCAGCGGTCTGGGCCGCCACCAGCGCCTCTTTACCCGCCGCCGTGTGAACGGTGAGCAGATCGACCCCGTAGCGGCCTGCGGCGGCACAGGCCCCCGCCATCGTGTTGGGAATATCGTGAAACTTAAGGTCGAGAAACACCCGCTTCTGCCGCGCCCTGAGGGCCTCAATCAGCGCCGGGCCAGCGCTGACAAACAGCTCCAGCCCCACCTTCCAGAAGCTGACCTGGGGCAACGCCTCAACCAGGGCCAGAGCCGCCGAGGCCGAGGGCACATCTAAAGGCACAATGATGCGCTGGTCAACAGTCATAGACACACCAGGGCAAGGGTCACACGGGTCGCACCAGCATTAGGGTTTGGCCAAACTCGACCGGCTGAGAGTTCTCGACTAAAATCTCCACGATTTCGCCGCTGACCTCGGCCTCCAGCTCGTTCATCAGCTTCATAGCTTCGATAATACACACTGTCTGGCCGGTGCTGATGCGATCGCCTACGCCCACAAAGGGGGGCTCTTCAGGGGCCGGAGATCGGTAAAATGTGCCCACCATCGGAGAGTTGATGGCAACTAAATCGCTGGCCTTGCCCGGCGGCGCAACCGGCGGCGTGGTCGGGGCTGGGGCTGGTTCGACCGCAGGCGGAGGAGCACTCACCACCAGCTCAGGCCCAGCCCCCGCGGCTACAGGTGCCGCGGCTACCGCTACCATAGCGCCGGGTTTACGCAGGGTGAGCTCAAAATCTGAACTTTTGAGGCTAAGCTCAACAATATCGCTCTGACTCAGGGCAGCGACTAATTCTCTCAGGTCGGTGACGCTTAATTCCACGGCGTAAATCTCATACGGTCTGATGGGTATTACTAAAAGATTTGATGACTCAATTGAGCCAGAGACAGCTCAGCTTTCTAGACGCCGCCATTCATTCCATAACGGTACTGACCGTTACCCTACTCGCGGCCCAGATAGGTGTCTGTACGGGTGTCAACCTTAATTTTTTCGCCGATCGAGATAAACAAGGGCACCATCACCTGGGCCCCCGTTTCGAGGATGGCGGGCTTGGTGCCGCCGGTAGCGGTGTCGCCCTTGACCCCAGGGTCGGTCTGCGTAACCTCTAGCACAATCGAGTTGGGTAGCTCAACCTCTAAAATCTGACCATTCCAGCTCACCACGCTGACGGCCATCTCCTCCTTTAGATATTTCACCTGAGAACCAATTTCGTCAGCGGTCAGGCGCACTTCCTCATAGGTCTCCATATCCATGAAGACCAGGTCTTCACCATCGCGGTAGGTGTGCTGCATGTCTTTCTTTTCGATTACCGCCTGGGGCACGGTTTCGCCAGCTCGGAAGGTTTTCTCGACGGTGTTGCCGGTTTTGACATTCTTGAGCTTGGTGCGCACAAAGGCAGAGCCCTTACCTGGCTTAACGTGGAGAAACTCGACCACGCGCCAGACGGAGCCGTCTAGCTCAATGGAGGTACCGGTGCGAAAGTCATTGCTAGAAATCATGGCGCTGGCTACGGTGGACAGTCTTCGTTAGGCATCTCATTTTACCCCCCTGCGGCCATTTCCCACAGGATTTTGCCCTTAACCAAAGCCCAGGTCGGACGAACCAGAAGGCCAGGGGGAAAGGGCCTGAGGCGGAGTGCCATGGAGTAAGCCAGGACCAGGGGTGCTCCAGAGTATGACAAGATTGTAGGGGCGCAGTGCGCTGCAGGACAGAGGCCGCCAGGGGCGGAGAATGACGTTATGGCCAGAAACATGCAGGCAATGAAAAAACGGCTGAATTTAGGCGGGAGCACTCTAGCGCGGCTTCTGGCGCGGTTGGGGTGGGGATTAGTGGTGATGGTTAGCCTGTGGCTAGGCCCAACGGCCGCCGCTATGGCCCTGCCCACTGGTCCGCTGGTGGCCTACCTGCCACCGGGTAACGCTATTACAGACGGTCGGGCGCTGCTGCGCTACTCATTGCCCATCGACAATCCCGATATTCGGTCAGTGCAGGCCACGCTAGAAGGTCTCTCGGACTGGTTGCGCAGCAAGCGCTGGGGACCGATTGGCAAAGACCTGACCAAGGTTGAGCGGGTTTTGATGCGCAATCGGGAAGCCATACTGGCGGCGGTGCCCAGCGGTAAACGGGCGGCCGCTATCTCTTACCTCGACGATATAGAGGCTCAGCTGGTACCCCTGCGAGAAGCGGTCGATCTGCGCGATCGCGAGACCGTGTGGCTCAAGCGGTCGGCCATCTTAGACGACGTCAGCCGAATCGAAGAGCTGATGGTGCAAGACTTTCCCTACGCCGTGCCGCCCGAGTACGACAGTCTGCCCCAGCTCAAGGGTCGCGCCACGGTAGAAATTCAAACCAACAAGGGCACCATGCAGGCCGTCATCGATGGCTACAGCGCTCCTGTGACCGGCGGCAACTTTATCGACCTGGTGGAGCGGGGCTTCTACGACGGCATGGAGTTTACCCGGGCCGAAGACAACTATGTGCTGCAAACGGGCGATCCGGCTGGCCCCGATGACGGCTTTATCGACCCCAAAACCAAGGCCTACCGGGCTATCCCGCTCGAAATTTTGGTCAAGGGTGACGAGGCCCCGGTCTACGGCACCACGCTTGAAGACATTGGTCGCTTTTTGGATGCGCCAGTACTGCCCTTCTCGGCCTTTGGCACCCTGGGCATGGCCCGCCCCAACACCGACCCCAACGGCGGCTCGTCACAGTTTTTCTTTTTCTTGTTTGAACCCGAGATGACGCCAGCAGGGCTGAACCTGCTGGACGGGCGCTACTCGGTGTTTGGCTACGTGGTAGACAACAAGGAGGTTCTAGAGCAGCTCACCCAGGGCGATCGCATCGAGTCGATTCGGGTGATTGCCGGGGCCGACAATTTGGTGCAACCGTCCTAATGTTTTGTCAAGCTTTAATTTGTAGGTTGGGTGGAGCGTCAGCGGAACCCAACAAAGGCTTGCTGCTGTTGGGTTTCACTTCGTTGCACCCAACCTACGCGAACCCTAATTTTTGAGTTTGACGCTGCACTAGGAGGGTACAAGGTGTAAGGCTCAGGGGTTGACTTAATCCCCTTACGCTTTGCTCCTCATCACCCGGCTTTAATCGCTGTGGCGACGGACTGGGCTCACCATGGAAAATTCACAAACAATCGCCGACCTGGGGGAACTGGGACTGCTGCAGCGGCTGTTCCGGTTTTGCCCTGGGGACGTGATTGGCGACGACGGAGCGGTGGTCGCCCTGCCCCCCGACCAGCGGCTGGTGGTCACTACCGACGTGCTGGTCGATGGGGTTCACTTTAGCGATCGCACCACCGCCCCCACCGATGTGGGCTGGCGAGCGGTTGCCGCCAACCTCTCTGACCTGGCCGCCATGGGAGCTGCCCCGGTGGGTATCACCGTGGGCCTGAGCCTGCCGGGGCATACTCCCCTAACTTGGGTAGAAGGGTTGTACGAGGGCATGGCCACCTGCCTGAGGTACTGGGGTGGGGTGGTGCTGGGGGGCGACCTCTGCCGCGCCGACACCAAAAGCGTCGCCATCACCGCCCTGGGCAGCGTTTATCCCGATCGCGCCCTCTACCGCCACCGTGCTCAGCCGGGGCAGGCGATTGTGGCCACGGGTCACCACGGCCTGTCGCGGGCGGGGCTGGAGCTGCTGCTGCACCCGGAGCAGGGCGCGGAGGTGTCCGCTGTCGATCGCGATCGCTGGATCGCTGCTCACCAGCGGCCCCGGCCCCGTTTCGATGCGATCGCTGCCCTCTGGGACGGCCTGGAAACGGCCAATTCTGCGGCCATCGCCGCAATGGACTCCAGCGACGGCCTGGCTAACGCGGTGCTGCACCTGTGCCAGGCCAGCGGCGTTGGCGCTATTCTTCAGGAAACCGATTTGCCCATTGACCCAGCGGTAGCGGCCTGGGTGGGGCGATCGCAGGCGATCGACTGGTGCCTCTACGGTGGCGAAGACTTTGAGCTGGTGCTGTGTCTGCCCTGGCCCCAGGCTAGAACGCTGCGGGCCAGTTTGGGGAGCGACTGCGCCATCGTCGGCGAAACGACAGCGGCTGCAGGCGTTGAGCTACAGCCTGCAAATGCAGCTCCCCCCACCGTTCTCAGCTTTAGCCAGGGCTTTCAGCATTTCGCGGCGGCCTCTCCACCTGAGGGCTAGCCCCAGCTATTGGCCCTAAACAATAGTTTCAGAATGCGGCAGCCCCAGCCCGGTGGGGTTTAATAGGGATAGCCCTGGCCAGAGGCCGGATCCCAGGATTACCCATCAGCCCGACAGCCCGTTTGCCATGACCGCTAACCCTTGGGACGACCTGCGGCCCCTTTGTCGAGACGAGGCCGCCTTTAAGCAGCTACAGCAGGTACTGGCTCGGCACGAGGCCAACCGCAGGCGTGGCTACCTCGACGAGGCCCGACAGGCCCAGCGCACCCAAACCCTGGAAGCCCAGCGCCAGGCAGCAGAGGCTGCTAGCCAGGCCAAAAGCCGGTTCCTGGCCATGATCAGCCATGAGCTGCGCACCCCACTCAACGCTGTGCTGGGGCTGTCGGCGCTGCTGTCTCGCCAGGTGGTGGGCCCCCTCAACGCCAAACAGGTCGAGTACCTGAACTACATCCACGGCAGCGGTGAGCACCTGCTGGCCATCATCAGCGACATTCTCGACCTGTCTAAGGTAGAGGCCGGCCAGGAGCACCTGCGGCTGACGGAGGTGTCGCTGCCAGAGCTATGTCAATCGTGTCTGGCCATGATCCAGCCCCGCGCCGCCGAGAAGGGGCTAACGCTGGCCTACCGGGGAGCGATCGACGCCGATACCTGTCTGGCCGACGAGCGGCGCCTGCGCCAGATGTTGCTCAACCTGCTGTCGAACGCCGTCAAGTTTACGCCTCAGGGACGGGTCACCCTGGCGGTACAGCGCCGCGATACCCACATGGAATTTAAGGTTGAAGACACCGGCATTGGCATTGCGGCCGATCAGCTGGAGCAAATTTTTCAGCCCTTTACCCAGCTCGACCACGAACTCAATCGCCAGTACGATGGCGCCGGCCTGGGGCTGCCCCTGACCCGCCAGCTGGCTCAGCTCCACGGAGGCCACCTGCGGGTTGAGTCGGCGGTGGGGCAGGGCAGCCAGTTCGTTTTACGGCTTCCAATCCAGGGGCCAGGAAGTAGCGCCTCGACGGCCGCTCAGACGCTCAGCGCGCCGCCGCTGGAGTCGGGGGGGCAGCGCCTGGTGGTCATCGATAGCGACCTCGACCATCACCGGGCGCTGGTGGCCTACGTGCGAGCCTGCGGGTGGCAGGTGAACGGCTGCCGCAGCTGGGCCGAGGTGCAGCAGCAGCTGGCGGTGAATGCGCCCCAGCTGCTGATTGTGGGCGATCGCGAGGCCCGCAACCCCGCCCTGGCCGCCCACCTGCAGCAGCTCAAGCCACCGCGGGTGCCTCAGCCGATTAAGGTGGCCATTCTGCGCCCTCAGGACATGGCGATCGCCTCGCTGGCGGCCGCCGACGCCTACATCGACCTGCCCCTCACCATCCCCAAGCTGGAGCGGGTGCTGTCGCTGTAGGCCCGGTTCACCCGATCGCCATCCCCCTTATTGCCACAGGGGTGGAAAGCCGCAAAGGCTGAAAGGTTGAGGCAACCGCTGGGGAAGACCGGCAGAATTCGATACACTGTTAGGGGTTAAGCCCTGATTTAGCGAGAACTTGCCCGAATATTACGTTCAGGATCAGCCCCATGATGTCGGTTTTGCCTCAAGCGGTTTCCTCAGCCCCTGCGATTGCCCCTGAAAAGACCCGCCAAACCACGCGCAAGCCGTACCCCAACTATAAAATCATCGTGCTCAACGACGATTTCAACACCTTTGAGCATGTGGCGTCTTGTCTGATGAAGTACATTCCGGGCATGGGCAGCGATCGCGCCTGGGAACTCACCAATCAGGTGCACCACGATGGCCAGGCGATTGTCTGGGTCGGGCCGCTGGAGCAGGCCGAGCTTTACCACACTCAACTTACTCGGGCTGGCTTGACGATGGCACCCCTCGAGAAAGCATAATCAAAGTACTATCTCCTTAAATCTTTCTTAAATCCTCACATGACACAAGCCTCGGACGGTCGCCTAGTCTGGAACCACTCCACCCATTTGCCCGGGCTGATTCCCATCCTCGAACGCCTCTTAGAACAGTCCGGCATTGGCACCGTTACCCCAGGGGTCATCGCAAACGTAAGAGCCCACTCCCCCGAGCTGCGCGTCAAAGTGTCGGTGCCCATTCGCGGCGGCTTTAAGCTAATTGCCCGCAAAGGCAAGACTGTCCAAGAAGTGTTTGTGCTCACCGAGCTTGACAAGCCCACTCTGGAGACGGCGATCGCCCGTGCCGTAGAGGCCGCCGGGTGACCGTGGGGTTGCCCCAGAATTTAGTGCAAGAAGGCAAGGCCACCTTTAGCGTAGGGTCGGCCTTTTACCGACCCCAGAGCGCGATCGCCCGCGACCTGGCTATTTTGGCCGCTACGGTCTATCGCCAGCGCCATGGACAGCTGCGGGTGCTCGACGCTATGACCGGCTGCGGTGTGCGGCCTCTGCGCTACGGGCTAGAGGCGGGGGCTGACTGGGTCTGGGCCAACGAGGGCAATCCTGATCTGGCCGACTTGCTGAGCCAAAATCTTGCCGCCCTGCCCACTGGCACCTGCCGCCTTACCTATCAGGATGCTAACCAGGTCTTTTTTACCTGCTACCAGCAGCGCGACTTCTACGACCTGGTCGATATCGACAATTTTGGTGGCCCCGCTCCCTATGTCAGCAGCGGGCTGTGGGCCACGCGCCTGGGCGGCATGCTCTACCTGACCAGCACCGACGGCCGCGCCACCAGCGGTCACGACCCGGAGCGCAGCTTGCGCACCTATGGAGCCTGTGCGCGATCGCATCCCGCCGTTCACGAGCAGGGGCTGCGGCTGATCCTTGGCTACGCCGCCCAGACCGCCGCTGCCCGACGTCTGGGGGTCGAGCCCGTGTTCTCGCTGTTTACAGGTCAGGTGCACCGGGTGATGGTGCGGCTAGTGAGCAAGCCAACCCTGACGGAAGAGACCTACGGTTTTTTGGCCTACTGTCACCGCTGCGGACACTTTCAAACGGTGGACTGTCGGCACTTGGGCGGAGTGGTCTGTCCCTGTGGAACGACGGATACCCCTGTGGTGAGCGGGCCGCTGTGGCTGGGATCGCTGCACGATGGGGAAATCTTGGCGGAGATGCAGGCCCTGGCAGAACGCTGGCAGTGGCGATCGCAGGCCAAACTGCTAACCACTATGGCTCAAGAAACCGACCTGCCGCCCTACTACTACCCCCTCGGCGAAATCGGGCGGCGGGGCCAGATGGATATCCCCAACCGGGATCGACTGATCGCGGCCCTGCAGGCCCAGGGTTACCGGGCGGCGATTCCGTCAATGGACTGGCAGGGTGTGAAGACCAATGCGGCGTTTGGAGACTGTGTGACCGTAGCGAAGGCCATTTAGCCTAAGGTCTTTCCACGTTATGGTTGAGCGACTGCTAATAACTTCTGCTACGACACAAACTAACTTTATCAGTCCGCTTTAAGCGGAATACTCTGGGGCCTTATTTGCATTATTGCGCAATTGTGCTATTTTGCATCTATGCAATCAAAAACAATTATAGACGCGCTTCTAGCCCTCGCTCAGGAGACCCGGCTTGCTGCCTACCGTCTGCTTGTCTGCGCCGGACCATCAGGTCTATCGGCGGGGGAAATTGCCTCGGCTTTGAGTGTTAACCCTTCTACAATGTCTCGCCATCTTGCCCAGCTAGAGCGGGCTAACCTGCTTCGTTCTAGACGAATTCAACGGCAAGTTCTCTACGCCATCAACTGGGATGGAACTAGTCAACTTCTGAAGTTTTTAACTGAAGACTGCTGCAAGGCAGATCCATCAATTTGGTGTAGTAATGAATCTCAAAACTGTAAACCATAAACTAGTTTGGAGAATTCAATGAGCTTTGATCATAAACCTAGAATTCTTTTTCTATACGGTTCACTACGGGAACGCTCTTACAGCCGATTGCTTGCTGAGGAAGCTGCCAGAATTATTGAGGGATTTGGTGCTGAAGTTAAATTTTTCCACCCTCATGATCTGCCTATTCATGCAAGTGTTCCAGATACTCATCCTAAGGTGCAAGAATTAAGGGAACTTGTCTACTGGTCAGAAGGACAGGTGTGGTCAAGCCCGGAGATGCATGGGAATATTAGCGGTTTGATGAAACATCAGATTGACTGGATTCCACTCAGTATTGGTGCGGCGCGACCAACCCAGGGTAAAGCTTTAGCAGTCATGCAAGTATGTGGTGGTTCACAGTCCTACAATACCGTCAATACGCTGCGCGTGTTAGGGCGCTGGATGAGAATGTTTACTATCCCAAATCAGTCCTCTGTGCCAAAAGCCTATCAAGAGTTCAACGAGGATAGAACAATGAAAGATTCACCCTATCGCGATCGCGTTATTGATGTGATGGAAGAACTTTACAAGTTTACGCTGCTGCTACGTGACAAAGTAGATTATTTGACTGACCGCTATAGTGAGCGCCAAGAAGATACTGAAAAGCAAGCAAAAGAAATTGTTAGTCGCTCAATTGGTTCGCCTACCAGCTAATCAACCTGGTACCCCTCTCTTTCGATAAGCTTTCGATAAGCTACTCACTGCCATCCAGTTTCCATTCCTGCAACCAGACAGCGCTACCCACTCCCCCATGGCAAGGTAGGGGCAGCGTTAATCAATACCCTTGTCATGAAACACCGATGGATAGGCTGGGCCGCACTTTCTGGCGGGTTAGCCGCCCTGACCCTGGGCTGCGCTCAGCTCCAGGCGCAGCCCCCCGCCCCCGAGCCAG
>PYER01000408.1 GCA_003017855.1 filamentous cyanobacterium CCT1
CCCATCCACCCCTATGCCCTCCATTCAAGACATTGCCGCCTACGCGGAATCTAGCGCCAAGAAACTTGGCATTTCTAAGTACGACGTCTACGGGTCTTCCGTCGATGAGACCAGCGTGCAGGTCGACAAGGGCGACCCTAAGCAGGTCAAGGCCTCAAATCGCTCCAGCGTGATCGTGCGGGTGTGGAACCCGGACGGCAAGGTGGGGGTGACCTCCACCAGCGACGTCGACCCGCTGGGTATGGATTTAGCTTTGCAGACCGCCCAGGAGGCCAGCGCCTTTGGCGTCAGTGACCACATCCCGGACTTTAGCCCCGAGTCGGTGGCTCCCACCGCCGACGTGCAGGTGGAGACGGTGCCCCCGGCCCCGGTGGGCGATTTGATTTCGACCCTGGTGGATGTGGAGAAGCAGCTGTTGGGGGCGCATCCGGCGATCGCCAGCGTGCCCTACAACGGCCTGGCCCAGCGCAGCATCGATCGCTTTTACCTCAACAGCGCCGGAGCCCTGCGCCACGAGGCCCGTTCCTATGCCTCGCTGTACCTGTACAGTAAGACCGAGCAGGAGGGCCGCAAACCCCGCTCTGCTGGAGCTATGCGGGTGAACCGGGGTCTGCCTCTGCTCGACATTGACGGTTGTCTAAAAGAAGCCGCCGAGAAAACCATCAGCCACCTCGACTACAAAAAAGTGGCTTCGGGCAAGTACCGGGTAGTGTTCTCCGGCGAGGCGTTTTTGAGCCTGCTGGGCGCGTTCTCGAATATGTACAACGCCCAGAGCGTGTTAGATAACCGCAGCCTCTCCAATAAGGACTCTCTGGGTAAGGTAGTAGCCTCTCCACTGCTGTCGGTGTATGACGATGCCCTGCACCCCGAGAATGTCAGCGCCGAAACCTTTGACGGCGAGGGTACGCCCACCCGGCGGGTGCCAATTATTGAGCAGGGCGTGCTGACCCAGTTTTTGCACAGTGCCGGCACGGCTAAACGCATGGGGGCCAGCCCCACGGGTCATGCCAGTATTGGCGCTAAGGTGTCGGTGAGCCCCAGCTACTACCACGTGCTGCCGGGAGCCGAGACTTCGACCGAGTACAGCCTAGACAATGCTCAGAACGTGATTTTTATTGATGACCTGCAGGCGCTCCACGCTGGGGTGAATGCGTTACAGGGGTCGTTCTCGCTGCCCTTTGACGGCTGGCTGGTGAACGGGGGCGAGCGCGTTAGCGTGGAGTCGGCTACGGTAGCGGGCGACTTCTGCGACCTGCTCAAGGCGATCGCGCATGTGGAGCCCGAGGTCGAAATCACCCCCGGCGGCCTGTGCCCGCGCGTCTGGGTCGATGCCCTGTCGATTACTGGAGAAGGTTAGGGGCAACCCAGTTCTGCACGCCTTCCTGCACCAGACCAATGCCCACCTGCACCAGGGTAAAGCCCACCCCGGCTAGCAGGGTCGCCTTGACCAGGCCGATGTTGAGGCCAGCGCGCACGGCGGCGATCGCGCCCAGCAGGGTCCACCCTGCCAGGGTCAGGGTAATCGGTCGGCCCAGCAGCGGAATCACCGTCAGCAGGTTGAACATCTGGGGCGCGTAGGCAAACCCCACCGGCACCAGCAGCTCCCGGTAGGGAGGCACGGGCGGGGCCAGGTAGGTGTTGATCTTCCAGAGGCCGTAGGTCCACAGGTAGTAGCCGACTACCACGCTGAGGCCATTGCTCAGTACTCCCAAGGCGAGTTCCAAAAAGGAGGGCTTGTAGAGCAGCAGAATGAGGCCACTGCCCAACCCGTGGGACAGGCCTGCCAGTGCCACAATGCCGCGGGCGTACTGTGTCGCGGCCGGGTACCGGTGGCTGTGCTCATAAAAATCCTGGTTGAGGGTGAGGGCATCTGCCAGCACCTGCCTCAACCACCTGATAGAATGCCGCTGACCCATAGCTGTATTCATGACTACCTGGCCCAGTCTACCGCCGGGGCGCTGCCGATGAAGTCTTTCCTGCAAACTCTAGTTGCGCGATCGCTGGGTGACACCAGCAAATTGCTAACCGCCCTGGGGCTATTCTTTTTGGCCTGGGGTACGATCTCGCCGATCAGCACCCTGTCGTGGTGGCTGCGCGACGGCAACCGGCTGGCCCAGCAGCGCCCCGAGCTGCCTGCGAGTGACATTGCTACAGGGGCAGGGCCACCGTGCTACCTGGTGTTTTTGGCCGGAGTGGGCAACGTGGCCGACGTCGATTTGGCTCCTGGCGAAGACGTCTTTTTGACCCAGATGGCGGCGGCAGTGCCCAACTGTGTCGTGGTGCGCAAGGTGTTTCCCTACTCGGCGGTGAGCGACAACGTAGGTGGACAGCCGTTCTTTCGCTGGGTGTGGCGGCTGAGCGAACGAACCGGCGGCGAAGACGCGCCCGCCCGTATCGTGCTGAAAATTCGCAATCTCTGGCGCATGGCTCTCTCCGCCGACAGCCGCTACGGGCGAGCCTACAACCGGGGGGCAGCGGCCACCATTCTGGAGCGTATGGCTGCTACAGAGCCTGTTCCCCTGGAGGCCGACGAGCCGTTTCAGCTGGTGCTGGCGGGCACCAGCGGCGGTGTCCAGGTGGCCCTGGGGGCGGCCCCCTACCTGCAGCAGTGGCTGCCGGTCGAGATTACGGTGCTGTCCTTTGGCGGCGTGTTTGACGGTCAGACGGGCTTTAATACCGTTGAGCAGGTTTACCACTTCTACGGTCAAGATGACTGGATCGATAACCTGGGTGTCGTACTTTTTCCCTCTCGCTGGGAATGGACCCTGGGCTCAGCCTTCAACCAGGCCCAGCGGGCGGGGCGGTATGAGGCGATCGCGATCGGTCCCCACGCCCACGACGGTGATCGCGGCTACTTTGGCCAGGCCCTAGTAGGCGGTGAAGCCCCAGGTGATACCTATCTAGATCTGACCCTGGAGCAGGTTCAGTCGCTGCCTGTTTGGCCCAGCCCGTAATCTCAAGGTGTAGCGATGGATTTTGCTCGATCAACGCCGCGCTCTGGCTATACGCTGCCGGTGTTTGCCTGTGCCGGGGCCGTCGCTGCACTGAGGTGTTTAGTGGAAGCCAGCGATCGCCCCGCCACCGTCACCCTCGATCTGCTCAACCCGCCCCAGCCCGCCAACATTCCTATCGCTCAGCTCGCTCCCCTGCCCGATGGCTCGGTGCTGGCGATCACCCACAGCGACCCCGGTGACAACCTCGACCTCACTCGTCACACGCCGCTGTGGTCGGTGGTGGCCTGGGGCGACAGCAATCAGCTAGAGCCTATTCAGATCGAAGGAGGCGAGGGCATAGGGCGGCAGAGTGATCGAGAGAATGCGCCCGCCATCTATCGCTACGCCAGGGAATTGATCACCTACAACCTAACCGCTCTAATTCCCCCTGGCAAAACCCTGCGGGTGACGATTATTTTGCCAGAGGGCCGAGCGCTGAGCGATCGCACCTCCAATGCCGCCTTTGGGGTGGTCGATGGCCTTTCCCTGCTGGGTACCGCCGGTATTTCTGAACCCCTCAGCGCCCCCGGCCAGCTCGATCAGTCGAGGGCAATCCTGCGGGATAAGGCGACTCAGTACCGCCACCTGGTC
>PYER01000084.1 GCA_003017855.1 filamentous cyanobacterium CCT1
CTGCCAGACCACACCTCGCCATAGGCGTAGTCGCGTTTGGCCCTGTGGATCTCAGCCATGGCGACCAGACCAGCTCCAGCGGCGAGGTGCCAGACACGGCCAGCGCTGACCAGGATAGTTAGACCGAGGCCAGCGACCCCGGCAATAACCAAACATTCAGCATTAGTTTTCATTGGGGTTACCCTCGGTAGTGGAGTTGCTGACGGCCTCGACCAGGGCAGCCAGGGTGAACGCGGGAGGCTTATCGGCCAGTTCGGGATGCTCCAGCCACAGCAATGCAGTAGCTACCGCTGCCAGTTCTCCGGCGCGGTTGCTGGCCGTACTGAACAGCTCAGCCTCTCCGGTAAACAGCCCTGTGCTTTGCTGCGCCCTAGATACTTCGGTGCTCACCTTGGCCTGGTAGTCAGCCAGCCATTGGGCTGCGTTACCCGATTCACGGCCCTTGCCCAGCAGGTAATGAGCACGGGCATAGACACCTGCGGCGATCGCGTTCTGAGCTTCTGATACGACTAGCGCCTGGCCTTGCAGAGGTTCACCCTCTGGGGTGGTTGTGGCGGTAGCCTGTGAAGTACGGGTGGGAGCACTAGCTGCGGCAAGGGTGCTATCAGGACTAGCGTCTAGGTTGGCGGTGCCAATGCGGGCAAGGGTGGCCACAGCCCCGCAGGCGAGGATGACGGGCAACAGGTTAATTTTTGCCATGGTTAGAGTCCTCCAAAACACGGCTCCAAAGTTCAATCTCTGAGTCTGAGAGCAAGGGCTGGCTTAGCTTCCGGCGGGCAAAGCGGCGTAGGGTGTCGGCATCGTCGCGGGTGGGTACTGGGGCCAGCAGGATGGCGATCGCGTAGATAAGCAATGCCCCCACGGTCTGGCGCTGGGCGTACCAATACGCCAGACCTGTGGCCCGCTCCCACTCTTGCTCTTGCACCTCCAACCCATTGCCCTCGATGTCGGCGCGCTTCTCAGCTAAGGCCAGGTTGGTAGATACCGATACCCCCAGCACGATGGCGACGGCTCCCGCCCAGAATTGAGCGGTTGCGAATTTTGACAGGGGGGATAGTTTCATGGGAACTCCAGGGATAGGGATAGGTGGAAGGGCGCGATCGCGGTCACTCAACTACGGCGGGGTAGCAAGCTTCGTCGAGGGGGGCGGCATGGATAGCGCCATCCTTCTGAAACTCAATGCGGCTCCCTGGTTCGAATAGGGTTGCTGTCCAGTCCATACAAAAGCCATCAGCGGTAAGAGACAGCAGCTCAGCCTTGCGGGCCTCTACTTCGGCGTGACGCAAAATGGTGCCATCGGCCAGCACGACAGCCCGAGCAGCGCCATGGTTCAAAATCTTGGCCGCGCGATCGCCGTCAATCTTCCAGGGCTGAACGCTTTGCAGGGCGGGCTCAGGGTGCTCGTGAAACTCGCCGTCTGGGTAGAACGCTGCCACCTCATCGCTCATCGACGTCCACCCGTCGCGCAGGCCATCGGCTAGACCGTCAATCAGGTAGGCAGAATGGCGCAGGGGCTTGCCAGTTTCGACAAAGTGGTAGTCAGTGCCAGCGGCTTTGCCCTGGTACTCAGCAGGCAGGGTAAAGGCCCAGTCTTCCTGGTACAGCGCCCACAGTTCACCAGGGTTCCAGTTAGCCGTAGGCGCGGCCTCGGTAACTTCGTCCTGGGCTACAGCAGGAGCGATCGCGGTAGGGGCTGGGGCATTGGCCAGGTGAGGGGATACGCCAACACCTGCAGCGAGGCCAGCAGCAGCGGTCAGTAGGGGAAGGATAAAGCGGTTCATGATTGTTCTCCGGTTGGGTGAGTGGATGGGTGGATGGGCAGCAGAATCTAGGCCAGCGCTGGGGCTTTCAGTTGGCTAGAACCAGCGGATCGTCTTTTCGTCGCGCAGGGCGATCGGATCGACGCGCTGCCCCGTCTCGGAGTCGCGCACTCCACGGCCTGGGGGGCAGTTCTTGACGGCTTCTTCTGCGCTCTCGTAGCTGGGGCCTGTATCGGCGTCGTTGGCAGCAATGATGCGGAATCGAAGCATGGTGGTTTTCTCAGATTGGTTAATGGGTGGTCAGTAGTGCGATCGCGGCCCTGGCTGCTGCTGGGGCCAGCAGGATTACCCTTCGGTGGGGCCATCGTCGTCAGGCAGCGGCGGGTGTAGCACGGCCTGGGCCTGCTCCTGCAGCTCGGGGTATCGCTGGGGGTCGGCGGCGATCGCATTGGCCAGGTCGAGGGCAGCCCGATTGCGGGCGCGGCCTGAGGCGACTAGCTTGCTCAGGGCGGCTTTGGCGGGTGGGGGGAGTGGGTTCATGGGCTTTGCTCGGTAGGTGGGACAAATTTGCGATCGCCTATGCGGCGGCATTGGGGTCTCGCCCCAGGGCCCAGACAGCCCGCCAGGCCAGATCGGCGGCATCGTCGCTGCTCTGGGGGTAGTCGGCGTCAATCATCTTCAGGGCCTCAGCAGCGGCAGCGATAGCCACCAGCAGCGCCTCAAGGCTGGCCCGCTGCTCTGGGGTGAGCTGGGGCGGGGTGGCTAGCTGGCCGTCCTGGGGGCCATGCAGCGGCAGGGTACCAGCGGCGATCGCCTCAAGGTTGCGGCGGTGCTGGGCTTCGATTTCTAGGACGGCCTCAGAGACTCCGGGGCGTGGTGATTCGACTACAGCGGAAAGGGTTGGGGTTGGCATAGTGGCTTCCTTGGTGGCGGTGCAGAATCAGGTCAGCAGGGCAATCGCGGCCCCAGCAGCGGCCAGGGCCAGCAGGGCTAAGCGGCGGGCTCGGTGGGGGCGACTACGCCCAGCTCCTTTCCCGCCGTCTGTTGCAGCTGCGCGTGGGTGGCCAGCGCGGCGTTCATCTCTGCGATCGCCATCTCGTGACCCAGCTGGCGGCCAGACTCAGCAGCCATCCCCAGCAGGGCGTTCCTAAAGCTGGCCTGGTTGCCCTTGAAGGCCCCCAGCGCCTGGGTTAGCTGCTGCTGCTGCAGGTTGCGGGCGAGGCCGCTATCAGTGCCCCGGGTGGCCAGCGGCGCTGGAGCATAGACCGACAGGCCACTGCCCAGCACCTCTACCTGCTGCTGAGGGGCGGCGGGCGGTTCAGCAGGCACGAACAGCACAGCGGCGATCGCGTCCTGCTCAGCAGCCGATAGCAGCGTAGGTAGGCCCTTGCCCTGGGGTGTGCCCTCGATTTTGAGAACCTTCATCTGGCGTCCGATTTCGGTGTGGGAGACCCCACAGACGTCGGCAAACTTGCGAATCGATAGGGGTTGACGTTCCACGGCGTTACACCTCTCTGTGTCAGTGCTAATGGTTTGTAAATCAAGTCTTTGGGCTGGTGGGTGGCACCGGGTTGTTCCGGTTGCGTTCCACCTGTGGTTACAGTAATAGCACATGCTTTAGTAGTGATGCTACTATCAGTTGTGAAACGTCCAATATTTCAACGTGGGATAGTATTTATGCAACCAACCCCAGAAGATGACTCTATGGCACGGCTTCAGGTCGATATTGATGAGGAATTAAAGACGCGGCTAAAGCTTCATGCCGTGCGCCAGGACAAAACGATGAGCGACATCGTGGAGCTGGCTCTAGCGGCTTACCTGGACAAAGTTGAGAAGGCAGGCAAATGAGCACCACCGACGACAAAGCACGGCGGGCTGAGGTTGCGATCGGCTCACTGGCGATCGCTGGGTTTCAGATGCCTGATGGCTCCTACAGGCTGAGCCAGACCCAGGCCGCTGAATGCGTTGGTTTGTCCGAGAGAAACGCCCGCGAATTTTTGCAGTCGAAGGGCATCAAAGCCCTACTGGGTGAGGATTATACGCCCGCGATTTCTGACATTGAGGTAGAGCCAGACCCCGGCCAAACGCGAGGCCAAACGCGAATCAGGGGTTTAGGGTTAGAGGCTGTCAGCGCCTACTGGCTCTGGCAAGCCCACAGGGGCAACAAAGCAGCCCTGGCCCTGTGTATGGCCCTGATGACCGAAACCCTAGAACGCCGCTTTGATGCTGCCTTTGGGGTGGAGCGCAGCGAGGGCGATCGCAATGCCCTGCTGACCCAGCGCTTACAAGCTGACCTGGCCGTAGCAGTTGACGCACTGGCAGAGGCAGACCTCAGGACGGAGCGAGAGGCCCGGCTAGAGCAGCAGCTCAGAGACGCGGGCATTGAGCCGTGGGCACTGCCTGCTGAGGGGGAGGGAGAAGCATGATCGACACCAACAGACCGTGGGCGCTACATGTAGGGTGTGCACAGCCTAGGATGGGCGATCGCCGTTGCAGAAAATCCAAATATATGGGATGCAAACCTGCGCACAAGCCCGGATTCAGGGGTATGCTAGTACCACCGCCACCAAGCAAGCAAGGAAGACCCCATGTTCAAAAAAACATACTCTCCCCTATGCGAAATAAATACACGGTGGCTTTTGGTGTCCGGCTTCCAAAGTCGGAGTTCTTAGAGCTTCAAAACGCGATCGACGCTAACCCCGGCGTAGACAGGAATACAGCTGTAAGAGCTGCGATCTCGCGCTTCGTCAGAAGCGGGGGAGTTGAGCAGCTGGCGGAATCCGATCCGCAATTGAAAACCCCTGCCTGAGTTACCAGCTCAGACAGGGGTTTAGTCTTTCGTCCGCTAAGTCGATAGAGGTGGAATTCTGGCGACTTATGCGGTTGTCCAAACGCCGCACACCATAGGTGTGCACAGATTGATGGTAACCGAGATTTCTGTAAGTGCACAACCCCAATGGGGTCATGGATCCGATGCGTTTGATAGCCCCCATTCTACCGTAGAACGGCCTGGGGCGGGCGTATCGAGCTACACCGGCCCCGCAGCTCCACTAGGAACCCTCCCAAAGACACCCCCCCCAGCGCCGGAGCAAGGCACCAGGGGGATTTTGGAGGTAAGAGCTGTGACCGCAGCTATTTTAAGGGTTCCCAACCCGCCTGAAACTGAAATTACCTTAGCCAGCAACACTTCTCAGGGCATTGAGGCGTACACCGGCAGCGCTATGAGCGCCTGCCCTCGATGCCAGAGCGATCGCCAGCGCGTGAGCCCAGGCACAGACCCCCACTACGGGCAGCTGAGCTGCGGGGATTGCGGGCGCTTGCTGAAGTGGCTCTCTAAGCGCGAAGTCGAGGCCCGGGGCGGCTTCCAGGTTGAGCAGCTGAGCCTGCTGGGGGGTGCGCTATGAGCCCCCTCACTATTGGAATCAACCAGCAGATTATCGGCAAGTGCGACCCCCACCGTCTGAGCTACTCCGGCGCGTGGACTGCAGCCAGCCTATCGATAGGCCAGCTGGCGCAGCACATCAGCCAGGGGCACCCATGGATGCCCGCCCTACTGGACGCGGGGCAGCGGCGGTACCAGCACCATGCCAACCATGCCGAGGTGCTAGCCCTCGACATTGACGGCGGCATGCCGATCGCCCAGGCGCTGGTACATCCGTTTATCGCTGCGCACTGTGGCCTCGGGATTGAATCGGCCAGCAGCAGCCCTGAGCTGAATAAATACCGACTGGTGTTTGTGCTGCCTCGGCCAGTTAAGGGGTGGCAGAATATCCGGATCTGCAACCGGTATTTAGCCCACCTGGTCGGCGCTGCTGACCCAGCGTGTAAGGATGCCAGTCGTTACTTCTTTGGGGCAGCGGGGCGATCGCCGTTCCTGCTGAACGGCGAGGCCACGTTGCCTGCGTCGTTTGTGGAGGATGCGATCGCATGGCATGACGCTATCGAGGCTCAGGAGAAGGCCAGGGCAGAGCAGGCCCGGCGGGCGTGGGAGGACTACCAGCGGCAAAACCCAGGGCAGGACACAGACGCGCTGCTGCTGGGGGCGCTGGACGCCATCAGCCCCGATTGCGACTACAACACCTGGCTAGCGATCGGTATGGCCCTCGCTGGGATGGGTGACCAATGGCTGGCCGTTTGGGATAGCTGGTCTGCCAAGGGCAGCAGCTATAAGCCTGGTGTCTGCGATCGCAAGTGGAGCAGCTTCAGGGGCAAGCGGCCAGCGCCTGAGGTGGTGTTCGGTGTTGCCAAAAAGTACGGGTGGCGGTTCCCCCGGCGGCAAGCCCCAGCGGCCAGTCGCAGCCCCCAGCGACCTGTAGCAGCAGCCCGGGCTACTGCCCAAAAGGCAGAATCCCCGCCAGCCTGCTTAGTCGCTGATGCCCTAGGGCTAACGTCGCACGATGGCGATGCAGTCGAGGCCATGCAGCTGCTGCGTGACCACTACAAGCGAGGCAAGGTCGCCTCAGACAAAACCATCGTCAACGGCTTCAATGGCATCTCCCCTGAGGACGAGCGGTATCTGGTCAATGCCAACGGTCCCATTCTGCTAACCGGTCGCACCGGCTGCGGCAAAACCGAAGTTATAGTCCGACTCGTTAAGAGCAACCGGCCAGCGTGGTCCAACGTCCTAGGGATGGCAATCAGCATCGTGCTGACCGGCGGCATGGCCGATCGGTTTGACCTTACTCCCGTCAGCTCAAAACACCCCTACGCCGACAGAGAAGCCCTCAACAACTCCTCCGTCAGTGTCGAGTCGATCTATCGCACCAAGGGCCACACCTACGACGCTTTAGCCACAGATGAGGTAGATATTGCTCTTCGTCGATTTTTTGAGCAGCAGCTGGGGCAAAACTCCCAAGACCAAAACCTTAAGCAGCTGCGCAAACTACAGGCTGAGACTCCGCATCAGTTCTATATGCAGGCCAACCCCAGCCCCGTCACCCTCGACGCGCTGGAGCATCTCACCGGGCAGCGGCCCCAGGTGGTTGAGATTGTTCGTCAAACCGGGCAAGTCTCTAACGTGCAGGTTACGGTCTGCGAAGACGGGTTTGACGAATACAGCGGCGTACCGCTGCGCGGTAGCAAAACCGTCGTTGATGAGGTTCTGAAGGTGGCCAAGGGCGGCGGGAAAGTTTGTGTGCTGGCTGGCAGCGTTGGCAACCTGAAGGCCATGCAGCGCATCCTCAGACGCCACAGAATAGCGGTTACTCTGCGGGATGGCTCCTACACCCTAGCCCCGATCGCGGTCGGTTTTGGGGAGAATCCCACGGCTCACGCGGCATTGCGAAACGTCACCCTGATTTGTCGCAATGCCGAGATCGGCGTTGACCTACAGAACGACTTTGACCTAGTTGCGTTCTGGGCGTCCCCCGGCCAATCGGCTGAGGATTGCTATCAGCACATCAGCAGGGCGCGGGCTTTGTTTGACGGGCGCTGTAATCGGCTGCTGGTTAAACTGCCTGAGGTTAAAGCTAAATTCGTTAGCGTTGACCACCTCGACCCCGCCTATCACCTCAAAGCCATTCAAGCCAAGAATGCCTATTACCTGGGCCTGCTCAGGGGTGCAGGCGAGGCCAGTGGGCAGCAGCTAGAGCAGATAGAGGCCAGGATAGCCGAGCTTGACACCATTCACGGGTTCCTGGCCAGGTATAAGGCAGAAGAGGCGGCAGGGCAACTGTTTCAGCGCGAATACCTGTTAGAACGGTTTGAGGCGCTGGGCTGGGCAGCTGATCACCTCGACCCAGAGCCAGCAACGTCTGACTTTAACGACGAGCTGCGCGGGCTCAAGCGAAAGGCAGAAGAGGCCCGCGCATTTGCGATCGCCAAGGGGCGGCGGGTGGTAGGTGCCTACAGCGAGGCCAGGATCTCGCAACTCGAAGATCCCAACCAAACCGGGTTCGTGCTTAGCGCCTATCGCCAGAAGTTGGACCTGGCCACCAAGATCCCAGAATCGCCCATCGATAACGCGGCATGGGTGTTAGAGCACATCCTCGACAATGAGCGGCAACTCCCCCAGGCGCAATTGCTCGGGCTGGTCATCCTCAGCCAGCAACCAGATTTTGCTGATTGCCTAAAGGAGTTTCACCGGCAAACACAGGGGCTCAACATCAAAATCGGCATGACCTTTGGCCCGATCGCCATGCTGCGAGGCATGGAGGGCAGCAGAACACTACCACTACTGGACGTATGGAGCACCGTCCTATCAAATGGCCCTCGGTTCATACTCGACCTTGTCACAGGCGACAGAACCACCATTCATCGCCTAGAGCCTGACGTGGCGGAATTTGCAGCCAACCTCAGACAACACGGCGATCGCCTCAACAGCATGGCTAAGTTTTGCCTCGGTAAATCAGATGGGTTCAACTGGGGAGAATCTGACGATATGGCGATCGTCAATAAATTTCTGAGTGCATTCCTGGGCCTCAACCTGTCTAAGGTTGGCCAAGTCAGGGTAGGCACCGAACGCCCCCCCACCTACGCCCTTTCCGGTACCAAGATCGGAGCCTACCGCAACGCCAATAAGGCGGCGGTTGCCCTGGCCCGTACGGAAGGCCAGATTGGGCCTGTAGCGGCCAGGGTAGAGGCTCAAAACAAAATCCTGTCCATTGCTACCACCACAGGCGACACTGGGGCAGCAGACACGGCTACAGACGAGCTGGCCAAGCTACGGCAGCGGTTAACTGACTTAAAGACCAAGGCCAAAGAGCAGCAACAGCGCATGGCGGCCGAAACTCAGTCAGCGGATAAGAAGTGGCCTGAGATTCTACGCCAGTACTCAGAGCACCTCGACATGGCGGCCAGTGCTGCGCTCGGCTGGTTAGCGAGGGTCAATCAGGAGCGGGAATGGGGCGTCAACCTAAATGAGCAGACACTTTTCTTACTCAGCAAATTTAGGTTGACACCTCCCCCCCTGGTAGCTCTGGCCCCAAAATCTGAGCCCCCACCGGATCCGCCTGCGTCCCCCAAACTACGACACTACCGCACTGGTGAAACCGCCGTGATGGTGCAACTGGACGAGGATGGCTTTATTTGGGTTGCCCCGACTGACGGCGGGCGGCATCGCCTAGTGGCAGAGTCAGACTGGCAGGCGATCGCGGCCTAACCCCTGCTGAGTTAGTATCCACCCTCTCTTACGACAGCAGCCCTTGCCCCACATCGGCTGCCATCAGATGCGCTTTGCCAAGGGAATAGGCAGTTTCCAGCGTAGTTTTCTGACCGGCGGTGAACCGGCACGACAATCGAGTCAGGGATGGATGCTGTGTCGCAGAATGAGCCAGTGCTGAAGTAGCAAGCTTGGGCGGCAGCATCGGTGACGCGAGCTACCTTGTCGGTTGGCAAGAACCGAACAACAACATCAGGTTCACTCCTGTTATCTAGTCCGGGCCCTGGGCTGCTGCCCCAGATGAAGTAAAGGTAGTCGAGGCCGTCTCGATTGCTCCAAACGTCGTAGCTGACCGTGGGGTCGCTGGTGGAGAGGTTCCCCGCCATCAGGTTGTAGCCTGCTGCTCGCATAGAGCCAACGAAGCCGAGTTCAGTAACAACCTCTTCTCCCTGGGCTGTCTCTACTTGCTCGGCATTTAGAGCAGCAGGGGGGAGCGCTGCCGGTCTGCTCATACCGCATATTGAGGACAGGTCTACGGTGGCCCCAGCCCCATCAACCATGTAGCAGTAGTGGTCGATGCCTGAGTAATCGTTGGCTCTGGCAGCAGTAGGCAGCAGCAGGCTTGCCCCAATCAGGGCAGCAGCGGGAAGGATGGGCTTGATCATGGGGGCTTCGCTGAAAGTGCTCTACCCCTCCCTACGCCTCATGTTCCTGACGGTCTGGACGCTTCACGGTTTAAACAAATGGGTACCGTGCGGATTTTGGGCATCCTTGGGTGGTGGGGGTGGCGGCATTGTCTTGGTCTGCCCCGCCGCCGTCCTCACCTCGCTTGGGAACCCTCATAAGGCCCTGAGCGATCGCGATATGAGCAATCCCGTCAACCTCACCGAAATAGGCAACCAACTGCGCCGCGCCCAAGCTGCTGGCGATACCGCCGCTATTGAGCGCCTGAAGGCCCAGGCACGGCCCGCACCGCTGCCACCATCGCCACTGCCCCCGGCGCGGCCAGGGCAGCTCCGCCAGTTTCCTGAGTGGAGCCAGCTGCGCGAACCGGTGTATCAGGCGCTGATCGCTGAATACCGGCAGCTGGAGCAGCAGCTCAAAACCACGAAGGCAGAGCTAGCCCTTAAATCCCAGGTGCTGTATCAGGCTCAGCGCCAGCTAGAGCAGTCCAATCAAGAGCAAGCCGATGACTAATTTTTTGAATCTCCCACCTGGGGCGCAAGCCACCTACGTGGCCGAACTTACCCGCAAAGTCGAGCAGCTAGAGCAGCAGGTCAAGGGCGATCGCGCCGCTGCTCTCTGGGCCTCGGTCGGCGGCTACGAAGACAGCCTCAAATATGCCCTGCTGGAAATGACTTGGGACGAGGATCTGAACCCCTCGCTATCACCCGAGGCCCTAGAGAGCCTTTCCGGTCAATTTGAGCCTCAGCAGCCCAGCCCCCAGGCCACTGGCGACAGCGAGCCCCAGCTTAGCCCAGCCGAAAAGCTAAACGCGCTACGGGCTGCGGGCGATAGTCGCCCTCGACCTGGTGCAGTAGCTTAGTCGGGAATCTCCAGAAAATCGCCGCTGCTGCTGCGATCGCCCCCACCGCCAGCGTAGACAGATGTCGTGGTTAAGCTGGCATGCCCCAGCTGGTGCCTCACCGCCTGTAGGTCGCAGCCCGCTGCGATCGCCGCGCTGGCATGGCCGTGCCTCAGACCGTGGGGCATCGCGTGAATGCCGTTAGCGGCCCCCGCATCGTGAATAATTTGCCACGCGGCCCGGCGGTCGATACCAAAAATCTTTGCACCAGGCCCAGCAGCCCTAGCGGCCTCTAGCAACTCAGGCCAGACTGAATCTGGGCAGCTCACCACGCGCTCGCGGTTGCCCTTGCCCACTACCCTGACTTTCTGGCCGTCTCGCAAGTCAGAGAACCCGAGGCGGCAAACTTCGCTAACCCTCGCCCCTAGACCGAATAGGGTTCTGGCCAGCAGGCGATCGCGGCCTGGCCGACAATTGCCGACAATGATGGCTACCTGCTCGGGGCTAAGGTAGCGCCCTGAATCCCTGGCAGGCACCTTGGGCGATCGCAGGCGGGCGGCGGGGTTGCTGCTGAGCAGCTCCTCCTCCCAAGCCCATCGATAGAAGCTTTTTGCCGCTGCCAGCTTCCGCTGAGTCGTGGCGGGCTTCAGGCCCTTAGCCTCAAGGGCAGCTGACCAGCTCTTCAAGTCTGCTAGGCTGGCCCCGAGCAGCGACAGCGGCGCAAGGTGCGCGGCCAGCTGCCCCAGGTCGACGCGGTAGGCATCGGCGGTCAGGTCGGTAAGGCCCTCTAAAAAGCGTTCGGCCTCGGGGGGTAGCGTCATAAGTACTACTTCTGAGTGTCGCAGGGAAGATTCCCACCCCTCAAAGCCTCACAGGCCAAAGGCTTTAGGGCTTGCGCACCCTGCGACATTAATGTCGCACCCTCCCGAGGCTCAAGTACGCCACACCGCTTATTCCGCCGTTGCCATTCCGCCCCCGCCCTGCTTTTCACCCCAATGTCGCAGCCCTGAGCAGGGTGCGACATGAGCGGCACACTTATGTCGGGGTTGCGGATATCACACGTGGGCACGTGAATCAGTATCCACGTGCTTTAAGCCAATCCTCAACAGCCTCTCTAACGATGGTGGTCATGGGCTGGTCAGTCTCGAACCCGGCCCGCTTGAGGCGCTTGTACTGCTCTGTGGTGAAGTCTGCACTAAGCCTATGCGGGAATGCCTTCCCCTTGCCCCCGTCCTCACCTTTGGCGGCCACCGGCGGCGCGGGCGCTGTCTTAGGCTGGGTCGATTCTGGGTCAGTGCCCAGCTGCTCTAGGAACCCCTCTACAGCCTCTGGCTTAGGTGCTGGTTTGCGGGTGATGCGCGATCGCTTCTCTACCACTGCTCTACCCCCATCAGCTTCAAAACGTCATTAGCCAGTGCCCTAAAATCCCGTGCAGCTGCACCGCTGGGTTCTACCTCAAACACGGTATGCCCCCCGCTGGATTCTGCGATCGCAACCCGCTGGGCAATAGTCGTAGGTAGCACTGGGAAAGGGTAATCCTCCAGAGCATCGAGGATGTCACGGGCGATGACTGTGCGCCCGATGGCCCGGTTCACAACGAAGGCGGCTACCAGGTCTGGCTTAATGCCCTGCACCTGCTCCACCATGGCCACGGTTTCAGCTGCGGCCCAAACGTCGTAGCTAGAGGGCTGTACCGGAATCAGCACCAGGTCACTGCTCACGATGGCAGAGCCGGTTAACTTGCTGGTGCGTGGCGGGGTGTCAATCAGGCAGTGGTCATAGCTCGCGGCCAGGTCGGGCAGCTCGCGGTGCAGGGTGTCCCTAGCCACAGCCACAACCGAGAATGGTGGTTTCTCTTCACGGGCACTTGCCCACGTGCTCGCTGAAGCTTGGGGGTCGGCATCGACCAACAACACGCGGCGGCCAGCGATGGCGATCGCATGGGCAAGATGCACCGATAGCGATGTCTTACCGCTGCCCCCTTTGAGTGAGGCGATAGTAATTATCATGGGTACTGATTCACGTGCTCAAGTGAATGTTAAGCCTTGGGGTTATACCTGGGGCTTTTCACGTGTTCAAGTGTTCACGCCCTCACTTGGATACGTGTTCACTTGAGCACGTATCCAAGTGAGGCTCAATCAACCATGCTCGCCCGGCAGCTGTTACCCTGGCCCTCATGCCCCAGTGCGATCGCAGCTAGCAGCGTCCCATGGTGAGACTCAGCAGCAGTCAAAGGGATAAGCAAAAATACCTTGTGCCAGTTGCCAAAAATCCTGGCCTAAATTTTGGACTTTTCGACCTGGATCGAGGTGTGTGACAGTTGCCGGAAAGCCTGATTCTGCCGTAGTTGGTTTAGTCCACCTTGAAAACGACTGCATTGCTTACAGGTCAAGGCTTTTAAGCGTTTTTAGTCCATTGAATAGTTGCCTACCGAGCAGCTAGCCAGGCGGTGGACTAGGGTAAAGCGCTGTCTCAAGGTTGTCTCACCGCCCCGTCTGGAGCTCCAGACAAAATGCCCCGCGTAGCAGTTTGTCCATCTGCCAGCGGCGGGGCGGTGAGTGTTGTTGAGCAACACGAGATGCCTCTATTGTGCCCTCGCCCTAGCTAGGAACCCTCCCCCCACAATGCCGGGGGTTTGTGGTGACCGAGACAACAGAGCTAATCGTAAAAATCAGCGGCTCCGGCGTGGGGCAAACCGTGCGCGATGTGCTCGGGGTGCAGAAGGCGATCGCGCAGCTGGGGAAGGACGCGAAGGACACGAACGCCCTGGCCCGTGAGCTAGGCAAAGCGTTTAACCTGCCCGACGACCAGGTGCGCGACCTTGCCCAGGCGTTGGGGCAGGCGAAGAGAGAGGCGGCTGATCTGGCCACTACGGGCAAGGGCCTGAATAGTATTCTTCAGGGCGTCTTTCAGGGTGTCGGCCAGCAGCTCACTCAGGTCGGCTTTCAGGCCCTAAACGCCACCCTGTCCACGGTGGGCAACACCATCAAATCGGCGATCGGTGAGTTTGAGCGCTTTGAGCTGGCGCTGGTCAGCTTCGACGCCAAGAGCACCGCCAGCCAGGAGCAAATCAAGCGCATCGGCGACCAGGCCAAAGAGCTGGCCGCTGTCACCAGCCAAAGCCCTGCGGGCGTAGCCGAGCTGGCCACTGCCCTGCTGACGCTGGGGGCTACCGCCGACGAGGTTGAAGACAACCTGCGGGGCATCACGTTCCTGGCAGATGTACTGGGCGAAGACCCGGTGCTGACAGGGCAGGTGGTGCAGACCGGCCTCAATATTTTTGGCGAGTTTGGCGAGACCGCCGACAGCCTCTCGGACAAGCTCAACTTTTTGATTAACAACAGCGCCGCCGGTGCCCAGGGCGGACTGAATGAGTTCTTCCAGTTGTTCGCAGATGTCGGCGGTATCGTCGGCGCTACTGGGGCCTCTTTTGACGAGCTGGCGGCGGCGTTTGCTGTTCTGCGAAATGGAGGGGCCTCGGCTTCGATCGCGGCCACCGGCATCAAAACGGCGCTGCTAGCGCTCTCGGCCCCGACCAGTGCCGCCAACGCAGAGCTGGAGAAGATCGGCCTCTCAGCCTTCGACGCTGACGGCAATTTCAGAGGGCTGGAGCAGGTGCTGCTCGATGCTTCAGATGCCCTGGCTACAGCCTCAGAGCAGGAGCAGATCCAGTTTGCCGAGAAGGTCTTTGGCCGAGAGGGTGCGCCTGCGTTCCTGGCGGCACTGAAGGCGGCGGACGGCGGACTACGGGAACTGATCCAGGGGCTTGAAACCGAGGCTGACGGCAGCCTGGCCGAGTCGCTGGAGACTATCAACCAGGCTCTAACCCGCCAGGCTGGAATACTGCAGGGCAACATCGAGGGCGCGTTGACCAGCTTTGGTGAGGCCTTGGCCCCGGCGAAGCTGGCGGCGGTGCAGTTTGCCAACGACCTAATTACCAGCACGCTTGAGTCTAGCGAGGGATTCGATAGCCTGACCCAGGCAGGCGAGCGGCTGGGGGCAGTGCTGCAAGGGAATCCGCAGCTGGCTGAGTCGCTGGGAGCTGCATTCGCCGATCTGTTCGACACAGCGATCGATCAGCTTGCTCAGGTCATTGACGCCATCACAGCCTTTGTCAGCACCGAAGGCAATATCGAGATCATCGCTAATCAGCTCAGCCTGGTCGGCGACGCGATTACTTTGGTCGGCCAGGGCGCGCGGTTCCTGATTGCACTGGCCGACGGCGTTGGGCAGCTGGTGACCGCAGCTGGTGACCTGCCTATCGTCGGCGACAACTTTGAGCGTTTCCTCCGGTTCCCGACGCCGCTCAATGCCCTCACCGAGGCCCTGCGAGCGATGGGTGAAGTGTTTGGGGTGCTGGTATCTGCGATCGCAGACGGCGCTAGCACCGCCGTTGAGGCCGTAGGCCGGGTGTTTCCAGTCGTGCAGCCGTTGGTCGACCGGGTGCTGCAATTGCTTGATCTGATTGGGCGTGAGCCAGCTGAGGCGACGGCATTTGAAGGCATCGGCATCGGTGCTACCGGCGCTGGCGAGGCAATCAAAACCCTTGAGACGACGATGGGCAGCGTGGGCGAAGCCACCCAGAAACTGGCCACTGATACCGAGGATGCAGGCGATCGCACCGCACGCGCCGCCGAAACCATCGAAGAGGCATTAAAGCGCCTGGGCGACACCAACAAAGCCAGTCTCGACGACCTCTCTACCGATGCTGCCAATGCCCGAGCGGCCCTGCTTGAGGCTGGCGGCGACCCGGCGAAACTGGCCGAGCTGGAGGCCAAGACCCTTCGCGATCGCATCCAGAACAACCGCGATTTTCTGAAAGACCTGGAGGCCCTGCAATCGAGGCGCGGCCTATCGGCCGAGGATGCCGCTGCTGTGGCCGACCAGATTCGTCAGGTGGATGCGCAACTCGCCAGCGATCGCGTGAGCTTGGCCCAGCAAACCCTGGAGGAGCAAAAGCGGGCGGAGCAGGAGCGGGTCAAAGCCGCTGAAGAGGCCGCCAAAAAAACCACTGACGCCCTCAAGAAACAGCGTGACGAAGAGAAGCGCATTGCAGAGCAGCGCCAGGCCGACGCTGAGAAGGCGGCACAGCGTGAGTTTGACGACGCGAGGGATGATCGCACCGAGGCGCGTGACGATCGCCGTCGCGCAGAAGACCGCGCCTTCCAAGACGCGCTACAGGCCGATGACGATGCCCACCAGAAACGGCAGCGAGAGGAGGACAAAGCCGCTCAGGAGGAGCGGCAGGCGAAGGAGGAGGCGTTCCAAAAAGCCCAAGAGGCGAAGGCCGAGGCATTCCAGAACCGGCAGCAGCAGCAACGTGACCAGGCCAACCGCGAGTTCGACGCTCTGGGCAGTGAAGTAGATCGCCGCTTCCAGCTAGAGACCGCTGACCCCGCTGATCGCGCTGCCCTGAAAGAGCAGTTTGAGGAGGAGCGCAAAAACCTAGAGCTACGCCGCCAGATTGAGAAAGAGGTATTGGCCCAGCGCGGGCAAGTGCTAGCCCGGGAAGACCTCAGCCTCAGCCCTTTGGAGCAAGCGCGGGCCGACTTTGAGGCGCGGTTACAGGAGGAGGCCAAAGCGTTCCAGCTGGCGCAGCAAGAGGAAGCGGCGGCATTCCAGCAGGGGCTTGATGATGCCGAGGACGCCCGGCAGTTGGCGCGGGAGCAGCTGGAGGACGATCGCGCTGAGGCGCGGCGCAGAACTGAGGACGATTACGACAGGATGAAGCGCCAGCAAGATAAAGAGTTTGAAGCTGAAGAGCGCCGCATTCAGGATGCGTTTGAGCTTCAGCAACAGCGCCAGAAGGAGGCCTTTAACGCCCAGCAACGTGCCCTGGATGAGGCGTCGGCCCAGCGGATTGCGGCGATTCTGGCGGCGGCGAAACCGGCGGGCACTCAGAGCCTGCGGGTAGGTGGCGTTGCCGAGGGCGGCCTGGTGCAGGTTCACAAAGACGAGTTTCTGCTGCCTCCTAAGGGTACTCGCGTCGTCAGCCAGCGAGAGTCACGGGCGTTGGTGCGAGAGTCGCTGACGGCGGGGCAGGCGCGATCGCTGATGGCTGGGGTATCGGTCAAACCCCCGGCGCTGGTTAGCCCTGCAGTGGCCTCAACCAGCAAACTCGAAAGCCAGATGGCTGAGCTGCTGAAAGAGGTAAAGAGGGGTCGCGCCGTTCAGGCGGGGGGCAATACCTACAACTTAAGCACGCCTGAGCCGGTGCAGGATGCGATCGCGCTTCAAATGGAGCAGATCAGGGCGCTGGTGAGGAGTCGGGGGCTGTAGCCTGCAAAAAGCCCCCGGCGCGACGGCCAGGGGCGAAGTGAGATTCTGTGGTTTCAGCTTACAGCCTGTCTTTGGCGTGGTGCCACAGCCTGAACGCGCAGCCCTGGATGCCCTCATTGGTTGCTCCCTGGGGCTCTAGCACCCGCTTAGCCTCGGCATAGCAAAAGCCGTATAGGTCGGCCATGGTGGCCACATCGGCTGCGATCGCCCGTTTGGCTGCGGCCATAGCATCGGCGGGTGGCTGCCCTGCCACGGGTGCAGATGGAGCAGTAGCGGGCGCGTCGGACAGCAGCTCGATATCCCAGCTATCGCGGCCCTTCTTGTTGGTCGTGGGCACGAGGTGAACCCGCTGGCCTCTGCGAAACTGCTTCGCCTGCTCTGGCTCCATAGAGCGCCATACTTTGCCTTCAGGCAGCTGCGCGGCCTCGAACAAAACAGACTGATACTCTCCGAACTCGTTTGTCTTAACTCTGGTGAACCCGGCAACGGTGGCCAGGATGCGATCGCTCGCAGTGCGAATAATGGCCATACTCTCTACTCCGGTAAGTGGCTGGTGCTGGGGCCAGCGACGGCCAGCCCCAGGGCGATCTAGAACTCGTCAGCAGGCGCACTAGAGAGCGCCTCGAACTCAAGAACGTCCTTACCAGGGCAGCGCTCAGCAGCAGCGGCAAAGATGCGATCGCGGGTGCCCAGGCCCAGGAAGGTATTGGGTACCTCTAGGTGAAAGATCTCGGTTACAAACTCATCACCCAGCGATTCACCAGCTGCGGTGTAGAGGGGCTCGTAGCCCCCACAGCGGACGCGAAACCAGCGGGTTCGGATTCGACGGCCACCGGCAGCGGGGCGGGGTGGTGCTGTTACAATTGCGGTCATATCAGACTCCATCGTTTGGTTTACAGCCCCGCCCGGTTTCTCAGGCCACTGGCGGGGTTTGTTGTGCCTGGGTTAGTCCCCTCCCCAGGCGTCGGTCATGCACCCAATGCTTCAAGCATCTGGGGCTTTGTGAGGTGCTTCCCTCCATCCCTCACCCCACGCCAGGCAACACCCCGGCGGCTGCATTCCTTCCGCAGCTGCACCGACGTCATCGCGGCGTAGTCGATGGTGGCCACCGGCTCAACCTCGACGCGGGCAACGGCCACAGGCGCGATCGCCTCAGCAGCGACAGCGGGCACCGGGCGAGCGGTCAGCGCCTCAGCCTCGGCCAGCAGCTCTGGCAGCGAGGGCAGGTCATCGACCGGCGGCACCGGGTCGGGCGTGGGCTCTGGGGCCTCACCGACGAACAGCAGAACGGCCAGAATGGCGACGGCGTAGCAGAAAAGATCGAACATGGCGAAAACTCCGAAAAACGACAGCCCCGTGTAGTGAGTGGGGCTAAGGCCAGGACAGGGAATCGAACCCCATCTACACCGTCTGGCGAATGTGTTGGTCTTGTACGGCCCGCTCGGTGAAGGCACCTACCAGGGGGTTGGGGGATTTTCACCCCGCCTCGGGGTTTTCTCCCCCCTCGGGATGTCCCTAGTATTACAGATACCTGGCAGGAATGTCAACAGATATCTGTAAGAAAATTGCAGATATCTGGAAAGTTATGCTAGATTAGCCCCATCGAGTTCTAGTGATGAGAGTGAAAAGCAATCTGCCGGTTTTGATGGCCCAGCATGACCCGCCGCTGAATCAGGCCGAGGTGGCCAGGCGATCGAAGGTCAGCCCAACCACGATTAACCAGCTCTATAACGACGCTTTGCAGCGAATGGATAAGAGCCTGTGTGAGAGGCTGTACAGCGCTTTTGGTTGGACGCCAGGCGATATCTGGGTTGTCGCGCCTGACAGCTCTGACCAGGCAGACAACTTCACTAAGGCAGTAGAAGCCTATGCCGACTACTGCGAGGCAAACAACTACATCTTTGATCAGCCGTCGCGGGTGGACTCTGAAGAGAAGCGGGGCATCGTCTACCTGCGCAATGTCAGAGGCCCGCAGGCCAGATACTCAGTGAAGCAGGGCAAGATACTCGACTAAGCCACTTGACCGATCGCACCTCTACCCTGGCGATCGCGCTACTCAGCAGGGGCACCATAGGCCCACAGCGGGCAGGAGTCCTGAACAGTTGGATGCACCCTTAAGAACTAACCCCCACCGGCACCGCTGGCCCGTGGGGGTTTTGTTTTGACGCCATCGCCCGCCATCCATCGCCACACCAGGGGGGCAACCCCGGCCCCGGCGGCATTGGGCGGAGGATGGCGCGGCTACGCCCTGGGGGCTACGCTACCGAACCGTTCAGACATTACGCCATGCTTGGCAGTGCGATCGCGGGTAAACCGGCCAGGGTGGGGAGTTTAGCGATCGCGCTATTCCCCCAGCCATTGCACCAGCTCAGCCTGCGATAGCTCTACAAAATCGGCAGCGGGTGCCCATAGAAACAGCTCTTCGCTCTGGTGCAGGTGGCTGGCGCTGCGCTCCAGGTAGAGGCGATCGCCCTGCACGATTTCACCTCCCACAGCGGGCAGTAGCCCCCAGGTTGGTCGGTGCAGCTGCGCACGATCGCGCCTACGGCTGGGATCAGGGTTTGCTGGCTCATTTTTGATACCTTGCTGGTGTGGTCTAACCGATTCTGTCCCATCGCCCTGGCGGCGGTGCTGCTGTGGGCCTGCGGATTTTTTACCAAGATCTTGGCGTACTGTGTGGCTCCTGCGCGATCGCCCCGAGAAGGGGCGTAGCAACGATGGCCAATCCAAAACTAACCTCAGTAAAGTTGCTCCAGCAGGGCATTAACCCGGCGCTGCTGGTCTGCGGATACGTTCAACGGCCCCCCAGGGAATACCCGGCGCGACTCAGCCAGGGCAGCAGCACGGGCGGCGATGATTTGCTCTGGGCTAGGGTCATGGGTGGGCAGGTGGGGCACAAAACGTTTACCCGCGTCAGGGCTTTGGGTGTACCCATCGAGGGCAGCAACTAGTGCAGTTTTAGACAGGGGCTGTCCAAACTTGGCAGTAGCCTGGGCCTGTATCTCTGGCTCTGCTTTGCGCAGCACCTCCAACCAGCGGCGATCTGCCTCGTCTGGCGACGGTGCCCCGTGTTGGTAGCTAAAGCTGCCCAGATTGCGCTTACGGTTACCGGGGTCTGTGTGGCCACCGAAGGCAGCGGTAGGGTTGCCATTGCGATCGCGGGTGCCCTCTGCCCTCCCTATGGCCCGCTTCAGTAGGTCATCGCTGGGGGCGGCGCTGCTGGGGGGCTGGGCTTTGCCGTACTCAGCAGGGCGTAAGGCTGAATGAAACTTGAAGGTGCTAACCCGGCGGTGCTGCACCGGTCGGGCGGCGGTAGGGCGATCCATCATCATGCAGCCGGTAGCATCGCAGCTGGTGACAATGCCAACGTGGGTGATTCTGCCCCGGCCAGCGATAGGCGATCGGCCTGGGCCTCGGTAGGTATCGGCGAACATAACGATGTCACCAGGTCGCAGCTGCCCCACGTCGAGGATCAACTCTCCCAGTTCAGCCCCGTGGAATGAATCAGCCATCAGAGGCCCGGCGCTGCCCTTGGCCACACCAACATTTACTCCAGCCTCAGCCAGTACCCGGCGTACCCAATCAGCACATCGGGCGGTTTGACCTGCTTTGAAGTTAACCCCTTTCCAGGTGAGCGCCTGCGCGGCGACGTGGGCAGATAGCTGATTCTGTTGGGCCAGATGGTAGGGCTGCTCTTCTGCGGTGCGAGTGAATTGAAAGTACGACTTTGCCCACCCCGGTACGTTGTCCATGATCAGGGCATAACCGTCAACGATGGCCACGGCTCCCAGGCAAACACCGTAGAAGATTAGGTCGGTGGTGAGGGCAGACCAGGCAGCGGCCTCGGTTACTTGCTCCAGCTTTCTAGTGGATCTTTTGCGGTGCTGCTGGGTAGCTTTGGCGTCTCGCTTGTAGTCTCTGGCAAGGGTGCAGACGGCGGATTCAATTCTGTCGAGCCGGGCTGTGATGTCTGGGGCTGATTCCATTCTTTCCAAGCATCCTTTGCCTGCATGGCGTTATCTGGTGAAAGCCGCCATATCAGGATGGCGGCGGTTAACAACCCCACAGAAACCCGCAGGGTATTGGCGAACGCAATCATCATGGGGCAGGGTTCTCCCAGCTGCGATCGATCCGGTTCTCATCCCCAAAATTCACATCGCGGCGGGTGACAGTTTCGAGCACAACCTCAGCGAAATCGAGCACTAACCCGTTTAAGTTGATGTTGTTATTCTGGAGCGCTTTTGTGCTGAATGGAATGAAGATAATTACAACGGTTAATCCTGTTAGCAAAGATTGGGTATTCACTGGGGTTTCTCCTATGCTTTGATGTTGCGACTGGCTTGGGATTCTGGGGGCGACTAATCGGAGTAGTCGCGCGACTAACTCTCAGGGCAAACGCTACAGACTAGGCGGGGCTTCGCTTGTGGCTAGTCGCTCGTTTAGCTCACCGTCTGGGGGTGCCCCCTCTTTAAGGGCATCGTTGACAGAATTTACTAAGTCACGAAAGGCGATCCATTCTGCATTTTCGGCCTTACGTTGATAGGCCTTTTGCCCTGCGATTTTCTCCCAGGCTTTGGTAGCAGACATCGAGCCATTAGCGGCCACGATTGCGGCCCTGAATTGCTCAGCCCATGCAGCGGCTCCAGCATCGTCAGGCACTAGCTCAACGTCTACATTCAGGTGAGGGATACCCTTGATCGTTAGCTCACGGTTGAGGAATGCGATCGCGCTCCTGACCCCACCCAATTCTCTGGGGTATCCCTTAAATGCCTCGGTCACATCCTGGGCAGCGCTAGGGCTGATGGGGAGATTACTAAAGTTGTCGGTATTCTGTGCAGCACGCCATAGGAAAAGCACCTCCAAGTGCTGCACCAAACCTTTGGGAATATAGCTCTGGTTTACGGCTAGGCTGTGCATCCCCAGGACGCATTGCACCCCCTGTTTAAGGCCACGGTGGACGATGTTCTTTAGGGCGCTTAGGGCGGTTTCTCGCTCGGCCTTAGTCCACATCTCAGCAGTAACGACCCACTCATCAATCAGCAACAGGATGGGCTGATACTCAGGCTTGGGCTCACCAGCGGCGATCGCTAGCTTGGTTTCGTGTGCGCGTTGCGACACCTCATCGCTAACGGCCAGAACGGTTTCTAAAATCTCGCCATCCTCGGTATGCACAACCGACTCTAGAGGCAACCCTAGCCAGGTGTTGGAGCCGTCGCCGTGGCCCGAGCCATAGTCAATGTCGCAAACGTGCAGTTGGCCCTGGGGGTTGGCCTTGATGAACTCAGCTAACCGCCATAGGAGCGTGTGAGTTTTGCCGTCTCCAGACTCCCCCACAATGCAGGCAGAGCGGCGGCTAAACTCATCCACCCAATCGGTGGACAGCTGCCCTTTCTGCGCCATGCGATCGGCGATGACTTGGCCCATGGGCACCTGTGACAGGGCGCTAGTCACCAGGCGCTGGCGCTGCCCACGTACCCGGTTAAAGACTGGTGCTAGCTCTTTGTTGGTGGACTCAAACAGATCGTCAACAGCCTGGCAGCTGCCAGACCACACCTCGCCATAGGCGTAGTCGCGTTTGGCCCTGTGGATCTCAGCCATGGCGACCAGACCAGCTCC
>PYER01000409.1 GCA_003017855.1 filamentous cyanobacterium CCT1
GTGGGGTCGGGCACTTCCTCGCCGTCGGGCGGGTCGATGGGGGGCAGGCGCAGGGCCGGAATCACCCCCAGGTCGTTGCGCTCGATGCGGCTGTCGTCGGCCTGCAGGTAGATGGCCACCCCGGCATCGACTTTATCCAGCATGCGAATCAGGTTGTGGTGAATGTGGATGCCGCTGCCCCGCTGCCCGTGGATGGCCTGCTGGCAGGCAATCATGCGGTTGTGGCCGATCTCAATGTCGTTGAGGCTGCCCTCTTCGCTACCGCGCAGGGCGATCGCGGTTCCGCCTAGGGTCACCAGGTCCATGTGCAGCAGCGCGATACAGTCGCTGTCGACCACCTGAAAGATCGGCGCTGCGCGATCGCGGGGCACCACCCGAGTTTGCTTGTCGCAGCCCTTGATCTTGATGTTGCGGCGGTTCTCGATCTGGGCGTTGGTTTCGTGCAGGCCCGGCAGCAGGCAAATCTCGCCGCCCTGGGCGGGCAGGTGGCGCAGGGCGGCTTCGATGGTGTCAAAGTCGCCGTGGGTAGAGCGACCGTCGCCCACGGTAAAGGTGCAGCACACCCGCTGGTTGGTGAGCGGGTTAAAGACATCGCGGCAGTCGGCAATGTCGTCGTTGTCAAAGCTGAGATTTTGCTCGACGTTCCAGGTTAGCACCGCCAGGGGCACCCGATGGTAGCGAATGCCCGCGGGGGGCTGGGCGTCGATCAGGGTTTCGGGGTTGCCAATTTCGCCCGCCCGCACGGCAAACGTCCAGTAGTCGCCGGGGCGGTAGCTGGCGGCAGCGGGGGCCTCAAACTCCAGGCGAATGCCGTGAATTAGCTCGGTGGGGTCGCCGCCAGGGGCCGGGGCCAAAAAGTCGGCGATCGCGCGCAGGCCGTTCCACAGCCGAAAGAAAACCGGGCTGTCCCCGCCGGGCATGGTGCCAAACTGGGGCGGGTCGGCCAGATCCAGCTCGTCACCGTTGAGGGTGGCCTGGGTGCCGTAGGTGACCCGCCAGTGGCCCAGGCCCGGCGTCCCCGGCGAGAGGGGGTCGTACTCTACCGCCTCCAGGTAAAACTGATCGAGGTCGCTGGTGGCGATCGCCTGCAGGTTGGCGGTAATCAGCACCGTTTGGTCGGCGGTATTAAACAGGCCCCGACCCACCAGGCCGCCGTTAAACTGCGACCATACAAAGCTGGGGATGCCGCTGTCGAGCTGGGCAATTTCGACCCGGTAGAGCAGGTGCTCAAAGCCCGTGTAGCCGCCCCCGGCCACCACCGGGCAGTCGCCGTCGATCACCTCGGTGGGCTGCAGCGACACGGTGAGCCTGCCCAGGCTGTCGGTATTATCCTCCAGCAGATTGCGAATATTGTGGCAGTTCTGGCCGGAACTGAGCCGAAATAGCCGCAGGGCCATAGCCGTGTGCAGCCGCTCGGTGGTGTCGGGGCCGCCCAGGGCCGCTTCGATCAGGGTGCTGGGAATTTGAAAGCCGTTGATCGCCTCGCGCCAGACCTCCAGCACCACCGCATCGCGCACATTCTCGTCGATGCTGTCAACGGTGGCGGCAGGTGACTGCACGGGCGGGGTCAGGTAGGTGGCTACCCGTGCGATCGCCTCGCCGTCCTTGAGGTGCACCAGCAGGCCGTCGGCCCAGCCATGACCGGGCCGCAGGGTGAGCAGCACTTGCCCGTCGCTGACGCTGGCCTCGCTGACCCTGAAAGCGTTGACATCGCTGGCGGGGATTGCCATCACGCCGGGGCCAATCATGTCTGCCCCGGCGGTGTCCTGCCAGTGGGTGGTGATCTGGGTTTGGGCCAGCCCGTCGCGATCGAGGCGCACCCGGCCCTGCTGGTCTAAAACGCCATTGAAATTGTCGCTGGGGTCAAAATACAGGTTGGAAAAATCGCCTTTCATCAGGGCCTCCTCAGGTCACCGAAATCAATAGCGGTCGCACGCCCACGGGCATAAACTCGCGGTAGCGAATCTGCAGGTTGCGCCACCTGTGGGCTTCGAGCAAAAAGCCAAAGGCACCCATGGCATCGTCGCCGGGGCCGCGATCGCGAATGCGAAAGTCGCTGCTGCGGGCCAGCTGGCCGTAGCCGGGCTGCCCAAACACCTCGCTGGTAAACCGCAGCCGCGCCTCGGGGCCAAACACGCAGGCGTGATGCTGGGGCAAGCGGTCTCCCTGACCCGAAAAATAGCTGAACTTGAGACAGCCCTTCTGGTGGTTCAGCACCTCCAGGGCGTGTACCCAAATACCACCTCTGCCGCGAATCTCGCGCACCCGCATGTGGCCCAGCACCGTCAGGCCGCTGACCACCGTGGGCGGTCCCCAGCCCTCCTGGGGCAATGGCCCAAACCCGGCCACCGCAAAGCTCTCGGCCGGGTCGTCGCTCACCCCTTTGCCCGCGTCCAGCAGCGAGTCGGTGAGAAACAGGGCGTAGCCGGTGCCGATGGCCAGGGGCCCGCTGACGGTGCGGCTGAGGTAAATTTCGGGGGTCTGCTCAAAGGCGGTCAGCTCACTGGCATCGGCAAAGCCGTAGTCGTTGTCCAGGGTCAGGGCGGGCTGAATGGGGGCGCGATCGCCGTTGAGCTGCTGAAACCCGCCCGGCTCCAGGGTGCAGCCCACCAGCTCCAGACTGTGCAGGGCGGCTCGGGCAATCAGCGGTTCCCCCGCCGGAAAGCCGTCGCCCCGCGTCAGGTAAAGCCCCTCCAGCCGCACGGTGAGCTGGTCGAGGACAGCATTCAATAGCTCTTGCGGCGTCGCATCCGTGGGATTGGGATCGGCCTCGGGATCCCCTTCCTCTTCTTCAGGATCTGGATCGACTTCAGGATCCTCTTCCTCATCAGGAGCCACCACTTGGGTAGGCCGAAACCGCAGGGGCTGAGCCAGGCGAAGGATGGGGCGCTGGCCGCTGGCGGCGCGAATGATCAGGCTGCGGTTGAGCAGCAGGTTGGGGCCGCCGGATTCTACCAGGGCGGAGGCGATCGCCCCCAGATCCAGCTCGTGCACCATGCTGTCGTGAATTTCGATCGCGATCGGTGCTGCGGCGTCCTGAATGTTGCTCAGGGCCGTCTGCAACCCGCTGGGGTCCTCGTGAAAGTTCACCGATTGCACCGCAATGGTTTCGCCTTGCCAGGTTTCGGGAATAGGGTCTCGCGAGATGGGATGCGCCCCCACCGGCCCCACCGCGCCGTAGGTGTAGGTGAGCAGCAGCCCAGTGCGCAGGGCCTCGGCCTCGGCGGCGGTTTCTACCCCAATGATCAGGCGGCCAATTACCGGGTCAACGGCAATTTCGTTGTTCTCCAGCGGGCGAGCCAGGCCGGTCTCCCAGGCGCAGAGGTTTTCGCCACGCAGGGTCCAATGGGGCGGTGGCGGCAGCTCAGGGTTGGGCCAGGGGCGGTTGGCAAATTCGGGCTCGGGCAGGTGCAGCTGGAGGCCCACATCGCCAATGTCCAGTCGCTCCAGGGTGGCGATGTCAGGGTTGGCCAAACTGGCCGGGTCGTAGGGTTCTACCAGCACGTACTGCTCTGGGGCACCCGCCTCTGACTTTTCGCTGAGCCGGGCCGGGGGCATGGGGCC
>PYER01000085.1 GCA_003017855.1 filamentous cyanobacterium CCT1
GACCCACACCGCCCTTCTGGGGAACGCGGATTCTGAATCCAGAGGACATTCCCCTAGGGGAGGTGTTTGGGTATCTGGACTTGCAGGCGCTGTTCGTGGGGCAGTGGCAGTTCCGCAAGCGCAAAGACCAGTCGCGGGAGGAATACGAGGCGTTTTTAGAAGAGACGGTGCAGCCGATTCTGGCGGACTGGAAGGCGCGGATCCTGGCGGAGAACCTGCTCAAGCCGCAGATTGTCTATGGCTATTTCCCTTGCTTGGCAGAAGGGAATGCGCTGCATATTTACGATCCGGCGATCGCCCCCCAACCCAATGCAGGGGCGCGCGGCTGTGCACCCCTACCGGCCCCGATCGCTACCTTCACCTTTCCTCGGCAAAAATCCATGCGGCGGCTGTGCATCGCGGATTTCTTCTTACCAAAGGAAGATGCCAAGCCGGGACAGTTTGATGTGTTCCCGATGCAGGCGGTGACGGTGGGGGAGGTGGCCACTGAATACGCCCAGAAGCTATTCCAGGCCGATCGCTACACCGACTACCTCTACTACTACGGTCTGTCGGTGCAAACCGCCGAAGCGATGGCCGAGTGGTGCCATGCCCGCATTCGCCAGGAGCTGGGCTACGGCGATTTGGAACCCGCTACGCTGCGGGAGGTACTCCAGCAGCGCTACCAGGGGTCGCGCTATAGCTTTGGCTACCCCGCCTGCCCTAACATGGATGACCAGCCAGTCCAACTCGACTTGCTGGGGGCCGATCGCATTGGCATGACCATTGATGAAAGCGAGCAGCTATATCCAGAGCAGTCGACGACAGCGATCGTCGCCTACCACCCAACCGCGAAGTACTTTAGTGCGTGATGCGTCATTTAAAATCGCAATGTCGCTGTCCTGCTAATCTTTCATCCTCCTCTGACCTCTCCTACACTGGCAGTATTGGACTAACAGCTACCCTATGTCGCCCCAAACCGCTGCTATGGCTAGTTCACTAGCCCAGCTCTATGAGCAAGACTACGCCCTTTGGCTCGACGTAAGCTGCCGACTGCTAAAAGCAGGGCGGCTGGCGGAGCTAGACATTGCTAACCTACTCGAAGAATTAGAAGCTATGGGGCGCAGCGAAAAACAAGCGTTGACCAGCAACCTGATTGTGGTGCTAAGCCATTTGCTCAAGTACGCCTACCAGCCGGGGCAGCGTTCTAACAGCTGGCGCTTTGTGCTCAAAGAGCACCGCCGTCGGCTGCAGGAGGCCTTTAAAGCCAGCCCTACGCTCAAGTCTCACTTTGAGGAAGTCTTTGCTCACTGCTATCAGGAGGCGCGCGATCTAACCGCTACCGAAACCGGGGTTGGCCTGGAAAATTTTCCGCTAGAAAGCCCCTTTAGCCCAGAGCAGGCGCTCGATCGCGAGTTTTTGCCGAGGTAGCGCTGAGAAAAGCTAGCGATCGCGCCCTCCTGCCCCCACCGGCAGCCCGCCGTCAAACAGCGCCAGCGCTGGGTTAAACTCCGCCTCCAGGTCCGTATCTATCCCATCGTCCTCAGAGGGTACAATCTGCGCCGACTCTAGCCCGCCAAAGTCGAACAGGGTGGGGTCGGCGAGCTGCGACGGGGCAACGTTTTGCAGACTGCGAAAGAGGGTTTCGGTGCGACCGGGCCACTGCTTTTCCCAGGTTTGCAGCATTTCTTTGATTTGAGCCCGCTGCAGGTTGGCCTGCGACCCGCACAGCGTGCAGGGAATGATTGGAAACTCGCGGTAGCGGGCGTAGCGGGCAATGTCGGCCTCGGGGCAGTAGGCCAAAGGGCGAATGACGATGTGGCGGCGATCGTCGGTGAGCAGTTTGGGGGGCATGGCCTTGAGCCTGCCGCCGTGGAACATGTTGAGAAATAGCGTTTCAATCATGTCGTCGCGGTGGTGGCCGAGGGCAATTTTGGTGGCCCCTTCCTCGGCGGCTACCCGGTAGAGCACGCCTCGCCGCAGCCGTGAGCACAGGCCGCACATGGTTTTGCCCTCGGGAATGACGCGCTTGACGGTGCTGTAGGTATCCTGCTCGACGATGCGGTAGGGGACGCCGATCGCCTCAAAATATTCCGGCAGCACGTGGGCGGGGAAGCCCGGCTGCTTTTGATCGAGGTTGACCGCCAGAATGTCGAAGTGGATGGGGGCGCTGCGCTGAAGGTGGCGCAGAATATCGAGCAGCGTGTGGGAGTCTTTACCGCCGGAGACGCAGACCATGACGCGATCGCCCTCGGAGATCATGCCGTAGTCGGCGATCGCCTGGCCCATGCGCGATCGCAAAAATCCCTGGAGCTTTTTGAAACTGTTGGAGGTGGGCTGCTTGGGAGCGGCCATGGCTCTTTCCTTCTGGCTTTTGGTCTGGGGCATGTACCAGACCCTATCTTAAGCTTAGACAGGTTGAAGATGGGCAAGGGTTCAAGCTTGTTGCCCATCCGGCGTTTACTCTGGCTGCCTACTCCACGACGAAAATATGTTGTAGTCGCCTATCGAGAAGTTAGTGATACTAATGGTTTTGTTCGACGGCTTATCTGACTCGTCGCCCTTCACAACAACGAGAGGTTTTATGGACACGCTGAAAATCCTACAGGCTTCTGAACAAGCCAACTGGGATTACGACGATGAAGCAGATGTTTTATATCTGTCAGTGGGTAAATCTCCTCGCCCAGCAGTTGGTGTCGACATTGGCGATGGTGTGGTGCTGCGCTACGACGAAGAAACCCAGGAAGTCGTTGGCCTGACGGTAATTGGATTACGAGCCAAGCTTGCAAAGGCAGCCTAGCTAGACTCCGTTGAAGGCGCTGCCTTAGTCATGATCGTATTCCTCTCTGTAGGAGCAGGCATCGACAGCCTGCCCCTAGGTCTTGCGCTCTACTCCACAGGCGTAATGCGGCGGGTCATAACGCTGATGTATTCGCCGCTGCGCCCGGTGGGGATGGGGTCTAGCCAGGCAATGCGTTCACAATACCGAAGCAGCTCCATACGGTTGATGGCTTCGACGACGGCGGCGTGGTCGCCTAGCAGAATGTGGCAGAGCCGGTCTGGCTGATAGGTGGGCAGCTTGAACTGTGTGGAGACGCTGAGGTCTCCGGGGTTGGTGAGTGTCATACGGGCATCTCCGTTTTCGGTTTAGGAAAACGGGGAATTTATCTAGCGGTCCCAATGAGGGTAAAACAAGACGCTAGCTCTTAGAATGGCTCCTAAGGGCATCTCACTTACCTGCGTTAAGAGGGATGTCACAGGGGATTTGAGAGGCTCCACCCTCTCTCTTCCCCGCCTAGAAGTCATTCCCCGTTGCAGCATCATAAGCTAAGTACGCTGGGAGTTCAACCGTATTGAAAAAAGCCGTAGGGTGGGCACTGCCCACCACTCCATTTGGTCACCCATCAGCAACCCCTCTCCCCTTAACTAAATCGTTTTCTCTTTGCTTTTTACATCCGCATTCCCAAATCTTGATAGCCAAGCAAAAAAAAATTGTTGTCGGTTCTGCGAAGATTTGGTCTACGGGTGAATGTGGCCAGGGTGAGAAAGATTGACTCACCAGAAATATAGGTGCTTCGATAATTGGCATTTGGGGTTTTTGGAGGATACTCTAAGGTAATGTTCTCGATGGGCTGGTGATAGCTGGGTGGTAAGGTGGGCAGTGCCCACCCTACGGTACTAATTTGGAGCACCTCTGATGTTCAAAATTCTAATTGACACATGTGTATGGCTTGATATTGCCAAAGATCCAAGGCAGCTACCCTTACTTAGTACCGTTGAAGAATTAATTAGACTCAATAAAATCAGTCTTATAGTTCCAGATATTATACTTACTGAATTTCGGCGGAATCGAGAACGCATAGCCAAAGAAAGTGCTAAAAGTCTTTCAAGCCATTTTAAGGTGGTAAAGGAAGCAGTTAACAAGTTGGGAGGTGAACAGGAAAAGGTGAAAGCTGTCATTTCGCATTTGGACGACGTAAATCACAAGATTCCTTTTATTGGCGGCGAAGCTGTAAACATTCTTGACCGTATTGAGAAGCTGCTTTCCACAACCGACACAATTGAAGTGTCCGATGATGTGAAACTTCGTGCAGCTCAAAGAGCGGTTAAGAAGAAAGCACCTTTTCACCGTGGGAAAAATTCTATGGCTGATGCGATTCTGATCGAGACATATGCTAATTGTGTTAATAATAAGTCGGCAGCCAGGGTCCGTTTCGCATTTATTACACATAATAAAAGTGATTTCAGCGTTGAGCAGGGTAACCAAAAAGATCCTCATCCTGATTTGGCTAATACATTTTCCCCTATCAAATCACTTTATTTCATCAATCTGACTGAGGCTCTTCGGCGCATTGAACCTTCACTGCTAATGGGTATTATGTTTGAAAGTTCCTGGACGCAAGAACCACGTGGACTAAGTGAAATCTTAGAAGCTGAAAATTTGCTGTTTTACCAGGTTTGGTACAACCGGCACTGGAATTTACGGATTGATGTCGAGGAAGGTAATGTAAAAATCGTAGATAAAGAAACATACCCTAAGCCACCTAATGCACCTAAAACGATTCAAAGTAATGTTTGGGAAGGCGCTTTGAAATCTGCCAAGGAAGTCGAGCGTAGTTATGGAAAGGAAAACCTTGGACCATGGGATGATTTTGAGTGGGGCATGATAAATGGAAAGCTCTCAGCTCTCCGTTGGGTCTTGGGAGACGATTGGGATATGCTTGATACTTAAAATGCCAATGCTTGAACAGTAACCGTAGGGTGCATAACGCAAAGTGATGACGTACCAAACCTACTCATCCCCAAGCTCTACCCCCTCCAAAAGCATCTCATTCCTACCGCCCCAATCTGACGGATACATGTTCTCCTGAACTCAACGATGCAAGCTCGAAAATGGCAATTGCTGCGGTTTTTCACAAAGCCCATGCCGCACAAGGTTGTAATGAATGTAATCGCAATGAGCAGCAAAATCAGCTTCATTAGAGAGATAGGGTCGGCGGTAATTTGAGATGGCCTTGATGGCGTTAGGGTGATTTAGAAGTTGCCCAAACCTGGAAGGGTGCGTCACGCTGCGCGGTGACAGCACCCTACTTCTGGAGAGCATAGAATCTTGTGGCGATCGCGCCGACCAAGCCCTCGCATCACATCGCTACAGCGGCCCGCTAAAGATTTCTCTTCACAAAAATTTTATTCAATAGCTTAACTTGGGCCGATTCTATGAAGGTCATAGAAAGCTGGGTGGATTTAAATCACTGTTAAACCTCCCTTTACCGACCCGGTGGCGGTGCTCTGGTACTGTCTTGTGTGAAAACACTGACATTACAGGACGATCGCGATCGCCACAGCTAACCAGCTGTGAAATGCAGGCCAAACCACCGAATCAACGAAACAAGCTGGACTAAACCTCTTTCTACCATTCCCTTGACCCAATCAGACCGCATCTAAACCAGCTCTAAACTATCCGCCTGCAAATTGCTCCCTGTAATAGCGCTGCTGCAAGGCCCGGCTTCACGTTCTGTGGAGCCTAGTTTCGTGCGGCCATACGTGAACCCTTACTCATTTGGTGACGTTCCAATGGCAACCTCGGTTTTTATCAACGAATTTCACTACGACAACGACGGCACCGACGTCGGCGAATTTATTGAGCTGGCTGGCCCCGCTGGGTTTGACCTCACCGGCTGGCGCATCGTGCGCTACAACGGCTCAAACGGGGAGTCTTACGCCACCCCCGCCGCCAACGAAACCCTCAGCGGCACCATCCCCGACCAGGGCAATGGTTTTGGCACCGTGGTCATTAGCTACCCCAGCAATGGCCTGCAAAACGGTAGCCCCGACGGCTTTGCTCTGGTCAACAACCAGAACCAGGTGGTGCAGTTCCTCAGCTATGAGGGCAGCTTTACCGCCGTCAATGGCCCAGCCGCCGGGTTGACCAGCGCCGATGTGGGCGTTTCTCAACCCTCTAATGAAGTGGTGGGCGCGTCGCTACAGCTCACCGGCAGCGGCACCCACTACGAAGACTTTAGCTGGGTTCGCACCAGCGCCAACACCAGCGGCGCAGTCAACGCCGGGCAAACCTTTGGGGGCACAAACGAGCCAGCGGAGCCGCTGATCAACGAGTTTGTCTTCAACCACATCGGCACCGACACCAACGAGTACGCCGAAATTGTGGGCAGCGCCAACACCGACTACTCGGCCTACACCCTGCTGCAAATCGAAGGGGACAACGGCAGCGTTCTAGGCCGCGTCACCAGTGCCCAGACCATCGGCAGCACCGACGCCAGCGGCTTCTGGACCACCGGCTTTTTGAACAATGTCTACCAGAACGGCACCCAAACCCTGCTGCTGGTGGAAGGGTTTACCGGCAGCGTGAACGACGACCTGGACACCAACGACGACGGCGTGCTGGATGTCACGCCCTGGGCGAGCCTGGCCGACAGCGTGGCGGTCAGCGACGGCGGCAGCGGCGACCTGACCTACAGCACCACGGTACTGGCCCCCGGTTTCGACGGTGATACCTTTACCCCAGGCGGGGCATCGCGCATTCCCAACGGTACCGACACCGACGCTGCCGCCGACTGGGTGCGCAATGACTTTGACCTGGCGGGCATCCCCGGCTTTGCGGGCACGCCCATGGAGGGTGAGGCGCTCAATACCCCCGGTGCTGCCAACGCTGTGGTGGAAGCACCGCCGCCGCCGGTAGAGCTGACGGCTATCTACGACATCCAGGGGGCTGCGCACACATCATCTTTAGTAGGCCAGCCGGTATCGACCAGGGGCATTGTCACCGCTGTAGACAGCAACGGCTTCTACCTACAAGACGCCACGGGCGACGGCAACATCGCCACCTCCGACGCCATTTTCGTCTTCACCAGCAGCGCCCCCTCTGTGGCGATAGGCGATGAGCTGGAGGTGTCGGGCACCGTGTCGGAGTTCACCCCCGGCGGCGTGTCTACCCGCAACCTTTCCACTACCCAAATTAGCGGCAGCCTGAGCATCACCACCCTGAGCAGCGGCAACCCCCTGCCCGAGGCGGTAGTTTTGGGTGCAGGTGGCCGCGTGCCCCCCACCGAGAATATCGACGACGACGCCTTTGCCACCTTTGACCCGGTTACCGACGGCATTGACTTCTTTGAGTCGCTGGAAGCTATGCGGGTGACAGCCCAGGACTTTTTGGTGGTGAACGGCACCAACGGCTTTGGCGAAATCTTTGGGGTGGTCGACAACGGCGCAGGGGCTACGGGGCTGAGTACTCGCGGCACCCTAAATATCAGCCCCGACGACTTTAACCCCGAGCGGGTGCAGATTCAGTTCGACAGTGGCGTGTTTGACTTTGCCTTCCCTGCGGTCAACGTGGGCGACAACCTGGGGAATGTCACAGGTGTCGTAAACTACGACTTCGGCAACTTCCAGATTGTCGCCACCGAAGATTTCACCAGCGGCATTCAGTCGGCGGGCCTGCAGCCCGAGGTCAGCACGCTGACCAAAGGCAGCGACCAGCTCACGGTGGCCAGCTACAACGTGCTCAACCTCGACCCCAACGATGGCGATGGCGATGCCGATATTGCTAACGGGCAGTTCGCGGCGATCGCCCAGCAGATCGTCAAAAACCTCAACACCCCCGACGTGATTGCCCTGCAAGAAATTCAGGACAATACCGGCTCTGCCAACGATGGCGTAACGGCGGCGGATGTGACGCTGCAAACTCTGGTGGATGCGATCGCCGCTGCCGGTGGCCCCACCTACGCCTTCATCGACAACCCGTTCATTCTTAACAACGCCAGCGGTGGCCAGCCGGGAGCCAACATTCGTACCGCCTACCTCTACGACCCCAGCCGGGTCGATCTGGTCGAAGGTTCCGTCGCAACCATTGGCGGGCAGGACAGCGGCGAGGCATTCGCGGGAGCGCGGCTGCCCCTGGTGGCCAGCTTTGAGTTCAACGGCGAAACCGTCACCCTGGTCAATAACCACTTTTCGTCGAAGGGCGGCAGCGCCCCAATCTTGGGTACCGAGCAGCCCTTTGAAGAACTCCAGGAAGACCCCACGGTCAACGGCTCCCTTGACGAGCGCCAGGCCCAATCCCAGGCGGTGCAGGACTACGTCAGCGGTCTGCTGGGCAGCGACCCCGATGCCAATGTGGTGGTGCTGGGCGACCTCAACGAGTTTGAGTTTGTATCGCCGGTCACCGGGCTGGAGAGCGCCGGGCTGACCAACCTGACTAACACCCTGCCTGAAAATGAGCGATACTCGTTTATTTTCCAGGGCAATTCCCAGTCGCTGGACCACATTCTGGTCAGCGAAAGCCTGTCCGCCGGGGCCGACTTCGATGCTGTGCATGTCAACACCGAGTTTGCCGAAACCTCCCAAAGCGCCAGCGACCACGACCCGCTGTTGGCCCGGTTTACGATTGAGGCCCCTAGCGTTATTACAGGGACCCCTGGGCGCGATGTGCTGGTGGGCAGCGATCGCAGCGACACCATTCTAGCCAGCGGCGGCCCCGACCTGATTACAACCGGTGGTGGGCGCGACCGGATCGTCTACACCAGCACCGCTCAAACCGGGGCCACCATCACCGACTTTGAGGTGGGGACCGATCGGCTGGTGTTTACCGACCTGCTGGCCAGCGTCGGCTACGGCGGCACCGACCCCATCGCCGATGGCGTGGTGCAGATTCGCAACCTGGGCAACAGCGGTCGGGCTCAGCTCTCGCTGGAGCTAGAGGGCGTGGCCGGGCGCAACCAGTTCACCAACTTCATCACCTTTGATGGGGTGAATGCGGCAGCGCTCAACAACGCCGAGAACTTCGTGTTCTAGGTTGAGCTGGTTCTAGCCCCAAGTCCCAGGATTCTTAAAGAACTCTGGGACTTTTTTACTTTGCTGGCCATACTAATGTGGCGGTATTGTCGATCGCCTGGGGGTTGCCCTCATTATCCACCGCGTTGAAGTGGGCCAATCGCGTTTGCACATCGGGGGGCAGGTGCGAGAAATCGATCTGGGTGTCGCCCGCCGCAATGCTGGCCCAGAAATGCTTTAGCTTGGGGGCGATCGCCGCCGCTTCTGCTTCCGCTAGCCCTACGGGCGGGCTGGTGAGAAACTTGGTCATAAAGCCCTCAGCGCGATCGCTCATCCACTTGTGCGACATAGTTTGCAGATCGTCCCAAGGGGCAACGGCGGTGAGACGGCGCGATCGCACGTCCATCCGCAGTTCGCCGTCGCCGTGCTCAATGTCCACAATGCGGTAGGGGTGGGGGTAGCTGACCAGCGACCCGGTCAGCACCTCGCACAGATCGCCCCGCCGGGCCACATCCTGCACATGCAGGTGGCCCGTAAACATCAGCCGCACCCCCGCCGCCTCGAGCCGCTGAATAATGGCTTCGGCATTGCTCACCATGTAGCGCTGACCCAGGGGGCTGTTCGACTGGCCGGGCAGGTGCTCCAGCACGTTGTGGTGCAGCATCACCAAAATTAGATCGTCTCGATACCGGGCCAGCGTCTCCTCCAGCCAGTTCAGCTGAGCTTCATCCACGTAGCCCACCCGGACCTGCTCTCCATTCGGCTCAAAGGCATTGGAGTTGAGCGCCACCAGCCGCACGCCGGGGAGAATTTCGTGCTGGTAGTGCAGGGTTGTGCCGTCGCTGTAGCCAAAGTCTTGGTACAGGCGGGGAAAGTCGTGCAGGCCAATGGCGCGATCGCTGGCGTCACGGGCAATTATATCATGGTTGCCCGGCACCACGTAGGTCGGAAAGGGCAGACGCTTGAGGCGATCGATCAGCCACTGGTGGTTCACCCATTCGCCGTGCTGGGTGAGGTCGCCGGGCAGCAGCAAAAAGTCGAGATCCAGCGTTTCGAGGTGGTCAAAAATTTGCTCAATGCCCGGAATGCTAACTTCCACCAGGTGAAACCGGTTGGGGCCGGTGTAGATAGTCTCAGGTCGGGCGATATGAGGGTCGCTGATGATGGCGAAGCGAAAACGCTGTCCCATGGAATTAAAAAAGCGTATTTAGTAAGAATTGCCCTACCAGCCTAGCCCGTGCCCGCTAGATTCGGTAAGCAAATTTACTGTCACCCGACTAGCCCTGGCCCGAGTGTCACGCGGGCAAACCAAAGGGGTCGGCCAAAGTGGCATGATAGAAAGCCGAGATTTGAGTGAGGTCAACCCTGTGGCTGTTGTTCGGGTGCGCCAGCACGTTAACCCCCTGAGCGAAAAATACCAGGCTCCCGTTGCCGTACCTGACTGGAGCGGGGTGTTTGCCAACTCCTATCAGCCCCTGCACATCGACATTGGCTGCGGCAAAGGGGTGTTTGCGCTGCACATGGCCCAGCTAACGCCCGCATGGAATTTTCTGGGCCTCGAAATTCGCAAGCCCGTGGTCGAATCGGCCCAGAGGCGGCAGCAAGAGGCCGGGCTGAGCAACCTCCACTTCATGTTCTGCAACGTCAATATCTCTCTGCACACGCTGCTAGAGAGCTGGGGCGACCAGAACCCCCTTCAGCAGGTCTCCATTCAGTTTCCTGACCCGTGGTTCAAAAAACGTCACCAGAAGCGGCGAGTGCTGCAATCCGAGCTAGTTAGCACCCTGGCCCAGTTTTTGCCGACAGGTGGTCGCGTAGTGGTGCAGTCTGACGTAGAAGCGGTGGCGGTTGATATGTGCGATCGCTTCACCGAAAATTCCCACTTTCTGCGCTCTAGCCACGACTGGCTGCCCACCAGCCCCTTCCCCGCCCAAACCGATCGCGAGCGCGTCACCCTAGAGCAGGGGCTGCCCGTCTACCGCGCCATCTTTACCCGGTCTTGAAGCCTCACCCCTGGCTCAGGGTGTAAAATGGCGCAGTATCGGTAGTTAACCCCTGGGGCTGTAGCTCAGCAGGATAGAGCGGCCGCCTCCTAAGCGGCAGGTCGAGGGTTCGAATCCCGCCAGCCCTGTACTTTAAAACCCTTGTCTCTAGGGCAGTCTGCCTCGATCGTTAGGACTTGGCTGCCTGGGGCGATCGCGGCCTTGAGATGAGACAGTTGTGCTTGGCTCCTCAGCAGGGCTACCGGGAGGTGCGTTGCAGAGTTTTTTGGAGCGCGGTCAGTTTTGCCAAAACAGAGAAATAAGGTTTTCCCGAGGCGCGGATCACGCTACTCTTTTTAACTTGTCACGGAATCAAGCCTGAATAGGTGTTCGGCCATGCCTGCAAAAGGTGAAATCGATATCACAGTTAAATTTAGCGGCATCCCCATAGCCACTGCTGCTCCTGGTGGAATTACCAAAATCGAAATGTACTGTAGCGGGTATACCGTCTTGGCCGATGTCAAAACTAAAACGTTCAAACGCTTCATTGAAAAGGCGATGGAGTATGACTACTGGGACGGTGTCGTCAGCGGCAAGCTCCACCATATTCAGGGCCCTCAGCTCATCCTTACCCACGCTGGCATTCACTGCCGCGAAAAGAAACCGGGAGGCTAGGGGAATGACCGGCTACGAGCCAGCCTGACCGCTAGATCAGCAGTGGACGACAGGCACTGGCCTATTCCTTGAGCCGGGGGCGCAGGTGGGCGCTGACCCGCAGCACCTCGGCCACCGACCAGGCCTGAGCAAAGGCCCCGCGCGGCTCCATCGGCACATCGCCATCGAAAATTTCGCTGAGGGTGCCCAGGCAGCCGCCGCCGTGCAGGTGGTGAATGAGCGGGTCTAAAAAGCTGTGGGCCAGGTCGGCATCTTGGTAAACCCGCCAGTGGGCCTGCACAAAGGGGCCAATCAGCCAGCTCCACACGGTGCCCTGGTGGTAAGCGCCGTCGCGCTGAATCAGGTCGCCGCCGTAGATACCTTCGTAGCTGGGATGGTCGGGGTCGAGCGATCGCAGCCCGTGGGAGGTCAGCAGTCGCTGGGCCACCACATCGACCACCGCCCGCTGCTGGTCAGGGCTCAGGCAGGGTTCTCCCAGGGCTTGATCGGGTAGAGAAACAGCGAAAATCTGGTTCGGGCGCAGGGCCGGGTCTGAGCCATTGGGGCCGTCGAGCACGTCGTAGCAGTAGCCAAGGTCAGCATTCCAAAAGCGCTGAAAGCCCTGGTGGGTCTGGGCGGCCATCGTCTGGTAATCTTCCGCAGGCTGATCCAGCAGGCGGGCAAACTCGGCCATCACCAGCAGGGCGTTGTACCACAGGGCGTTGACTTCGACCGGCTTGCCGATGCGGGGGGTAACCACCCAGTCGCCCGCTTTGGCATCCATCCAGGTGAGCTGCACGCCGGGCTCTCCCGCCGACAGCAGGCCATCGGCGGGGTCGAGCTGAATGCTGTGGCGAGTGCCTTTGCCGTGCCAGTCGATCACCTCCTGCAATCTGGGAAAGAGGTCTTTGACCAAGGCGGTGTCGGCGGTGGCTTGGTGGTAGGCGCGCAGGGCCTCAAAGTACCAGAGGGTGGCGTCTACAGTGTTGTAGTGGGGGTCTTGGCCGTCTTCTGGAAAAGCGTTGGGCAGCATGCCCTGATCAAGAAAGCGGGCAAAGGTCTGCAAAATCAGCCGGGCCAAGGTCGGGCGTCCGGTGGTGAGGGTGAGCCCCGGCAGGGCGATCATGGTGTCGCGGCCCCAGTCGCCAAACCAGGGGTAGCCTGCGATCACGGTTTTGCCGGTGGTTGGCTGGGGCAATTGGCTACTGTCGGGGCTTTCTGCCGTTGGGTCTTGAGCGTGGGCAGGTGTTGTCGCCGTCTCTGGACTGGGGGGATGGAGGGGGTCGCCGAAGTCGGCAGGGTCGGTATCGACGCCCAGGCCAGCGATCGCCCGATTGACGATGAACTGGTCGGCGGCCAGCACCAGCTGGTTTATCCAAATCGGGGGCTGGTCGTCAGGCTGGGCCGCTTTGCCCTGGGTGATCAGGTGCTGCTCGTAGGCCAGTCGGCGCAGCAGGGCGCTTTGCCCCGAGCGATCGGCTTCGGCCTCGGTGGTGGCCACCAGGGTAAACGACTGGCCCTGCCCCAGGGTGGGGCTAAAGGTAGCGGCGTGCAGGTGGTCGTCATAGGGGTCAATACCCCGGTAGGCTTCGACCGCCAGGGCGTAGCCGTTGTACCAGGTGTGGGCGGGAATAGCGGGGGCGGTTTCGCTGAGCAGATAGAAGGGCTGAGCGTTGTCTTTGGCCTGAATGCGCAACCCCTGGGGACAGGGGTCAACCGCCATTTGCCAGCCCTCGCCCTGGGTGCTGTGGTGGTGCAGACGGTGGTTGACCAGCACCTTAAGGTCAAGGTTCATTGGGGCGCTAGCGCGGCTGAGGGTGTAGCGTACGTAGGTGGTGTTGGCCCCTGGCTCCATCCAGACGCGCTTTTCGAGGCGGGCGTCGGCGATCGCATAGACCCAGATCGGAATCGTGCCTTCCAGCCGAAACGACTCCAGGTGCAGATAGCCGTGGGGGGTGAGGGTACCATCGGCCCAGCGATCGCAGTAGAGGTCGTAGCTTTGGCCCAAGTAGGTGACGGTTTCGTTCACCTTGGTGACCAGCAGGGTGCGCTCGACCGGCGGTTTGAGGGCCGCCACCAGCAGCCCGTGGTAGTGGCGAGTGAGCACCCCGGCCACTGTGCCGCAGCCGTAGCTGCCCAGCCCGTTGGTAACCAACCATTCCTGCTGAGTGGCGATCGCCGCATTGCCGCACAGATGACGACCAAAGGAGATAGTCATACCCTAATGAATCCGTATTTTTTGCTGGCGACGATTTTCACTCGCCCGATACTATAGCCAAAAGCTAGCGATGCGAATCGCCAATCAATGGTGATTGCACCCCTTTCTCAAAAGCTTTACAGAGATTTTGCAAAACGGCGTCTACAAAAAGCCAGAAAACCAGAAAACCTATTCCCATCCCCTCACTTCCCTAAAACTGCCCCTGCCACGACAGCGACTGCTCTGCCCGGTTGTCGCCCAGCGATCGCACGGCGGTGAGCTCAAGCTGGGCGTAGGTGCCCCGGGTCAGAGGGCCGCGATCGATGGGCAGCCGTCCCAGGGCCAGCTCAAAGCGGTTGCCCGTCAGGCTGACCAGTTCCGCAGGCACCACATCGTCGTAAACGGTGACGTAGCGCGGGCGGCGGTTGTCCCTGGGGTCGTCGCGGGTAGTCCTCAGGGTGAGGCGAAACTCAGTATTGAGATACTCTGACTCGCTGGCCAAATCGAGCACGGCGGCTGAGAGGTTTGCGCCGCTGCCCTGCACCGTCCCCAGGGCCAGGCGGGTGACATCGCTGGCGCGCACCGCATTGGTCACGGTAATCACCATATGGTCGCCCTCGCGGCGGGTAGTGTAGTCGGCCCACAGACTGTCGGGGAAGGTGGCCGCCAGCGACCCATCGGGCTGAATTTCGGTACGCACATCGCCCCCTGCAAAGGTGCCCAACGGTCTGGGAGCCTGCCAATCAAGACTGACGGTACCCTCCACACGCCCGGTGTACTCTTTATAGATATCGTTAACGCGGGAGCCGGGAGCTAGCAGAGCGTTGGCTCCGCCGCGCTCGGCCCACAGGTTGCGCGAGAGTCGCACCGGCTGGTTGGCCAACGTTGACAACCCTACGGATGCCGCCGGAGTCTCGGGCTGCAATGGCTCCAGCTGGTTGACAATCCACAGCTGGCCATCGGCACCGGGGGCACCATCGCGGCCAAAGGCACCGTTGCTGCCGCTGCGGCCGTCGCGGCAGGTGTAGCGGGTATTGCGGCAGCTGTAGTCGGCCTGGCCGGGGGTACCGGTGCAAGTTTGAATTTCCCAATCGCGTCTGTCGCAGCGGCAGCCCAGGGTGCCGCTGCCGCCCTGTCCACCGTTGCCGCCGTCGCCACCGTCGGGGGCTTGCAGGTGATAGCTCACATTTCGGGGCTGGCCGCCGCAGCGGGGACGGTAGCCGTCTTCGCCCGACTCACCGTCTTCGCCATCGCTGCCGGTAAGGGTGAAGCTGGCCGGGGTGCCGTCGGCGATCGCGGTCTGGCTGGCCCCAGCCGTGCCGTCGCGCCCCGATCGCCCGCTGCGGCCATCGCTGCCATCGCTGCCGTAGGTGCGGGTTTCTTGCGCCCAGGCCAGCATTGAGCAGCCGTTGAGGCTCGGGATCGGCAGGGTGGTTGCGAGGCCTAGGCAAAGGGGCGCAAGGGTGAGAGCAAGGGCGCGTTTCATCGTGGGTGCATCGGTGTGCAAAGCTACCTCAGGGTATCCATGGGCTCGGCTAGATGGCGCGATCGTTGTGCCAGAATTTGCGGTAAAGTCGCGCTGGATTATCCTCAACCAATGGGCTACAGTCTGTTATCGCTGGAATATCTTTTGATTTAGATATCCTCTTGAGTTGAAAAGCTATGCTGCCCGATGCATCAATCTGTCTCGACACAGCCAAGACTCGCTTAATAAAGCAGTTTCAGCCTCTGAAGATTATTCTTTTTGGGTCTCAAGCTAAAGGCAATGCTACGGCAGGCAGCGACATTGATTTGCTGGTGGTATTGCCAGCGGTAACAAGCAAGCGTCAGACCGCCATTGCTATGCGTCGCAGCTTAGCTGATCTCCCAATTGGCAAAGACATTGTCGTGACCACTCCCGAAGAAATTTCCCGTCGGGGCTACATTGTTGGTACTGTGCTCCATGAGGCTTTGACCGAGGGCAAGGTACTCTATGAGCAAGCCTGAGCATCATCTAGAGGCGGCTCGTTGGCTACGTTACGCGGCCGAAGATTTGAGAGCATCTGAGGCAATGCTAGATCAACCACTGGTTGAGCCAAGACACATCTGTTTCTTAGCTCAGCAATCAGCAGAAAAGAGCTTTAAGCAATACTTATTTACAACCAAATCCGATTTCCGTTTCGGCATGACTTAGACAAATTACGCAATTTAATTCCAGAAGGATGGACAGCAAGAAGCTGTTCAGAAGATCTCGCTGAGCTAACTGAATGGACCGTTGAGTCGCGCTATCCTACCGATGATGACGACCCCATACATGAAGATGCTCAAAGAGCTATCGAGCAGGCTAAAGCAGTCTATCTTGCAGCCAACAGCGATCTTCAAAATCGTGGAATATAGAAATTTTTATTGAAATGGCTCTTGCTACCCTGCTTGATGATGAAGTCTTTAGCTTTGAAAACTGCATTTTGGCCCATCGCCTGCATAACAGTTCTTTGGTTTGATGCCTCAGCCCATAAGTTGGACTAACACGGCGACGATCGCCCTAAGCAACAGTTCAGCCAGACGCTATTCAACGGCGCATTAGGACCTGAGGGCGGAGTTTGAGTCATGGGAGCAGTAGCGGGGCAGGTTGCCTCCTATTTTGGCCTACCCCAACCAAAACCGATGCTCGCAAAGTTCGTCTTTGCTGTGGATCAGCATAGTCATCAGATCTAAAGCGAGTGCTTTTGGTCAAGGTCATTCCCATCAAAACTCACCACGGCCTCTGGCTGAGTTGAGCACGCCCCTACAATGGGGCGAGAGTATATGAGAAGACGACCATGGCTGGTGGTGAATCAAAAGTTTCAATCTATGCCGCATTAGGAGCCAATATCGCCATTGGCATTGCCAAGTTTGTCGGGGCTGCCATCAGCGGCAGCTCGGCCATGCTGTCCGAGGGCATCCACTCTGTGGTCGATTCCGTCAACGAGTTGCTGCTGCTCTACGGGCTCAAGCAAAGCGAAGCTCCACCAGACGAGCAATTTCCCCTGGGGCATGGGCAAGAACTGTATTTTTGGTCGCTGATGGTTGCAGTGCTGATTTTTGCCCTGGGGGGCGGCGTGTCGATGTATGAGGGGTGGCATAGCTTTCAACACCCTGAGGTCGGCAACCATGCCTTGGTCAGCTACATTGTGCTGGCCGCCGCCGCCATATTTGAAAGCTTAGCCCTAACCGTGTCTATTCGGGAGTTTAACAAAAACTATCCCCGCAAAGCCGAGGTTAGTTTGTGGCAGGCCATTCGCGACAGTAAAGATCCCAGCTCATTTATTGTCATTGTGGAAGATGCCGCTGCGCTGGTTGGCCTTGCCATTGCCTTTGGCGGAATTGTGCTCACCCAGATGTTCGACAATGCTGTTTATGACGGCGTTGCTTCTATCCTGATTGGGCTATTGCTTATCGTAGTCGCCACTCTGTTGGTCATCGAAACGAAGAGTCTACTGATGGGGGAAAGCGCGTCTCTGGCGGTGCGAGACAGCATCAAAACCCTCGTCAAGGCTGATCAGGCCGTCTCTGATATGGGGCCGCCGATTACCCTGCACCTCGGGCCTAGGGAGATCATGCTGGCGATGAATATCGAATTTCGCGATCATCTCTCTGCCGATGAGATTGAATCGGCGGTACGCCGTATAGAAAAGAGCATTCGCACCACCCATCAAGATGTGACCCGCATCTTTCTTGAAGCGGCCTCCCTAGATGGATCTGAAATACCCAGAGCTTGAGAACTATCTCATGAAGCAATGAGAGCTAAAGCCCCCCGGCAATTGCTCTACGCTACCGAAGCCCGATCGCGCTGCAGCTCCTGAATGCGATCGAGGCTGCCTACCGGAATCGCCTTGATCAGGTCTTGGGTGTAAGGAGTCTGGGGCTGGCGGTAGATTTGCTCGGCGGGGCCAATTTCTTCGATGCGGCCCTGGTTCATCACCATAATGCGATCGCTCATAAACTTCACCACCGCCAGGTCGTGGGAAATAAAAATGTAGGTGAGGTCAAACTCGGCCTGGAGTTCTTTGAGCAGGTTGAGCACCTGGGCCTGCACCGACACATCGAGGGCCGACACCGACTCATCGCAGATGATGAACTTGGGGTTGAGGGCCAGGGCGCGGGCAATGCACACCCGCTGGCGCTGGCCACCCGAAAACTCGTGGGGGTAGCGGTTCATGCAGGTGGTGGGCAACCCGACGCGATCGAGCAGGTAGGCAACGCGCTCCTGCTGGTTGCGCCTGCTCTTAATTACGCCGTGGATTTTGAGCGGTTCGGCGATCGCCGCCCCAATACTCATCCTTGGATCTAAAGAGCTGTAGGGGTCTTGAAAAACAATCTGCATATCTCGCCTGAGCTGCCTGAGCTGCGACGAGCCCAGCCCCAGCACGTCGCGGCCCTCAAACCAGATCTTGCCGCCCATGGTCGGCACCAGCCGCAGTAGGGCGCGGCCCAGGGTGGTTTTGCCGCAGCCTGACTCGCCCACCAGGCCAAAGGTTTCGCCCTTTTGAATCTGAAACGACACGTCCTGCACAGCCATGACATGGCGGTGGGTTTTGCCAAACACGCCCCGCACGGGGTAGCCCACCTGCAAACGTTCCACCGCCAGCAGGGGACCGTTTGCGGCCAGGGTTTCGGCGCGGGCGGCTAGCTCGGCATCGGTCCAGGGGGCAAAGCGAGCCTGGGCTTCGGCATCGAGGGTGCGCTCGCGCAGGGCGGTACTGGGCTGGCTGCCGTTGGGCGCACCCGTCTCAGTGATCATAAAGTCGGTTACGGTGGGCAGCAGTCGCAGCCGCTGGTTCGGCTGGGGGCGGCAGGCCAAGAGCCCTTTGGTGTAGGGGTGCTGGGGCTGGGCGAAAATGTCCCACACCGGCCCCGCTTCGACAATTTGGCCCTGGTACATGACCGCCACCTGATCAGCAATTTCGGCAATGATGCCCAGATCGTGGGTAATGAAAATCAGCGACATGCCCCGGCGATCGCGCAGTTCGCGCAGCAGGTCGAGAATGGTGGCCTGCACAGTGACATCCAGCGCCGTAGTCGGCTCATCGGCAATCAGCAGGTCGGGGTTGCAGGAGATCGCCATAGCGATCATCACCCGCTGAATTTGGCCCCCCGACAGCTCGTGGGGGTAGCGATCGAGAATGGCCTGCTGACGGCGATCGACTTCTTCTTTGATCGATATGTCGTCGAGGCGGGGCTTTTCGGCTTTGATGGTGGCCGCCAGGTCGCTGTCGGCGGGCAGCAGCTGCACCTCTTGCAGCCGCGCGATCGCCTGCTGACAGGCCTCTGCTTTAGAAATATCCTGGTGCTGGCGAATCGCCTCCACCATCTGAAAGCCAATCGTATAAACCGGATTCAGCGAACTCATCGGCTCCTGAAAAATCATCGACACCTGGCCACCCCGATAGCTTTGCAGCTGCGTTTCGCTCAGGCTGCAGAGGTTGACCGGGTCGCTCTTGCCATCGTTAAACCAGATTTCGCCACTGACCACCTTGCCCGGCGGGCTGGGCACCAGCCCCATCACCGCCAGCGAGGTCACCGACTTGCCCGAGCCCGATTCGCCGACAATGCCGAGGGTTTGCCCCCGTTTCACCTGAAACGAAATGTCGTTGACGGCCTGAATCTGCTGGTTGTCGACCTCAAAGTGAACCGTGAGGTGCTGAACATTAAGAATAGTGTCGCTCATTGGGTACTTTCAGGCGAACGATCAGGGCCAGAGTGATCTTAATACGGTCTCAGTTCAGCCTAAAGCACGTTGCTGAGGCCACACTGAACCGGGTAACGAGATGGTGATTCGTCTTGCTAATGGATCATAGTAGATGAATCATAACAGCGTCCCTCTTCCCGATTTCGTTCGTCCCCAACCCTCCCATGCTGAATCTTGCGATCGCCATTTTGATTATGCTCATTGGTTCTGCCCTGTGCTCCTGTAGCGAGGCGGCGCTGCTGTCGGTGCCCACGCTCAAGGCCCAGCAGCTAGCCGAGTCTAAAAAACCTGCCGCCATTACGCTTTTGGCCATTCGTCAGAAAATCAATCGGCCCATTGCCACCATCGTGATCCTCAACAACCTGTTCAACATCATGGGCAGCGTTTTAATCGGGGGCATTGCGGCCACAGTTTTTAACGATGCTCTACTGGGGGTATTTACTGGCATACTAACCCTGCTGGTGATTCTATTTGGCGAAATCTTTCCCAAAATTTTGGGAGAACGCTACGCCATTCCCATCGCGCTGACCGTGGCTACCCCGGTGCGATGGATAACCTGGCTGTTTATTCCGATCGTGCTGCTGCTGGAGAAAGCTACCGCTCCCTTTGTCGCAGGTGGCGATCGCCCCAGCACCGACGAGGCCGAAATCAAGCTGCTGGCCACCATCGGCCATCAGGAGGGCATCATCGAAGCCGACGAAGCCGAAATGATTCGCCGGGTGTTTCGCCTCAACGACATGAAGTCGGTGGATATCATGACGCCACGCGTGGCAGTCACCCACCTGTCTGGCGATTTAACTATTGCCGAGGCCGAGGCCCAAATCCTCAACTCCCAGCACAGCCGAATTTTGATCAGCGACAACGATATCGATCGCATTGTGGGCCTGGTGCTCAAAAACGAGGTGCTCACCGCCCTGATTCGCGGCCAGGGCCACCAGCGGCTCGGTCAGGTGGCACGTCCAGTGCGCTTCGTGGCCGAGACCGAACGGGCCGACAAGCTGCTGCAAGACTTTCAAACCGCCCGCGAGCACCTGGCCGTGGTGGTGGATGAGTATGGCGGTGTCTCGGGGGTAGTCACCCTCGAAGACGTGCTGGAGGTGCTGACCGGCGAAATTGTCGACGAGACCGATCGCAGCATCGACCTGCAAAAGCTGGCTCGCCAGCGGGGGCGACACATTCTGCGCACCCGTGGCTTCAACTGGCCTTCCGATTCTTAGAGCGTTGCTACAGCGTTCACTCCCCTCGTGCCAATGCTCTGCATTGGCATGGTCGTCGGAGGCTCTGCCTCCCAAACTGAGCGGCAGAGCCGCAAACCTAGGGTGCCCTGGCAGAGCTAGGGCATCAGGGCGATGGTGGTTTTAGCCCCGAAACTCGGAGGCCACGATCATCGAGCCAATGCCCAGGTCGCTGAAAATCTCCAGCAGCAGGGCGTGGGGCACGCGGCCATCGAGAATGTGGGCGGCACCGACCCCCTGGGCCAGCGATCGCACGCAGCAGTTCACCTTTGGAATCATGCCGCCGGCCACCACGCCGGTTTCGATCAGCTGGCGGGCCTGCTGAATGTCAAGCTTGGGCAGCAGGGTCGAGGGGTCTTTATAGTCTTCTAAAATGCCCTTAGTATCGGTGAGCAAAATTAGCTTTTCGGCCCCCAGGGCGGCGGCAATTTCGCCCGCAACGGTGTCGGCGTTGATGTTGTAGGCTTGGCCCGTTTCGTCGCTGGCCACACTCGACACAATCGGGATGTAGCCCGCCTCCACCAGCGACTTCAGCAGCCCTGAGTCGATGCCGCTGACCTCGCCTACAAACCCAACCCCTTCGGCCCCCTGGGGGCGGGCGGTGATCAGGTTGCCGTCTACGCCGCAGAGGCCCACGGCCTTGCCGCCCGCCTGGTTGATCAGTGACACCAGCTCTTTGTTGACCCGGCCCACCAGCACCATTTCCACCACGTCCATGGTGGGGGCATCGGTCACCCGCAGGCCGTCTTTGAACTGGGGCTCAATGCCCAGCTTGCCCAGCCAGATGTTGATCTCGGGGCCGCCGCCGTGCACCACCACCGGGCGAATGCCCACGCAGGCCATAAACACAATGTCACGGATTACGTCGGCCTTGAGGCTACCATCTTTCATGGCCGCGCCGCCGTACTTGACCACCACCGTGCGGCCTCGAAATTGCTGAATATAGGGTAGGGCCTCGCTGAGAATGCGAACCCGGGTGGCCTCGGCCTCGTTGACATTGCCTATTTGCGAAGGAGAAGACTGAGCCATAGTGCTGGAGATAGAGGTAGCGGGGCATAAACCTGGGATTTTCGCTCAAGTGCGGAGTGCCCATAGGCCGCCTCCAGCTCCTAAGCTTAACCCGATGCAGATTGCCAGTAGTGTATCAATTGAGCACAGCAGAATCAGCCTCAGAACGAATTCTTTGGTCAATTAGGGCCAGGGTGCGGGCGGCGATCGCCTCTACATCGTCCTTAGCCCCCACTGTCACCCGCACATCCGCCTGGGCGTAGAGGGGTTGCCGCTCGGCCAGCAGCGTAGTCAGCTTCGTTTCCAAGTCCTGCCCCTGAAGCAGCGGGCGGCCTGTATCTCCGGCCAAGCGCTCCTGCAACACAGTTGGAGGCGCGTCTAACCACACCACAATGCCGTGGTGCAGGTAGCTCCAGTTATGCTGCTGGGTGACAATGCCGCCCCCGGTGGCAATCACTAGGCGACGGTAGGCCGACAGTTCCGCCAGTACCTTAGTTTCGAGCTGACGGAAGGCAGCTTCTCCCTGGGCCGCAAAAATATCGGTGACGGGCTGCCCCGCAGCGGCCTCGACCACGGCATCGGTGTCAAAGAACTGGTAGCCCAGAGTTTGAGCTAGGGTGGCTCCGGTGCTGCTTTTGCCAGCGCCCATCATGCCGATGAGGTAGAGGTTGATGCCGTTGAGGCGATCGATCAGGGTCATGGGAGGGGAGGGAGAGGGTGAGTAG
>PYER01000410.1 GCA_003017855.1 filamentous cyanobacterium CCT1
CGATCGCGCTTGAGCCAGTCGTCGAGGACGTCGAACCATCCTCGCTCGGCTTGCGCGCGTCCCATTGCTATGGTCATACGCGAGTCTCCGTAACTATCTAACAACAAGGTATGTACACGGAAGATAATGGCGCCCACTCAAACCCAAGGACATAGGGTTGGTGTTTGGTCAACCTAACCTCCCCCAGATTATGAGTAGTGTTTACTATTCTTTACCGTTGCTATCATTATAGGGGGTATTTTTAGGAGAGCTGGGCTGAAAACCCAGATCATCTTTAGGTTTTAGACACTTTAGTGAGCATTTTTGCTTATGCCAATGGAGTGAACTTCAGCGCCCATAGCCTCGGTCTTTGCTTTAGTATGGCTGAGTTGAGCCTTTAGAAAGCTGCTAAGTTCGCCATTGAAAAGCGCTATGGCTAGCAGAATGAGGCTATAAAGATTAGGATGGCGACCCTTTACACTCGTATAGAGAAAGGCGAACTTGGGGAAAGCCGTCTGAGTTCTTACACTTTACTGAGTACTATTCGACTATGTTTACGATCGAGTTGACGTTGAAGCACACGGCTATGCCTCTCTCTGTGCAAAAGAAAGAACAGGGCGAGGCAGAAGCGCTCTATAACTCACTGACAGAGGGTTTACGTAACGGTAGCGGACAGCTGGTTGAAGTGACCTGTGACCAGCAACCTCACAAGCGCATCAGCGTTTTAGGTAGCGAGATAGCAGCCGTTCAAATTTTTGAAAAGAGCGGAACAGCAACTGCGTCAGGACGCCCCCCCGGCTTCTTTACACTGAGCAGCGATCAATAACGGGTTGTATAAGGAGCCCATACCTTTACCTGGCAATGTTGTGACGGCCAAAAATTCTAAGGCGATTAGGGTTAGTGACTTGCAGTTTCAATGGCCGTCTGGGCAGAACGTGCTACGGGGCTGTTCACTGACGGTTCAGCCCGGCGAGTTTTGCATGCTGCTAGGCAATAACGGCAGTGGCAAGTCAACGCTACTGAAAATTTTGGGGGGGTTATTGCAACCGCAAGCTGGGGAGTGGTCAATTGAAAAACCAGTGGGGTTTGTGTTTCAAAACCCCGATCATCAGCTGGTAATGCCTACTGTGGGCGCCGATGTAGCGTTTGGCCTAGTTGATGAGCATCTTCCTTTAGCGGAGATTCGCCATCGAGTAGATGATGCCCTGGCGGCGATTAACTTACTGGACCTGAAGCGGCGACCTATCTATGCCCTTAGCGGTGGGCAAAAGCAGCGAGTGGCGATCGCGGGGGCGATTGCCCGGCACTGCCACGTACTACTGCTCGATGAACCTACGGCCCTACTTGACCCTGATAGCCAAATTGACCTGGTTAAGCGGGTCCGAGATTTGGTTAAAGAGCGTGGCCTAACGGCCCTGTGGGTGACCCACAGGTTAATCGAGCTGGACTACTGTGATCGCGCCTTTTTGCTAGAGGCGGGGCAGGTACTTGATGAAGGCGACCCTAATCGACTCAAGCATCGTTTGCAGAACTAGCCAATGTTTTCTGTCGATTGGCAGAATGAGAACCGCCAAATATCCACCGTCAAGCATCTCCAAGGGCACCTCCAACTGCATCTTTGTGACACCTGGAGATTGTTGGTAAGATGGAAGCTTGAGTCATTTATTCAGGTTGTTATGGTTAAGCGCTCTCCCTTTGACAGCACCCAAGTTATGCGACGTACCGAAGACCTGATTCGGGCTGCCTCAAACCGCTATCGAATTACGGTGCAGGTGGCCAACCGTGCCCAGCGGCGGCGCTTTGAGGATTTTGAAAATTACGAAGACCCAAAGATGAAACCGGTACTGCGGGCCATCATTGAAATGTCTGACGAGCTGACCCAGCCTGAGATTATTGGCGAATAGGCTCGATGAATTGCCTATTTTCGTGGCTCAACAGTGGATCAGCGGTTTACTAAAGAAGGTGACGGGTGGCGGCTCGGTTGGGACGCCACTGCACCCTGCTATAAAGGCCTGCTAGGGGGCAAAGCTTGGGCAATTGAACTAACAGAAGCTGAGTTTCAAACCTTTCGCCGGCTGGTGTTGGAAATTAGCCAAACTATGGGGACGATCGCAGCTGAACTTATGGAGGCCGAGCGCATTACCTGCGAAGCCGAGTCCGACGACCTTTGGCTAGAGGCAGAGGGTTTTCCTGATGCCTACAGTCTTAGGTTCGTTTTGGCTTCCGGTCGGCGCTGTGAAGGCGAGTGGGACACCGTTGCTGCCCAGCATATCGTTCAAGCTACTCACCATCTAACGCTGTTTTAGCTGTTTTGTTACCTTGGGGCGTGTCATCAATTCTGGCTACGATCCTTATCGCGCCCAATCCCAAAAACAGGCTAGGGGCTGTAACGGCTGACTTTTGGGCCATCAGCCGTTAATTGATGACAGCTTGTAGTAAACCAAGAATTGATTTTTCAGGTTTTACGAGAGTTGCCCTCTACCTGTGTTAATCTAGTTAAGCACAATTGAAACAGACCGGGGCGTAGCGCAGCTTGGTAGCGCACCACTTTGGGGTAGTGGGGGTCGTGGGTTCAAATCCCGCCGCTCCGATTGAGTTCTAAGACCGGAATCACCTGCTAGTCAGGGGTTCCGGTTTTTGGTATGGGCGTACTTAGCAGATGAACACTGGGGGTTTCAGGCTCATCTGTCTTGGGTGCGCCCGAGCATTGACACCTGAGATGGCCAGATGAGCGTGTGAGTCTAGCAGACTAAACGGCAATCGCTGCTATGGCTTTGGATAGGGGGTAATACCCTTAGATCATCTTGAATCCGCCTTTTTGCTCTCAAGTGGCGTGAACCTCAGTTTAGCTAGCTAGTGGCGCTGCGATCGCCCCCTGCAAGTACCCCAACCACTCCGTCAGGCTCTCCAGCTGCTTTTCGGGCTTCAGCACGCCCAACCCGCGCACCACAACCTTGCCACCGCTGTAGACGAAGCGCGACTTCAGGTGGCTGGGCAGCTGTTCGCTAATCTTTTTCCAAGCCGGTTCTTCCATGGGAGTTTCCATCACCACGTGCTGCTTGCCCTCGGGTTTGATGCGAGAGAAACCAGCCTGTTTAGCCACCAGCTTCAACTCCAGCATGCGCACCAGCTGCTCGGTGGCGTGGGGGATGGGACCGTAGCGATCGCTCAAGTCTGCTGCAATCTGCACGAGTTCTACCTTGCTGCTGGCTGAGGCCAGGGAGCGGTAGGCGGCCATCTTCTGCTCCAGGTCGGGGATGTAGTCGTTGGGCACAAAGGCGGTGACGTTGAGATCGACCTGGGTATCTTCGACTTTGGGAATATCCTGGCCGCGAATTTCGGCAATTTCTTCTTCGAGCATGTCCATGTAAAGGTCGAAGCCGATCGCATCCATCTGGCCAGACTGCTCGGCCCCCAGCAGGTTGCCGACGCCGCGAATTTCCATGTCGCGCATGGCCAGCTGGTAGCCGGAGCCCAGCTGGGTAAATTCTTGAATGGCGCGCAGCCGCTGGCGGACTTTGTCGGTCAGCGATTTTTTGGGGTAAAACAGCCAGGCGTGGGCCTGAATGCCTGCTCGTCCC
>PYER01000411.1 GCA_003017855.1 filamentous cyanobacterium CCT1
AACATTGGCACGGCGATGAAGTGGTTGAGAAAACTAGCGGCAGGACTGTTACTGCTCTGGGGGCTACCCCTGAGTTTGTGGGCGGTGTTGGAAGCTGCGAATCCAGAGGTTGATTCGGAGCAGCGTCAGGGTGCGATCGCGGCTCTCTGTTTATTTGGTCTACCCGCCGTCGCCGCTGGGGGCTGGCTGGTCTACGGTCTACACCAGCAGCACCGGAGCGCCATTGAGAGGGAAACCCAAGCCTTAGAGCAGCTGTTCTTGCAGCTCCTCCAGGAAACCCAGGGGGAAATTCATCCGATTGTGTTTGCGACCAAAGCCCAGCTGCCCCTAGATCAGGCTAAGGTCTATTTGGATCAAAAAGCTCGACTGCTCAATGGCAATTTCGACGCCACCGAATCCGGGGGAATTATCTACCGCTTTCCGTTTTGACCCGATCTAGGCTCCCAGTACTATTTACCCTACGAAGCTGGTTTCTTGGATTCAGCGGGCTTGCCTGGCCACAGGTAAATCAAACCTGAAATCCAGGTAAGGGCAACGGCGATCCAAAACAGCATGATTCCTGTCGGTGGATACTGCAAGGGCGAAATTAGCAGGGCGATCGCGGCGATCTGCACCATGGTTTTGAGCTTGCCCCAAATATTTGCTCCCGAAATTTGGGTCTGAAACGACGGGTTGACGCGCCAACCGGCGATCGTGAGTTCCCGGGCCAAAATCAGAAACACCCCCCAGGCCGGCACCTGCTGGAGTTCTACCAGGGACACCAGGGGAGCCAGCACTAGCAGCTTATCCACCAGGGGATCGAGAAACTTGCCCAGATCCGTCACCTGGTTTAGCCTGCGGGCCAGATAGCCGTCTAGCCAATCAGTCCCCGCTGCGATCAGGAAAATCCCTAAGGCGATCCAGCGGGCCTGAGCCGTTGGATCAGCCAGCAGCCAAAGCAGGGCAGGCACCGCTAACAGACGAGACAGGGTAATCCAGGTAGGAAGATTCACAGGAGTTATGGACTAGGACAGGCCCATCATACTGAGGCAGGCTGTAGATAGAACTGCCCCTAAAGAGAGGAATTGATGGGAAAGTCCCCTAAGCCCTGCGATGCCTGCGGCGAGTCAGTTACACTCCGCTATCGCATTCAGCATGATGCCAGCGGCCAGTGGCATTTGGTGTGTCCCCGCTGTTGGGAAACCCTCAGCCAGAACAATCCCCACTACCGCTACGGCGGCACCTGGAAAGCAAACTGAAGCCTGGTAGGCTGAGCGTAGCCGAAGCCTACCGCAGCATATTGAGAATCTGCACCGCCGTCGCCAGGCTCTCTTCGTAAAGCATGTCTTCACCCCAGCGCTGGAGCTGCTGGCTGAGCATGAAGTCGGCCTTTTGGTCAGATAGGGCCGTTACCTGCTCTACCTGGCAGGCCTGGGCACCGCCCCCAGCTTCCATTCGCATACAGCCGGTGGTTTCTGAGCAGAGAATGGTGCAGCAGTTGGCAGCCAGGTTGGAGGAAGTGATCCGCAGTCCGGTCAGATCACCGATGATTTCTCCCCAGTCTGCCACGGGAATGGCCGCCATTTCGGCCTCAATTTTCATGCCTTTGGAGTCGGTAAAGTAGACCTTCTTGATGTCGTAGTCGCCTCCCTCTTCAACAAAGCTGGTGGCTTTCCACTTCAAGCGGCTGGCAAACCAGGCCAGAAACATCCAGGCCTGGGCGGCGTTGCCTTTTTCATAGTCAACGCTGATGGCATCTACCTCCGTCAGGGAGGCTCGCCGTTCCGGCGGGTCGAAGGCGGCGGCGGTGAGTTCTTGCCAGGGGGCTAGCCGGTGCCAGTTGAGGTCGGCGATGTAGGTACCGTTTTCGATTAGCTCCTGCATTTTCTTCAGCTCTGACTCGGCATCGCTAAAGAAGCTGGAGTCGACAATGATGCAGTTACTGGAACGGGCCAGCTTTTCGAACAGGGTCTGTTCCGGGTTGGGGGTGGCTTTCCACCAGACGAATTTAGGGAGGTCGGCGATGACCAGGGACGCGACCACGTCGCTGACCCGTTCGAGGGCTTCTTTGGTGCCCCGCAGGGTGATGTATTCGCAGCAAATCAGGTTATTGGCGTTACGCTTCTGCACCGGGCAGTAGGCGGACACCTGGGCGGTGACGCCGGTGTCTTCTCCTAGGATGGGGCAGAGGGTAATCACGCGACAGGGATTTTGGGCGGCGATCGCGTCATTTAAAGTAAACCCGCGCATGTCGGGGTTATCAAACTGGCGCTCCGCCTCGGGCAGTTTTGAGTATTCCTGCCGCAGCCGCTCTAGGGTATGGGGGCCGACCCGCCCGGTGATGTGCAGCTGGTATTTCATTTGGGCTTGGCGCACCGCCTCCCGGGTTTGGGGACCGTGGATGCCGTCGATGATCCCCTCATAAAACCCCAGGGCCGCTAGCAGCTGCTGAAACTCTTCAGGTTCGTAAACCACCAGGCTGAAGGTGCTAGCACGGGTCGCCACCGGAGCGGACGATCCACCGTCCTGGCTGCGCCAGATATTGCGTAGCTCGGCCTCAAGTTCATCCAGGGAGATGTCTTTGGGCTTTTGAAGGGCGACGAGGGGAGTGGTTGTCATGGATTATCCAGAAATAGAGTGCGTAGGGAATCTGAGTCTGCCACCTGAGGGGCTGTCCCTAGGGGCAACAGTTCGCATCAGTCAGATCCCGGTCAAAGCGGACTGGAAATCAATTTTGAGGATTCACTGCCTTTAGAGCGAATGAATATCTAACCGATTGCGGTTTTAGGAGATATTAATTCTATGCTAACGAACTTGGCTCGTCTGCATAGAGGGCTACAGCCGTCGCCAGCGGCGGCTATCCTTGTTCAGCAGCAGCTCGGCTTCCACCGGCCCCCAGGTACCCGCTTCGTAAAGGGGAATCTGCTCTGGGGGCGCGGGAGCATCCCAGGCCTGCAGCAGCGGCGTCAGAATCCGCCAGGAGGCTTCCACCTCATCGGCGCGGGTAAACAGGGTTTGATCCGCCAGCATACAGTCCACCAGCAGTCGCCCGTAGGCATCAGTATTCGCCTGACCAAAGGCGGCATCGTAGCGGAAGTCCATGTCCACGGAGCGGGTGCGCAGGGAGTTACCCGGCGTTTTCACCTCGAACCGCATGGAAATGCCTTCATCTGGCTGAATCCGCAGGGCCAGGACGTTGTGATTCACCTGGCTGGCTGCTGACTTAAACATCAGATAGGGCACTTCCTTGAAGTGGATGGAGATCTCTGACACCTTTTTCGGCAGACGCTTGCCGGTGCGCAGGTAGAAGGGCACCCCTTTCCAGCGCCAGTTATCGATCATCAGCTTAATGGCGGCATAGGTGTGGGCTGTGGATTCGGAGCTGGCCCCGTCTTCTGAGCGGTAGTCGGGCACCTGGCTGCCCTTCATCCAGCCCGCCGCGTACTGGCCCCGTACCGCGGACTGGCTGAGGTCTTCAATGTCCGCTAGTCGGGTGGCCTGGAGCACCTTAGTTTTTTCGTTGCGAATGCTGTCGGCATCCAGGGAGTTGGGGGCCTCCATGGCCGTTAGGCAGAAC
>PYER01000412.1 GCA_003017855.1 filamentous cyanobacterium CCT1
TCCACCCTCTCACCCTTTACCGCTATGCTCAGCCGCGTCGCCGACTCCATCTACTGGCTCAACCGCTATGTCGAGCGGGCCGAAAATGTGGCTCGCTTTGTCGATGTCAACCTGAACCTGCTGCTAGATGCGCCCCCCGGCATGGAGCAGCAGTGGGAGCCGTTGGTAAGAACGACAGGCGATCAGGCGATGTTTCAGGCGCGCTACAGCGAAGCGACAGCTGAAAACATTCTGCGGTTTCTGACCTTCGATCGCGAGTACCCAAACTCAATCATTTCCTGCCTGCGCTCAGCTCGGGAAAATGCGCGATCGGTGCGGGAAATTATTTCCTCAGAAATGTGGGAGCAGGTGAACTCGTTTTACCTGATGGTCAATGAGGCTGCCGATGTAGGCCTGCTGTCGGAGCTGCACAACTTTTTCCCGGAAGTGAAAATGGCTAGCCACCTGTTTGCCGGGGTGATGGATGCCACCATGTCCCACAATGAGGGCTGGCACTTTGGCCAGCTGGGGCGGCTGCTGGAGCGGGCCGACAAGACCGCTCGCATTCTCGACGTGAAGTACTACATTTTGCTGCCCTCGGTCACCGATGTGGGCTCGCCCCTGGACGATTTGCAGTGGATTGCCCTGCTGAAGTCGGCCAGCGCCTACGAAATGTACCGCAAGTGCCAGTACCGCATTACCCCGCGCGGGGTGACGGAGTTTTTGATCTTAAACCGGGAATTTCCGCGATCGATTCAGTTTTGTCTGCTGGAGGCCGAGCGATCGCTGCACTGCATCTCGGGCACTCCCGCGGGCACCTGGCGCACCAGCAGCGATCGCGCCCTGGGTCGGCTGCGCTCCGAACTCGACTACCTCACCATTGAAGAAATCACCCAGCAGGGGCTGCACGAGTTTCTCGACAACCTGCAAACTCGCCTCAACACCGTCAGCGAGAAGATTTTCTCCGACTTTTTTGCCCTGGAGTCTGTGTCGTAGCTACGAGAGATTCCAGGATGCTTGCAACGGTTAGCAGAAACTATTGCCTACCTACAGGAAAACCCTGGGATCTCTCCCTATCGCACCAGCACTAGCGCCAGACTCAGCAGCAGTAGTCCCACTATCCCCACCACTCCCCGATGGTTGCGCAGCCAAAAACCAATCTGCTGCCCCGGCGATGGTGACGGCAGCGCCAGATCCCGGTCAGCCTTTACCGATCGGTAGAGGGTACAGGTCTCGGCATGGGGGCGCTGCGGAAAGTTGCAGGTGTCGTCGGCGTCGTAAAGACAGGTAGCGCACAGCGGCTCGTCGCCTTCGGTGCGGTGCAGCGGTATGCCCGGATGCCCGTGGGCCTTGAGCGGCAGGCCACAGCGGGGGCACTGGAGCGCAGCGGGTTCGAGAGTGGCCTGACAGCGGGGGCACGACAGCATAGCAGCGGCGGCATACATTCAACAGCTATGGCCGTATGCTAGCGCAGCCCGCCGCCCGTCAGACGACGAAACAGCCGGTACCCGGCCCGCACCCAGTCCAGCAGCGCATAGGGTATCCGCAGACCCAGGGGCAGAAAAAAGGGGCGATAGATCCACCAGTAGGCGCGCTTGACATCCTGCCAGGCCCGGCAGGGCTGAGAATTTAAGAAGTCAGACACATCTACCACCAGGCCGCGCCCTTCGTACTGCATCACGTTGCGACCGTGCACGTCGTGGGGAAACATGCCCCGACTGCGCACGTAGTCGAGGGCGGCATCGATATCGCGAATTACCTGGGGTGGAATGGCAATGCCCCGGTGCAGACAGTCGTACAGCGTTACCCCGTGCAGGCGCTTGAGCACTAAAAACGGCGCTTCGCTGACGTAGCATCGCGAAAACGCCGGATGGTCCGCCAGCCGCCGGTAGACCTCAACCTCGGCTTCAATACCAGGGCGACCCGGAGCATACACCTTCACCACCTGCTCGGGATAGTCGGGGTGTAGAAACACAGCGGCATAGTTGCCCGCCCCCAGACAGCGCCAGGGCACCGGCACCCGATGAATAACCACGGGATTGTGGGGATCGATGCTTTCGAGGTGCAGCTCTGGCAATAGCTCCTTGCGAACGCACTGCGCCAGCGCCTGAATAGGGTCAAGCATAGGGATAAATTTGCCAGTGACTCGCCATTAAATTCGGTCGTCTCGCCAGTTTTTAATTGTGACAAGATCAGGAGCTAATTGGCGGTAGGCAGAGCGATCGCCTCAGCAGTTCAGGTCGTAGGATAGCGCCGCACCTGGTACTCGCGGGCGTCGATCATGCGGTAATCAAACTCAACCGCCTCGTCAAACTGGCGTTCAACGGCGTCTAGCGCCGCCTGGGGAATCGACTTCCACTGCTCGCGGGTTTGCCAGCGCACCATAAACACCACCTGATCGTGCAAGTCAGGCGAAATCCACACCTCCTTAGAAATAAAGCCGGGGTACTGGCTCAGGGCCGCCGTCCAGATGTCGTTGTCCAGGCGAATGAAATTTTCGCGGTTCTGGGGGTCGACCGCAAAGGTCAGCCATTCAATCACCATTGGGATGCTGCTCCGGTAAGACGCTCAATTTGCTCTTCAAAGTAGGCCTGACGAGTGCCCAGCACCCGAGCCAGCACCAGCCCCTCGCGGTAGGCCGCCAAGGCTGAGGGGGTAGCCCCCAGCTGCTCATGCACCTGGCCCAGCTCGTCGTAGGCCGCCATCATTGTAAAAGCGCTGTGGGATTGCTGGGCGACCACCAGCAGCTGCTCGTAGAGATAGCCGACATCGGCCCAGCGGCCCAGGGTTTTGTAAACGTCAGCCAGGTCATCGATCGCATTGGTCGCGACCTCAAGCTGCCCCTGGTCGATGGCGTTGGTATAGGCCACCTGAAACTGGCGCGCGGCGGTAGCTACATCACCGAGAGCGAGGTAGTTTTGGCCAACTCGGCGCTGCAAAGGGGCAATCTGCGGCCACAGGCTCTCGTCGCTCTGGTAGAGGGTCAGCAGGCGCTGCTGCAGGGCGATCGCCCCGGCAAAATCCTGAGCCTGCTCCAAATTGTCGGCCTCAAGGGTCAGGTAGCGCCGTTCGTCGTCGGGGTTAACCTCAACCTGGTTCAGCGCCACCAGCTCACCGTAAGCCTCAGCGGCCTCTGGAAAGTAAAACCACTCCGATCGCAGAGCGGCCAGAATTTCGAGCTGGCGGCGGTAGTCGGCGGTGTTGTCGGCCAGTCGAGCCGCATTGGCCAGGTCACGGCGAATTTCGGCGGCGGCATCGATCGCGCCCAGTATTACGTAAGTCTCGGCCAGGCGTTCCAGCCGCTCGCGGTCTTCTGGCAGCATCAAATCGGCGCGAATTTCGTCGAGCCGCAGGGCATACAGCTGCAGATCCTGGGTGGCAGTGCTGTCGCGTAGCCACTGCCCCACCCGGTTAATGGCGGCTAGCTCAGGCTCAACTCCCAGCAGCCGACGCAGGCGAATCTCGCGCCGCCAGATGTCGCGGGCCTGCTCTAGCTCCCCTGCCTCGGCCAGGGCTTCGGCCTCCAGCGCCAGCTGGTCCAGACTCTGCTCCAGAGCATACAGCTCCAGGG
>PYER01000413.1 GCA_003017855.1 filamentous cyanobacterium CCT1
AACCTACACGGAGCGTTCTCAAAGGAGAAACTTTGAATTTTGCACTTTGCATTTATTCTTCTAAGATCTCATCCCCCTTTTCCTCACCTTCCGGTAGATTCTCCAGCAGCACCTTATCGACCCGGCGACCGTCCATATCGACCACCTCAAACCGCAGTCCTTCCCATTCAAACGAGTCGCCTGCGTTGGGAATGCGCCCCATGTGGCGAATGATGAAGCCTGCCAGGGTGTGGTAGTTGTCTTCGTCTTCGGTGAGCTGTTCGCGGTTGAGCAAATCTTTGAGGTCTTCGACCGGCAGCAGCCCGTCGAGCAGCCAGGAGCCGTCGTCTCGCTGGGTCATCATGGGGTCTTCGGCGTCGTCCAGGGAGGGCAGGTCGCCCACGATCGCTTCCACCACATCGTTGAGGGTGACGAGCCCTTCGACACCGCCGTACTCGTCGAGCACCATAGCAAAGTGGGTGCCCGACGACTTAAACAGCTCTAGCACCTTGAGCACGTAGGTACTCTCGGCCACAAACAGGGGCGGCTGCAGCAGGCTCAGCAGCGTGACGGGTTCGCTGTTTTGGCTGAGGTAGTTGGGCAGCAGCGCCTTGAGCGACACGACGCCAACGCAGTCGTCAATGCTGTTGTTGCAGACCGGAAAGTGGGAGTGGGCGCTCTGCATGACCAGCTCGCTGTGTTCGGCAAAGGAGGCGTCGACGTTGAGCCATTCAATGTCGGTGCGCGGGGTCATGATCGAGCGAATGGGGCGATCGCCCAGCTGCAGCACTCGGCCCATCATCTCTTGCTCAACCACCTCAAAGTTGCCGGCCTGGGTGCCCTGGTCGATCAGCAGGCGCAGTTCTTCTTCGGTGATGGCTGCCTCAGGTCGTTCCCTGAGACCCATGAGATTGACCAAAAAACTGGTCGAAAACCCCAGCAAAGCCACCAGCGGGGTCGCCAGCCGAGACAGCCGCTGCATGGGTTGGGCCACCTGACGGGCGATCGCCTCCGGGTAGCTGAGGGCAATGCGCTTGGGCACCAGTTCACCCACCACCAGCGACAGGTAGGTGATCAGCCCGACCACTATCGCCAGGCTGATCACCTCGCTGTAGGGCGCAAGCCTGGGCACCTGCTCTAGCAGCTGGCGCAGGGTATTGGCGACGGTGGCCCCACCCAGGGCACCGCTGAGAATGCCAATCAGCGTGATGCCAATTTGCACCGTGGACAAAAAGTCGTTGGGGTTGTTAGCCAGCTTGAGGGCCAGCCGTGCTTTGGCATTGCCGCGCCGGGCCTGATGCTCCAGGCGGGCCTTACGGGCCGACACCAGGGCAATTTCTGACCCTGAAAACACCCCGTTGGCCATAATCAACAGCAAAATAAATACACTTTCGCGGGCAATGTCAGACATAGGTAAGGGGTAACGAGGGTAAGGCAGCGCCAGATAGCCACAGCCGATGGGTGGGAACCTGAGCTTTATGCACGGGTGCAACCATGAACTGTTGTGGATCGCTATAGCGAGTTTATCTGACTGTATTGAACGGCATATCTGCCAGCTATGGTAAAAGGAATAAGCTGTTTGCCCCTCACCGTGGCCCGACTACTGTGCTGACCGTTACCCGTGTGCTGCCCCCCGACGATGCCGCTGCTGTGGTGGCTACGCTGTCGCTGACGGCGAGCGATCGCGCCAAGTCTCGGCATCGCTTTACCGCTGACGATGGCACGCCGCTCTACCTTAATCTGGCGCGAGGCACAGTGCTGCGCGGCGGCGATCTGCTGGGGGGTGCCATAGAAGACGCTACAGACGACGATAGAGAGGGCGATCGCGAGACCGAGGTGCTGATTCGAGTAATAGCCAAACCCGAGCCCGTAGTGCTGGTTACCGCCGATGCAGCGTTCGATCTGCTCCGAGCCGCTTATCATTTGGGCAACCGTCACGTCTCTCTAGAGCTTGCGGCAGACCGCCTCAAGCTGGAACCCGACCCCGTGCTAGAGGCCATGCTGGCTCAGCTCGGCGGGCTGGTGATCACTTCGGCCATCCTACCCTTTGAACCCGAAGCCGGAGCTTATCGCTCGGTCCACAGCCACATTCACAGTCACGGCCATGACCACAACTAGTGCTCAAGCGCTGCTGCGGCTGCTGCAATTGACCAGCCCCGCCCTGCCGGTGGGGGCCTACAGCTATTCTGAAGGGCTAGAAACCCTGGTCGAACAAGACACCGTGACGACGGCGCCAGCCCTGACCCACTGGCTAGAGCAGGAGCTAGCCTACGGCCTGGTGGCGATCGACGCGGCCGCCGTGGGGCTGGTTCACCAGGCGGCTACTCAAGCAGAATGGGGCCGTCGCGATAGCGAGCCCACCGCTGCACCCTTTGCCTTGCTCAACCACCAGCTCTCGGCCCTGCGCGACAGCGAAGAAACCCGCCAGCAGAGCTGGGCGATGGGCCGCGCCCTGGTGCGTATGGCCACCCACCTGCACCCCCACCTCAAGCCCTGGTTTAATGCGGCGGGCAACCCCTGCAACTTTGCCATCGCCTTTGCCCTGCTCGCCACCCACTGGGAGATCGAACCACAACCAGTGGTGCTCGGCTACCTGCACAACTGGGCCGCCAACCTGATCACCAGCGCTGTAAAGCTCATCCCGCTGGGGCAGACGGTGGGCCAGCAGATCTTGCTGGAACTGTACCCGGCGCTGGAAGAGGCCTGCGATCGCGCGATCGCCACCCCATCGCTAGACGACCTCTACCTCAGCAGCTGGGGTACGTCGCTGGCGACCATGCAGCACGAGGCCCTCTACACTCGACTGTTTCGCAGCTGAGGGAAAGCGCTACAGTTGGCTTGACCCGTTTCGCTTGCCCTACCGCTCAGAGGTGATTCGATGGCGAGTCTAAAGAAGGTGGCGCTGCTGGGGGTGGTGCTGGCAATGCTGTCGGCCTGTGCGGCCCAGACTACGGCCAACAGCCCCAAGTCCATTGTTTCAACACAGCAGCGGTTTGCAGGTCGCCCCGGCGTTACAGTGCTGGCCGCCGCCGATGCCCCAGCGACGCCTGTGCAGGGGCAAACCCTCTACGTGCCGGTCTACGCCGAAATCTTCGACGCCGACCAGGACCGCACCTTTCAGCTCACCGCTACGCTCAGCCTGCGCAACACCGATCGCGACCAGCCCATCGTGATTACCACTCTCGATTACTACAACTCTGGGGGCGATCGCGTTGTCGCCTACCTCGACCAGCCGATTCAGCTTGGCCCCCTAGCCTCTACAGAAGTCGTCATCGACCGCAGCGATGTCGCAGGCGGCGTAGGAGCCAACTTCATTGTGCAGTGGCAGTCTGCCGCCGCCGTCAGCGATCCGGTAGTCGAAGCCGTAATGATCAGCTCCGCCTCCCAGCAGGGCATGTCGTTCGTCAGCACCGCCCGCATAATCGAAACACTGCCGCCAGAATAATCTCATCCCTCACCTCGCAAAGCCATAGCGAAGCGATCGCCCCACAACAGCAAATCACAGACTAGATATAGTAAGTCATTGAGGCGATAGAGCCTGCGATCGCCCCCCACATCCTC
>PYER01000086.1 GCA_003017855.1 filamentous cyanobacterium CCT1
CCTGAGCGGAGTCGTTTGTCCTGTGGACAGGCTTCGCCAACGCGTTAGCGTCTCCCGTAGGGAGAAAGGGGGTGGATAGATGAGGGAGGTGAGGGAGGTGAGGGAATGAGGAGATGGGGGAGGCTGGGAAATAAGCTAGGGATTGAGGAGTGCAGGATTGAGTGTTGCCTACAGACCCATTTGCAGAACAGAGGTTTAAACCGATGATCGATCAGTCCTTTCCGTTGGGTGCAGGGCGGCGGAACGGCCCTGCTCGACGGGGTCTGGGGGCAATCGAAACGCCCCCAGCGGTAGGTTTGGCTTTAGACCCATAATCTTCGTCTACGGCGGTTGATGTAGGTCGTAGACCTTGCGCTGGGCGAACAGCGGTTCGCCCCTACGGTTGATCGTCATCGTCGTATTCATCGGCGGCAATCCAGGTGCTGGCCGGGCGCAGCGCATCCGGAATCGCCACATCGTCAGTAAACTCCAGCACCGTCTCCCGGTAGCCCAAATACCCCGACTCCATAAACGACACCAGCATCCGCCCCAGCGCTGGCCATACCACATCAGCAAACTCCCAATCGTGGTTAAACCCAGCCCGGTCAGCGATCGACTTAAGCGCCCAAAAATAGCTGTTGCGCACCATCGAACCCGACTTTTTATAGGTGGGCACATCGTCTTGGTGCAGATAGAGAATGCTGTGGTCAATGTGGGCGCGCATGGGCAATTTTGGATTTTGGACTTGTAGTGAGCTTGTCGAACTATTGGCGATTTTGGATCAGGCTAACCCCGGGGCTGAGCCTGATCCAGCCCAGCGTTAAAGCAACTGCATGACTGGCGTAGTTGGGTGCTAGGGTAAGACTATTCACATTATGTTACAGACGGTCTAGAGCCAGGACCGATTCACCTGACCTCGATCGCTGTAACGCCTACGGTTGGAGCTTACCAGTCGCCATGCCTGCTGCGGTTTGCCTGCGAAACGTCCACAAAGTTTATAACGGGGTCGATGTCGTTAACGACCTCTCGCTCACGATCTCTAACGGAGAAGTGTTTGGTCTCCTTGGCCCCAACGGTGCGGGCAAATCGACAACTATTCGGATGGCCACCACCCTCACACGACCCAGCGACGGTCATGTCGTTGTATCCGGCTACGATGTCGTGCGCCAACAGCTCGACGTCCGCCGCCAGATTGGCGTAGTGCTTCAGCAGACCAGCGTCGATGGCGATATGACCGTGTGGGAAAACATGGAGTTCCACGGGCGCATGCACCACATTCCTAACCCCCAGCGCCGCACGACCATCGACAGCTGGCTGGAGTACGTCGAACTGGCCGATCGCCGCGACGACAAAGTCAAAACCCTCTCAGGCGGCATGAAGCGGCGGCTGCAAATTGCCCGCGCCCTGCTCCACAACCCCAAAATTCTCTTTCTCGATGAGCCCACCGTCGGCCTCGACCCCCAAACCCGCCGCCGCCTGTGGGAGATCATTCGCGGCCTCAACCAGCAGGGCATGACCATGCTGCTCACCACCCACTATATGGAAGAAGTCGAATACCTCTGCGATCGCATCGGCATCCTCGACCAGGGCAAGCTGATTGAGCTAGGCACCCTGGCACAATTTCGCCAGCGCCACGGCGAAGGCATCTTGATGACCCAACGCGGCGATCGCTGGGACTACCGATTCTTCCCCACCCTGGAGGCCGCCAACGCCCACCTCGACCAGCAACCCGACAAAACCGGTATGATGACCCGCCCCTCCAACCTTGAAGACATCTTTGTAGAACTAACCGGACATAACCTCGATTAGCCCCCCTGAGGACGGTGCATTGCTTCGCGAATGCACCCTACGGACGATCTCCTCAAATCAAGGTAACCAACAGGTTAATTTGCAAAACATAGGTTTAAACCGATGATCAGCCAGTCCTTTCCGTTAGTCCAGGGCGGCGGAACGTCCCTTGTCGACGGGGGGCTGGGGCCAGCGAATTGGCCCCAGCGGCAGATCTGGCTCTTGCCCCAGGTTGTGCGCCGCATCAAACCTGGCGCGATCAGCCCCATTCCTAGGGCAAACGCCGTTTGCCCCTACAGAAATTGTCTACCTTCCCCAATCAACCGTTTCCTTCGATCAACGCTAGGCTTGAGAATGGTCTCCCGGTACTGACGATCTATGCCTGGTCTCGCCACCACCATCGAAGCCATCCTGTACCTCAAAGGGCAGCCCCTCGACATTAGCAAACTGGCCGAACTCGCCCGCTGCGATCGCGAAGACATCGAAGAAGGGCTAATCGAGCTCATGAACGAATACGCCCACCGCGACGGAGCCCTCGAAATTATCGAAACCGTCGATGGCTACTGCCTTCAGCTCAAAGAACGCTACCGATTTCTGGTAGATTTGCTCATCCCCATCGATTTAGGCGTAGGCGCACTGCGCACCCTGGCCGCGATCGCCCTTAAAGGCCCCATCAGCCAGACCGATCTCGTCGAGCTGCGCGGCTCAGGCGTTTACCAGCACGTGCCCGAGCTAGTCGCCCAGGGGTTCGTGCGCAAGCGCCGACAGGCCGAGGGGCGATCGTCGCTGGTGCAGGTCACCGACAAGTTTTACCAGCATTTTGAGATCGATCAGCTGCCCGAGCTTCGCGTCAAGGGTAAAACCTCTCCCCAGGCCGCCGAGACCACGCTTGAGGACGACGACGAAACAGAGACTGACCTACCCGCGGATTCCGAGGTCGACTAAGCAACCTGGCTTAGCCCAACGCCCTATTCTGTCAAGATATTGTAAAGAGAATATTTAGGCGTAATTGCGCCTCTAACCGCCTCTATGCCTGGCTTTTGACCTGACAGAACTAGTCTAAGCCCCAGGGTCAACGCAATATTTCATGATTCGTTACGCTATTATCGGGAAGAGTAAGTAGGTAAAGGCAGGCTTGGGGTTGCCTAGGTCACTCTGGATTCGCTGAATCCAAACGCCCCACATTCGGTACCCGCCGTCGCCTACGTTGTGACCAGAGGTCTCTGAGATTCTATGGTATTTAACCCTGAAGACACTGAATTCATTGGCATGTCCCCCAATAGCGACCAAGTCAATGAGTTGCTCAAATATCTCCAGCACCAGTCACCGGAGGTCTTAACCCGGGTGGCCCAGTCAGTGAGCGGCGAAATCAAACAGATTATTGCTCACAATGTGCAAGGGCTAGTGGGCGTACTGCCCAGCGAAGGCTTCAACGTTCAGGTCACCACCGATCGCGAAAATTTGGCCGGGCTGCTAGCTTCCGCTATGATGACCGGCTACTTCTTGCGCCAGATGGAGCAGCGTATGGAGCTAGAGCATACCGTGTCTGGCTCTGTCTTTGGCCCTGACGACCTCAATTTTGACGATTAGCCTTTTTTAGGGTGAACTAGGCTACGGATCTACTCACCCACAGGCTCAAACGATTGGAAACGGATGCTGCTGAATGGCATTAGCCAAATTTTCTGGCGTGCCAATATCGAGATAGCTGCCCTGGGCAAAGGGCTCTGCTTCAACCCGCAGACCGGCCTTCAGCGCCGCCTGAATGACATCGCCAATGGGCGTTTCAACGTAGGGCGGCAGCATTGTGAGGTGCTGAGGAACTTGGCTACCAATCAGGGCCTGGGTGCGATCGCGCACAAACTCATGCAAAAAGTCTGAAAATGTGGGCCGCCAGGCCGCGATCGCCCACATGTAGGGCAGGTGGGTAAAGCCCGATTTTTCGTAAATGCCCCGCACTACCCCAGCTTCATCAAAATCGACCACCCCCACCTTTTCGGGCTGCTGGGTGGGAAACAGCCCCAGCACAACATCGGCACTGCCTCTGTGCAGCCGCTCCAGCAGCACCTGATAAGCCTGCTCTGGCTCAAACAAAATGTCTGGAAACCCCATCACCACGGTCGCGCCCCGCAAAAACGGGTAAGCCTGATTGAGGCTAAAGGGCACCCCAAAGGGCACATGCACCGTCAGGTAGGCCAGCTGCATGCCGATATCGGCCCCGTCCCCCAGAAAGTTAGGAATATCCCATTTGCCGGGCCGCAGAATAAAGAACGCCTGGGTGGCCCCGGCCCGCTGCATCTTTTCGAGCAAATAGTGGCACACTACCTTCGGTCGTGGCCCTACCTTGCCCGCTACCATACGAAAACCAACTGGAAACAATTCTTTGCTCATGGGCAGTGGCAAAATGCGAGTGCCCTGTCCGGCAGCAGGAATCAAACCAATGGTGGGTGGAAAGGTGGTCATCGCGATAGACACTTTTGGAGTGAGAGAGCTGTCTCTAATTATCTTGGAGTAGGAGTGAGCAGAGCACTATGCACCAACTTTTACCGATCGCCGTTCGACTAGTTTCGTCGTCGCCAGCGCTGCTGCACCGGTTAGGGCAGGGTACGGCTACGCTAGCCCTAGTCGGTGCATCCCTCACTGGGCTGGCCGTAGCAGCACCTCAGGCTACCGCCGCTGACAATGTTCAGATCACCTACGGGTCGCTAGAAGCCCCCCCGATCTCCGTCAGCGATCTGGAGTCTTTTGCCCGCACTGGCATCCCCAGCCGTGATCTGCAGCTGCTGCTCAATATCCTCCGCATTGAGGAAGACCAGGCCCGTCAGGCGCTGACCCAGAATGTTCTGGTCGATGTCGATAACCTGCGAGATGCATCCAACACGTTTGCGGGTCAGTTTTTCTGGCGGCTGCTGGCCACTACCATCACCTTCTCAGACAGCGACAGCCCCGGTTGGGAACTGCTGCGAAACGCCGTCCTAGACACCGCTACCAGCGGCGAGCTGACTATCTTAGACGTACTGCGAACCATCGAAGCCAGCACCCTGCAGGTCGATGGTCGGCGGGTGATGGCGATCGCATCGCAGATTGACTTCGACAATATTGAAGCCCTCGCCTCTATCTTCCTGGGCCAGTAGCGAGAACTGAAACGGCACTATCAACCAGAGCACCGCAGCCGCAGCTGGCTCGCCACAGTGCGAATTCAGCGCTTAGACATTGCTGACCTGCTAGACGACAACCCTAGCCCTCAGCCCTACCTAGCCGCAGCCCTCGACAAGGCCTATCGCAGAGGCATCGAACTCGCCTGCGAAGAAACTAATTTGCCTGGCAGCGCATTTCCAGCTCAGTGCCCCTACAGCCTGGTAGAAGCACTCGATGCAGAGTTCTTTCCGGGTGAGCCCAGCGACCTGGTGAGCTAGGTCAGAGGTTAAGCTGACTAAAGGCGATTGGATAGGCGGCGATCGCCCTTGGAGAGCGATCGCGCCCTACTCCAGTTTTTTGCCCTCTCTAGGCCCGACTCGTTACATTGCGTTGCATAGAGAGAAAGTTTACGAATGTATAAAAAACTCCTCTGGGGTTTTGCGGCAGTCGCAACTTTAGCGCTCTGTTTGCCTGTCTAGCACGCTTCATTTTGAACTCAGCGCCCTATTCAAAGGGTGATCCCTTCGCTTTAGCTCCCACCCAACGCCCTTTCAGCACTCTCATACCGATCGCAGGTGCCTGCAGACGGGCGCTTCAGAAGGCCCACTCCCCCATAAGATTTAAGATTCTCTTGTTTGTTATTGTTCTGAATTAAAGAAATTTAGGAGCTAAAATCCCGAAAAACTGTTCGATTAGGTCTGATAGCTTCCCGAAGGGTTTCAGCAGCCGTCTGCTACTCCTTAGGCTTACTCCAAAAGGTTTACGGGTATACCTATTCTCAGCTCCTCTTCACAAGGCCAGTGGGATATCGCCATAATCCAAACAGCCGAAACACCCTGGGCGCGTGGGCAACTGCGTAGACCCTATCTGTTTAACAGTCAATCCAAGTCCAGTGGGTAGAGTTCTATCCAAAAGACTTCCCCTGGACTGGGTTTGGCTTTATCCGCCCTAGATGAGTATTCTCCCCTATGGTTCACCAGACTCTCAAGCTTTCTGTGTACGGGAAAGGGGGCATTGGTAAGTCCACCACCAGCTGCAACATCTCGGTGGCCCTGGCCAAGCGGGGCCGCAAGGTATTGCAGATTGGCTGCGACCCCAAGCACGACAGCACCTTTACCCTGACCGGGTTTCTCATTCCCACCATCATCGACACCCTGCAGGAAAAGAACTTCCACTACGAAGACGTGTGGGCCGACGATGTGATTTACAAAGGCTACGGCGGGGTAAGCTGCGTAGAAGCAGGCGGCCCTCCGGCGGGTGCGGGCTGCGGTGGCTATGTCGTGGGTGAAACCGTCAAGCTGCTGAAGGAACTCAACGCCTTTGACGAGTACGACGTGATTCTCTTCGACGTGCTGGGCGACGTGGTCTGCGGCGGCTTTGCCGCCCCGCTGAACTATTCTGACTACTGCCTGATCGTCACCGACAACGGCTTTGATGCCCTGTTTGCCGCCAACCGCATTGCGGCTTCGGTACGCGAAAAGGCCCGCACCCACCCCCTGCGTCTGGCGGGGCTAATTGGCAACCGCACCTCAAAGCGCGACCTGATCGACAAGTACATCGAGCATGTGCCCATGCCCGTGCTAGAGATTTTGCCCCTGATCGAAGACATTCGCATCTCGCGGGTGAAGGGCAAGACGGTGTTTGAAATGGCTGAGACCGACCCCGCGTTAGAGCCGGTGTGCCAGTACTACCTGAACATTGCCGACCAGATTCTCGCCCGGCCCGAGGGCGTAGTGCCCGAAGATGCCGCCGATCGCGAGCTGTTTAGCCTGCTGTCTGACTTCTACCTCAACCCGCCTGAGGGTGCACCCAAGCAAGAGAAGGAGGAGCTAGACCTGATGATGGTTTAGGCGAATGGTGGGCATTGCCCACCCGACTTAACCCCTTGCTGCAAAAATCCCGCTCGATCAAGTTCTAATCCTGAAGGGCTGCATTATCATCGGTACGCGGCTACCCAGCCGCTACCTATAGGCGATTTAGCAAAGAGTCAGGATTATGGCCTTTTTTGAGAACTTTACCCAGGTCATTCGCCAAAAGTGGTTAGACTACGTGCAATCTAACCGAGCCTGGTTGACGCTGCAGATGCAGCAGACCTCGGTGCGAACCCCCGATGGCGGTCGCCGTCCTTCCTCCTTTTTGGTGCTGGGAGTGGTGAATGCCCTGGAGCCCAAGCTGTCGAACCTGATGGTGCCTTTCTACAAGCTCAACCCTGATGAGGATGCGCTGGTAGAAGTGCTAGGACTTAACTTTGACCCTGAGATGGTGCTGGATAACCCCGACCATACTCAAACCATTGAGGCCAACGACGAGCAACCGCTTTTGCCTGATTCACCGGATATGTAAACCTGTTGACAGGCCTGTAAGGTAGCGGTTTTCTGGTTTAATCAATCTCTGGACATGAGGTTGGCGAACCCCGCCCGAGGCATCTGTGAACAGCAAACAACTGCGGCGATCGCTCAAAATTAAGTGGTTGACTTACTACCGAGACAACCGCGAGTGGATCGACAAATTGGGCATTTGGGTAACCAGTAGCGGGCAGAGGCGGCCCTCGTCGGGTTTTATTTTAGGAGCGTTAGCCACCCTAGAACCCGACCTGACCAACCTGCTCCCCCTGGTGGTGGATTTAAGCAGCAACCCCGATCGCATTATTTCTGCCCTGGGTTTAGATATCAGCCCGGTGAAAGAGCTAGAAGCGCTGGAGGCGGCACACAAGCTGTTGCCCAGCAGCGCCCAAGCCGAGGTTTCTCTGGCCGCGCCAGAACCCGTCACCATCGATGCTCCGACACCGCCGCCCCCCGCCTACGACGACGAAGCCTGCTCAGGCGCAGGCGGCAGGGAGGACGATAGACCCAGGCCATAAGTCCTTCACTAGGGAGATACCCCGACGATGACCCTGGCCCAAGCTCAACCCCAACCTTCTGCCCTCGAATTTGACTGCGATACCGGCAATTACCATACCTTTTGTCCGATCAGCTGCGTGGCGTGGCTGTACCAAAAAATCGAAGACAGCTTTTTCTTGGTGATTGGCACCAAGACCTGCGGCTACTTTTTGCAGAACGCCATGGGGGTGATGATTTTTGCTGAACCCCGCTACGCCATGGCCGAGCTAGAAGAAGGCGACATTTCCGCCCAGCTCAATGACTATGAGGAGCTGAAGCGGCTGTGTGAGGGCATTAAGCGCGATCGCAACCCCTCGGTGATCGTCTGGATTGGCACCTGTACCACCGAGATCATCAAAATGGATCTTGAAGGGCTGGCCCCCCGCCTAGAGGCCGAAATCGGCATCCCCATCGTAGTGGCCCGCGCCAACGGCCTCGACTACGCCTTTACCCAAGGCGAAGACACCGTGCTGGCCGCTATGGCCCAGCGCTGCCCCACCGAGGCAGAGGCCGCTGCCAAGCAGCCCGCCGCTCCTAAAGCCGAACCCAAAGAAGGTCAAGGCGGCATTCAAAAGCTGCTGGGTCTGGGCCGCAAAAAAGCAGAAGAGACCGCTGACCCCGTTGCAGAAGACACCCCCTACCACGACCACCCGCCCCTGGTGCTGTTTGGCTCCGTGCCCGACCCCATCGTCACCCAAATGACAATGGAGCTGAAAAAGCAGGGCATCAAGGTTTCCGGTTGGCTGCCCACTAAGCTCTACACCGACCTACCCACCGTCGACGAAGGTTACTACGTTGCAGGCATCAACCCCTTTCTCTCTCGCACCGCCACCACGTTGATGCGTCGCCGCAAGTGCAAGCTGATCGGCGCACCCTTCCCCATCGGCCCCGACGGCACCCGCGCCTGGATTGAGAAAATCTGCTCGGTGTTCAACATTGAGCCTCAGGGCATGGACGAGCGTGAAGCCAAAATTTGGGAATCGGTAGAAGACTACCTGGAAATTATTCGCGGCAAGTCGGTCTACTTCATGGGCGACAACCTGCTGGAAATCTCCCTGGCCCGCTTTCTCACCCGCTGCGGCATGACGGTGCAAGAAATCGGCATCCCCTACATGGATAAGCGCTACCAAGCGGCGGAGCTGGCCCTGCTAGAGAAGACCTGCAACGAAATGGGCCAACCCCTGCCCAAAATCACCGAAAAGCCCGACAACTACAACCAGATCCAGCGCATTCAAGAGCTGCACCCTGACCTGGTGATCACGGGTATGGCCCATGCCAACCCGCTGGAGGCACGGGGCATTAGCACCAAGTGGTCGGTGGAGTTTACCTTCGCCCAAATCCACGGCTTCGGCAACACCCGCGACATTCTAGAGCTGGTGACGCGACCCCTACGCCGCAACAACAATCTCAAAGACCTCGGCTGGGAAAAGCTAGTGAAGGAAAAAGCAAAGGTTTAGTAAGGTTAACGCTAAAAATCCCCAGATTCCTTGAGATTCTGGGGATTCTTTTTAGTAGGGACTCCAATGCTAGGGTCTAACATGGGTAATGAGCCTTTTATTGCAAGTATTGATATATATGCATGGAGCTTTTCTTGACTTAGATGAATTAATCATCCTCTGCAAGGATAGAGTAGCTCGAAAATTTATTCAAGAAGCTGCTGCCTGTTATAAAGCTGGTGCTTATCGTTCCTGCATAATTGCCACATGGAATGCTGTGGTTTTTGATTTTGTAGACAAACTAAAAAACTTATCTGAATCGGGAAATGGTGAAGCGGAGAAGTTACTAGAGAATTTCGACGAGATGAGCCGAAACTCAAAGGTAAGAGAATTATGGCAGTTTGAGTCGAATATTCCAAACATAGCATTAAATCAATTTGAATTTATTGCTCCGGTCGAGAAGGAAGACATAGAGAGATTATTCAAAGATAGAAGTCGATGTGCTCATCCTTCAATGGCTTCCATAGATGATCCCTTTGAAGCAACTGCTGAACTTGCACGCTACCACTTAAGAAGTGCAGTCACGCACTTGTTGCAACGTCCTGCCACCCAGGGAAAAGCAGCCTTATCAAGAATTTGGAATGAAATAAGGTCAAGTAACTTTCCGAAAGACTCTGATAAAGCCATTATTGTTTTAAGTAAAGGAGCTTTGGGGCGTGCTCGTAAATCTCTCGTCAAAGAAGTCATACTTGGCTTGACAATAGATTTGCTAACAAATAATAGTTTTCAGGATGAGCGTGACAGGCAGTTCTCGGCACTACTTGCTGTTTCCAGCATGTACAAAGTTGAGGCCTCAGAAATTTTAAGCGATAGCCTTTCGAAAATCATTTCGGAAAGGGTTGAAGATGAGTATTGGGGTAATTTTATTGAATATGTTTGCCGAGTAAATGTCCATGACTTCCTTGATGAAAGATGCCATATTCTATCTAGGGAGTATATAGCCAATCTGGACTCTTCTAAGCTTATATCAAGTGGCGAATTGAGAATCATAGAAATGGCTTCTAGAATTGATTTTTTGCAAGATATGGCTCGGGAAAAGCTCGATGGATTTTCCATGACTGATTTAATAGGCTTAGTTAAAGTAGACGACCGACCCAGTGAGGTCAGAAGTTATATATTAGGGATACTTGGTGAAAGAGCCAAGGCGAGTATAGAAAAGATAAGTGTCTATGAATCTCTTGATGTGCAAAGTCTGATTGTTTGTTTTGAAGAGCTTCTTGTTCTTTCAGAGTTTTTGTCAGATAAAGATAAAAAAATGCTTCTTGAACTGTATTGCTCTAGTGAATCCATTAGAAGACATCCGCTATCTTATGATTTGGTTCGCCGTATTTTGAGACACGAGTTAGACAAGAGCGAATATCTGGCCGATTATTGGATAGTTTTCAAGGAAAATATTAAGCTTTTTAATGATGAGCACTCTCAAAGCCTATTTGAAGTAGTAGATGAAAAGTCAAATAATGAATTCTGAGTATGGCGGCATCAGCTTGCTACAATGCTGAACATAGACCTCCGGTAAAATCAGTTCAACGCTCATGACAGATCCAGAATTGCGACAACTGGTTGAGAGCAACGCTCGCACAGCTCAGGCAATTTTAGAAGCCATGGCGGAAGCTCGGCTAGAGCGCGAAGAAGCCCGTGACGAGTTCTATGCAGGCATGCAGCGGGTGGATGAGGCGATCCAGCGTCTGACCACATTGCAAGAGGGCGTGATTCACCTGTTGGCATCTCTGGATGAAGATCGCCCCACCGTTCTACGAAAGCTCAATAGCATCGAGAACAAAGTCGATCGCCTATTGGGAGCCTAACCACAGTGTTTCCGGTAGATGGGCGGGTAAAGGATGTGCGCTTTACGGAAGACACCATCAGCGCTGATCTGATGCATGGCCGCTCGATCGCAGTGCCGCTAGTCTGGTATCCGCGACTGCTGCATTCATCACCCGAACATCTTGCCCAGTAGGAAATCTTCTGCGGCGGCTACGGCATCCTCTAGGCAGTTCTGGACGAAGACTTGAGCACCAAGGGAATGCTGCGCGGCGCACCTGCCCCAGAGGCGAGAGCGAGGTAACGGAAATGGGGTGCGATCGGTTGCGATCGCACCCCTAGAGCATATGCCTTCGATCATGACCGCCCTCTAGCACTTAATAACAGTGCTCATTGAGTTCATCCTTTGTTCAAAATTTCTTGAGGTGCTTTTCGGCCTCTCAAAGTAGTGTCAAAGTCAGTATCGAAGCTAACCAAAATAAGGCCATACTGCTCAGCAGTAACGTATTGATAGGCATCATCATAATCCAGGTTTTGCTCACTCATTGTGCTCAAAACAGACGCCATCTCTCCTAAAGGCAGGCTCAGGAAGCCAACATTGCCCTCAATAAAGGCATCTTGAATAAACTCTTGCAATGGGGCAAACAGTTGGCGACGAGTTAACGCCAGGGCAATGGAGTGAAACGTGAAATCACTCATTGCCAGGCCTTCTGAAGGAATCGCTGTTAGAAACTCACCCACAATATCAGCCTGCTGCTGATTGAGTAGCCGCTCTAGCCAAATATTAGTGTCAATCAGATACACGGTTAGCCCAAACGTCCACAGTTTCTTTTTGCAAGCTAAGGCTTGTGTAGGTATCACGATACGATTGCATCGCCCCAGCCCAGTTTTGCTTTAAGCGATGGTTCGGGTTGTGCCGCTGCTGCTTCACAAGTGCTGCAACCAAATTGATCACCTCCTGCTGAGCCTGGGGAGGTAAATTTTGGATCTCATTCACAATAGGATGCATAGCGAAGCCAGTCCTTGTACGTTCTCTCAATTGTAAGTCAGGCCGTTCTTGAGTCAGAGTTGCCACCATATACAGCGGATCAGGCGCTAATCCTCAACGATAGTGCCTAGGTAAAGCCGCACAAACTCTTTAGCCGCCAATGGATTCAGCGTTTTCAGCACCTGGGTAATCTCAACAATCGTCTCCGAAGACGGTTCTCGCTGGTCGTGAACCCACTTGAAAACCGCAGAGCGATCAATCCCCAAAGCAATCGCTAGCTTGTTTTGGCTGATGCCGTAGGTCTCTAAAACCTGCTTCAATGCCTGATTTGCCCTGCCCATGCCTTGATCGTCCCAAAGGATGGCATGGGGGTAAATGTTGTCGATGTAGACAACATCTGTTATTGTTCCTTTTGTGGTCTCAAAGGACAACATTAAGGATACTCCCATGTCAGAAGAATTCATCCCCAACAGCGAAATCTACAGCGCCCCTCCCGGCAGCCCTGCCCCCACCCAACCCGTCCGAGAACCCATCCTCATCACCATCATCGGCTCCGCCACTGGCATCGACCTGGTGATCAAAATTCTCCATCGCCTCGGGTTTGCCGAAGCCCGCGCCTGGAGCAAATCCCAAATCGACCCCAACACTGGCAGACCCATGCGCGTGCTCACCAAATGGCTGCGGTACTAAGCGACGCTTAACTTATGCCCAGCCTGAGCACGGCATGGTAGCGCACTTAAGCCTAGCGACGTAGGCTAAACCGGGACGCTGGAACGTTGAACAAATCCCGGAAGCGGGCCTGACGTTCGGCTACAGGTTCCGGCGCATCGTACCAGAGGCTTTCGTAGTAGAAAAAGGCTACCCCTAGCCCCTGGGCCGTCGATCGCATCACCTGAGATTGAATCATCGACATTGGCATGGGGCGATGGCGTAACCCAGTCATGATGCCAATGCCCACCGGGATTTGAGTTTGGGCCGTCTGAATTTCGGGCCGCAGAATTTGCTCTGTAAAGCTGTTCATATCCCAACGGTAGACCTGCACCAGTAGCTCATCCACCAGGCCACGGTTGATCCAACCTACCCAGTCTTGCAAAAACGAGTTGTAGGCCGTGTCATAGGGGTTAGGCGATACAGAAAAGATAGCTTGGGGACGGTGCTGTTTCACCGTCTGGTTGAGCTGAGCCACAAAGTCCGTAATCTTGTCCGCCCGCCAGCGCATCCAGGCCGCATCCCGCGGGTTACTCGGCACCGGCTGTTCGGTTTCCTGCTGGTATAGCGACCGGGTGTAAGGGTCATAGCCAAAGTCGCTGGGCAAGGCCGTGTGGTCATCGAACTGAATGCCGTCAATGTCGTAGCGGGTAGCAATTTCGGCCACCAGGCTGGTGATGAACTGCTGCACCTCTGGTTTAAACGGATTGAGCCACACCACTTCCCCCGCCGCACTGCCCGAGGTCTGGCTGCCGTCCTGGCGCTGAGTGAGCCAGTCTGGGTGAGCCATGGCCAACTCGGATGACGGCGGGGTCATAAAGCCAAACTCAAACCACGGGATGGCCAGCAAGCCTTGGCGGTGAGCTTGGTCAATCACGTCAGCCAGAATGTCCTGCCCCGCAGCGCCTCGGTGAATGTAGGGTATTCCGACTCGCTGGGCAACCGCGCTGGGGTAGAGGGCATAGCCCGAATTCCAGACCACTGGGTAGACCGTATTGAAGTTGAGCTGAGACAACTCGGCCATGGCGCTCTGCACCCGAGACGAATCCCGCAGGATATTCATATCGTTGGTAGTCAGCCACACCCCCCGAATTTTCTGAAAGCTTTGAGGCAGTGGCGCAGTCTCCCCTGGCTCAGCCCCCCAGGGCACTACGGGTGTTGGCAGCGATGCGATCGCAGGCTCACCCAGCATCACCACCGCCAGCAGCGCGGCGCAGAACAGCAGAATCCGGTGTTTTAGTTTGTGTTTGAGCTGGGAGGTCATAGGGGGAAGATCTATTGGCTGTCGGCTATTCTATTGGGTTTGGCTTTTAGGCGCGATCGCCTTGATCCCGTCATGATACTCAAGACATACCTCTATGCCCAAAATCCGGACGATTGATCATTTTCAAAAGTTGCACCAACGTATAGTAACAGCGGGTGAGTGACGCGGGTCGGGTAGCGTCTGCGCTGGGTGGTTATGGGGCAACGATGACCGTGGCGATGTGGCGGTTCATTGGCACCCTATCGTGGCGCGTCAAGCGAAATCTGCAGTGCCCCGCCCGACAGCCCTGCCCAACCGCGAGAGCATCCGCATCATCGTTGCCAGTTCTGCGATCGGCATCAGTCAGGTCATCGAAACCCTGCAACACCTCGGTTTTGCCGAAGCCAGGGCGGGGAGAAACTCCGCATCGACCCCAACACCGGCAGTTCCATGCGCGTGCTAACCAGATGGCTGCGGTTATTAGTTTGAAAAGCCAATAACAACCACATCAACGCTCTGCATTTCGGAGAGCCAGCTGAAGTCTTTTTGGTGCGGAAGGGTCAGATCCTTCAAGTCTGCATCAAACTCATCAGTACTGCACTGTACGCAGTATCCCAAACCTTTAAGACAGTCGCTGAGGCTATGCATTAATGCTTGATCGTTTGAGCGTGATGCTATTTGCCAAATCATCACGTTTTTGGTGTTTTCAGAAGGTTCTTCCGCAGGTGAGGGGAATCCTACATTACTGTAGTGACGCATTACGGCCCCTCGAATACGCTTCTTGCCGACCTTTTCGCCTAGAGCAATAGACAGCTTCTTCCACAGCTTATATCCCACCGACTTTTCAATGTACTCAGGGTTAAGGGGATATATTTCCTCATAGGTTTTCCCCTCCCAGGAACCGATAAACACGCTGCTTTCCAAATCGTTGAGACGTCGCCCTAGCGCTCTGTAAAGAGCATCGTCGACAAACGCGAGGGCAACCTGAGGTGTAATCTCTGGGGAATTGACCATGTGGTGATTATTTTGCATTGCGTACACCTCCCAAACCGTACGGGCAGCAAACCCTCCTTCTTGAACGACCCAAAGCTTTGCAGGGAGATTCAATTTTACATGTCATTTTAAGCATATCTACCAATCTCAAAGCTGATCTAGATCACACTTACAGGTGACAACACCAGTTCGCAGAGCCATACAAATCACACTTAGATACGAGGGATAAATCTAGAATTCAGCTATGGATTGGAAACGACAGGCTCAGTTATGATAAATCAAGAGAAAATCTGAGGTTTTGAGAGATTTGACACACAGCGTTTTCTAAAAAGAACCAAAAAAGCACTATAAGCACAAAGGTCGGCATTTAATCGATGAGTTTTTATGGTTGATAAATTACCTAAAGGAAGAAATATTGTAATCATGCCATCTCTCCCTGTGTTGAAAGTTTGAATCGGCTGATTACTGTACCAAAACAATCGCACCAGAACAACGGAGGGCTATTATGCCTCAACAACTTTTCGAAACGGTAAGCAGACAGCTTTGGAAGGGCTACAACGCCATGTTTGGCTGCACAGCACCTGGATATTGGCAGTCTTTCACCGCGATCGCAGGCGAAGTTATGCCCCATCTGCAAGCAACCAATGCGCCCTATCACAATGCTGACCACACGTTGCAGGTGTTGCTGGTGAGTCAAACAATTTTAGAGGGTCGTCATCTGCAACATCACGATTTGACGCCTCAAGATTGGTTAAACGCAATGATTGCGCTACTGTGCCACGACATTGGTTATATACGAGGCATATGTCCTGGCGACGACTGCTCTACCAACCATTTTATAACCGGGCAGGAAAATGATTGGGTAAAGCTCTCGCCGCACTCAACCGATGCTGGTTTAACCCCTTATCACGTGAGCCGAGGTCAAAGGTTTGTCTGCCATCGTCTGGCAAACGAACCTTTGATCGATTTGAACACCGTAATTGCCTGCATCGAACATACGCGGTTTCCTGTACCGGCTGAAGCGCAGTATCAAACCACTGACAATCTACCGGGGCTGTGTCGGGCGGCTGACCTGCTGGGGCAACTCAGTGATTCTGATTATTTGAAGAAGCTTTCATCTCTATTCTGCGAGTTTGCCGAAACGGGAACAAACGCAGCGATGGGATATGAATCTGTAGCTGCTTTAAGGGCCAACTACCCTCATTTTTACTGGCACACAGTCTACCCGCTGGTGCACCCTTCACTCAGGTATTTAGCGGTAACACCTAAAGGTCGGCGGGTCATCACTCGTCTATTCACGAATGTGTATCTAGTCGAGCTAGAACAGTCATTCTCGAATCCAAACATCCCCACCTCTAGGGCAACAGTCATAACTCAAAGCAAATAGGATCATTCGATTTGGGTAAATGCCGTTCTTTGCGGGGCGGATTCTGCCAGCGGAGATACGCCCCCAATGGTGGGGCAATCCACGCCCGCCAGAGGATTTCGCCGCTCAGTTTGCTTGGCATAGTGAAATTAGCTGCCGAATTCTACGCGTTAATTTGCCTAATTTGACTGGTTCTGTGATCGCAAATGCCCCCACTATTTCCACCACCCAGCCAGCCCCTGTCGCCACGGCCTACCGCACCCGCCGGTGGATGCCAGAGCAGGTGTTGTTTACCCCCGCCGCCCTAGACGAACCCTGGGGCCAGCAAATTCTTGAGCGAGTGCAGGCGATAGACCTGCCCGTTGAGTATCTGAAGCACAACCGCATCACCGGCCTGCGCGGTGAGACCGAGCGCGAGACCTACGCCATTGCAAAACGCACTCTGGCGGTAGTTACAGCCCCGGCTAGCCAGCTTAAGCTCACCCCCATTCCGCCCTCGGCTGACTGGCAGTTTCACCTGGCCCAGGGTTGCCCGGCCCACTGCCAGTACTGCTACCTGGCCGGCAGTTTGCAGGGACCGCCCGTGATTCGCGTCTATGCCAACCTGCCGCAGATTCTCAACAACCTGGCGCAGTACGAAAAACCCGACCAGCCCACCACCTACGAAGTCAGCTGCTACACCGACCCCCTAGGCATTGAGCACCTCACTGGCAGCCTGGCGGAGTGCATTCGCTACTTTGGCACTCGTGAACGCGGCCACCTGCGCTGGGTCTCAAAGTTCGACAATGTTGATGGCCTGCTAAACCTGCCCCACCACGGCCACACCCGCTGCCGCTTCAGCATCAACGCCGCCTCGGTGTCGCGCTTTCTAGAAGGCGGCACCGCCTTGGTAGCCGAGCGCTTGCAGGCGATTCGCAAGCTTGCCCTGCCGGTTGAGCAGGGGGGCGGCGGCTACCCGGTGGGCTTTGTGGTAGCGCCAATCATGCCGCTGGAGAACTGGCGCGAAGAGTATACGCAGCTTTTAGACGATGCCGCCGCTGCCCTCGATTTTGACTGCGACCTCACCTTTGAGCTGATTTCTCACCGCTTTACCCCCGGCTCCAAGGAGGTATTGCAGGAGTGGTACCCCAATAGCAAGCTGGATCTGGACGAAGCCAACCGCACCACCAAGCGCAACAAGTTTGGCGGCATCAAGTACGTCTACGACAAAGACACAATGAAAGAGCTGCGGAGCTTCTTTGAGGCGGCGATCGCCCAGCGCTTTCCCCAGGCCGAAATTTTGTACTGGACCTAATAACCCGTTAGACCTCCGTAGGGGCAAACGGCGTTTGTCCTCAAGCGAGTCTGAATTAACAAATTCCCTCAACCATAGCTATTAGCCGAGGGCGCAGGCCCTGCGCCCCTACCCATGATTTCCCAAACGCTCGCTAACCCCCAATCAACCACCGATATTCCCAATTTAGGGCTGGTCTGCATTACCACCTCGCCCGCCGTACGCTTCAAGACTATGACCCGCAAGCGACTGCTGCAGCTCGATGAGGCGGCTCAGGCCGAGGCACTGCGATCGCTCTACGGTGAAAACCTGAAGCGGCTCAACCTGGCCATCACCTTTTGCCAAGACCACCAGCTGCGGCTCTATCGCCTGCTCTCCAACCTGTTTCCGTTCTCGGATACGCCCCTGGGCGATCGCATTCTGGCAGAGTTCAGCGACGCGCTCAGGCAGGTGGGCGATCGCGCTCAGGCCGCTGGCATTCGGCTAGTGCTGCACCCCGACCAGTTTGTGGTGCTCAACTCCGACAATCCAACCGTGATTGAGAACAGCATCACCATTCTGAGCGCCCAGGCCCGCTGGTTTGACCTGATGGGTCTGCCCCAATCGCCCTGGGCCGCGATGAATATTCACGGTGGTAAGGGCGATCGCGCCGAGCGACTGGTTCAGGTAATTCGTGACCTGCCCACCCCAGTTCGCTCTCGCCTCACCCTCGAGAACGACGAGCACACCTACGGCGCCGCCGCACTGATTAATATCTGCCAGACCGCCCGCGTGCCCCTGGTGTTTGACGCCCACCACCACCTGATTCACGAACAGCTCGACAGCTACAACCACCCCAGCGTGGGGCAAATGCTGGCGGCGGCCCGCACCACCTGGCCTGAGTCCACCTGGCAGCTGGTACACATTTCCAACGGGCGCGAGGCGCTGCACGACCCCCGCCACAGCGACCTGATCGCCATTATGCCCATCAGCTATCGCCAGGCCCCCTGGATTGAGGTGGAGGCCAAGCAGAAAGAAGTGGCGATCGCCCACCTGCGCCAAACTTGGCTCCAGGATATAGCCCAGAATGCAGTCTAGGTCTGGGTTTACAGCGGCGAGCGATCGCGGTTTACCTCGGCAGCGGATTGAAGTAATTCGCACCGAGTCCGAGTTCAAAAACCTGGCTTAAAACACCCATCCCGTAGGGGCAAACGGTTGTTTGCCCTAAACCAACCGGAATAGGCAACCAGGGTTTAGTATCAGCCCCCACCATCCTAAAAGCCAGTCATAGAAACAGCGCGGGTTTGCGCTAATCTGTGACAAATGCATCGTGCGCAACACTATATAGAGAGTTTGGCAGTACGCGGCTATGGCTGACATAGGACAGGGAGAACGCTTGCTCGGGGGCCACTATCGGGTGCTGCGGCAGCTCAGCCGGGGCAGTTTTGGCGATACCTACCTGGCTGAAGACACCCATCGGTTTCAGGAACTCTGCGTACTAAAAGAGTTTAACCCTCAAGTACCGGGCAAAATAGCGCTCGACAAAGCCCAAACCCTGTTTGAGCGCGAAGCCAATATTCTCTACCAGATTAATCACCCCCAGGTGCCTCGATTTCGCGAGCTGCTGCGCGATGGAGAACGGCTGTTTTTGGTGCAGGACTACGTTGAAGGCCCTACCTACCGGGAACTGCTCGATCGCCGCCGCGCCTACGACGGGCGCTTTAGCGAAGCCGAAGTGGTGCAGTTTTTGATGCAGACTCTGCCGCTGCTACAGTACCTGCACAGCATCGGCATTGTGCACCGCGACATCTCGCCCGACAACCTGATTCAGCGCAACGCCGACGGTCGCCCGGTGCTGATCGACTTTGGCGGCGTCAAGCAATTGGTCGTGAATGTGCGCCACCAGCTTGGGGTGGCCCAGCCCTACCAGGCCGCCGATGGCAGCGTTACCCGCTTGGGTACAGTGGGCTATGCCCCCGACGAACAGCTCAAGTCAGGCCAGGTTAGCCCCGCGACCGACCTCTATGCGCTGGGGGTAACGGCTCTGGTACTGCTGACCGGCAAAGAGCCGGAAGCCCTCTACGACGATCGCCGCGATCGCTGGAGCTGGCCCGAGCAAATTGAGCTATCCGATACCCTGCACCAGGTGCTGACCCGCCTGGTAGCCCAAAATCCTGACGACCGCTATCCCTCGGCGGGGCAGGCTCTGGCAGCGCTCAATTTGGCCCACCCTGACCCCCTTTCAACCGCCTGGGCCCAGCCCATGCCGGTGCGCATGCAGCCCGCCGTGCCACCGCCACCGCCAGAGCCGACGGTGGCGGTAGCCCCCGCTCGCCCCTATTCGCCGCCCATGGCCCACTATCCGCCGCCGATGGCCCACGACCCCACAGCCACTGTGGCCCCACCGCCGCGAGCGGTACCGGTGCAAAAAACCTCGTCGGGGTGCTGGCCTGCCCTGGCGGGACTGCTGCTGACCGTAGGAATAGCTGGGGGCCTGTGGTGGTGGCTCGATCCGCTGAGCCAGTTTGCTGACAATGGCTCGGAGGTAGTCTCACCTGGCGGCAGCGATGCCAGCAATCCCAACTTGAGCGAGGCCGAACGCGATCGCAAGCAGGCTCTGCGCGATCGCGCTGCCGCCCTCAGCGTTGACTGGAGCTATCTCACCAGCCTCACTGACCAGCTCTTCTACGAGCAAAACCCCGATCGCCAGGGCACCCAGCTCACCGATCAGCCCGAGGACGAGCCGCTGCGGGCTGAATGGGACGCGATCGCCGCCCAAAATCTCGACCTGCTAGAGAACAACCTCAGCACCGAGGCCCGCAGTCGGCTAAGCCGATATAACCCTACCGACAGCGATCGCTGGAAAGGCCAGGCCAACGACCTCTTTGTCAGCAGCAAAGCCCTCTACGACCTAGCTGATGCCCGTTTTAACCAGCTGTTTCCAGGCCGGGTCAGCGAGGGTTTTGTCGAAACCCCGGTCGACCAAATTTGGTTTGCTCTGGCCCAGGACCAGGTAAACGCCCTGGAGAGCGGCGACAATCTGACCGAAATCACCTTCGAGCAGGGCAGCTTTAGTCAGCAGCAGCAGGGTACCCTCGACCCAGGTCAGGGCCAAGTCTACATTCTCAACCTCAGCGCCGAACAGCTGCTGCGCCTCAACCTCCAGGCCCCGCCCGACAGCACCCGCCTGTCAATCTACGTCCCGGTGCCCAACGACACGCTGCCCCATATTCTTGCCGATGCCGAGCAAAACACCTGGGCTGGCGAACTACCCCAATCGGGCTATTACGAAGTGGTGGTGGTATCCAGGGCCAGCGACCCGATCCCCTACAGCCTGACGACGGCGGTCGATAACGTCATCGACGACATCATCAACCGCCCCGACCCACCCGAGAAAGATAACTAAGCCAGGAGTCGCCAGGGTGCAGCTCTTACATTCTGCTGCCCGTTTGCAAACCGAAATGAGCAGCACCCTGCCCCCCAAGGCAGCCCAGATGTCCTCAGCTACCCGGCCAGCGCAATGTAGTGAGGTCAGCCTTACCACAAACTTCATCTTCGAGCTGATGCTGGCCCAGAGCGGCTGGGCAGACTAGAGAGTACTGGTGCATTCTTGGTTAAGCGCTCATGACCTCACACAGTCAAGCCCATACCCTAGTCGCTTCGAGGGCAGACACAGTGACCCACTCCACTACCCCTAGAGTCTATTTAATTGGGCTCTCGACATTTCAAAGGCAGCCTCTGCTGGGTGACTACGAGCAGGATAGCCTGCGCCTCAATGACTGCGGCCTGATTGTGGCCGACGAATGGGTACGCTCTGCCGCCAACCGCAAAGGCATTGCCATCGACACCTGGAGCATCACCCCCAACCGGCTGCAAAGCATTGTCCTGTTGCAGGGGCCTTCCCCCACAGCCAGCTTCACAGGAGGCGTAATCGGGGGCTCAACCGGGAGCCTGGGCAGCCAAAAGCCCTGGCTGCTGTCGTCGTTTATTGCCAGCTTTAAGGCAGCAGCGGCTAAGCGCATTAACCTGCGGCTGAACCAGGTTGGTCAGCTGGTGTGGCAGCGCAGCTACGACGAAAACCTGATTACCGACGCAGCCCATCTGTCTGACCTGCGCCAACAGCTCCAGGCGAACCCTAGCCGCCCAGCTTGGCCTTAACTAACGCCTGCACCTTACCACCGTCGGCGCGCCCCTTCAGCTGCTGCATAGCAGGCCCCATCACTTTGCCCATATCCTTAGGCGATGCCGCCCCGGTTTTGGCAATTAAGTCGTCAATGACAGCCTCGATCTCGGCATCGCTGAGCTGCTGGGGCAGGTATTCTGAAATAATCTCTAGCTCTTGAGCTTCTTGAGCAGCTAGATCATCCCGGCCTGCTTTTTGGTACTGCTCAATGGAGTCTTTGCGCTGCTTGGCCAGCTGCGTTAACACCTCTAGCTCCTGCTCAGGGGTGAGCTGGTCTTGGCCAGTGGGGCGCACCAGCGTCTCTTTTTCGAGAATCACTTTTTTAATGCTGCGAACCGTCTCCAGGCGCACTTTGTCTTTGGCCTTCATGGCGGTTTTGATGTCGTCGCTAATGCGATCTTTCAGGCTCATTGGGGGCTTCCTTACGCTTGCCGAGGCGCGTCGTTGGCTACCTTCTCACTTTACCGGGTGATTGCGGAAGTGAGGAAGGGGAGGGGA
>PYER01000414.1 GCA_003017855.1 filamentous cyanobacterium CCT1
GGTGCCGGGGATCGAACGATTGACGCCGACCCAGGGCAAGGACTGGAATGAAGTGCTGGTTAATCCTGAGGAGGGCGGCAATGAGTGGCAGCAAAGTTGCCCGGAGTTGGGTCAACTCTGGGGATGGCATGGGACTGCGGTGGCGCTAGGGAGACCAGGGGGATATTTGAGCCGGATAACGGAGGTGGCTAGGGAAGTCGCGAAGGGAAACCTACTGTCGGAGAAGGCAAAGGCGGCTATGCAGCGAGACTTGGGCAGTGTCTCAAATTCGTTGATTCAAAAAGGTAGGACATCTGTCTCTACCCAAACAAATCAGACGTCTGGGTGCGATTTGGGAAGATGAGCAGCAGTAGTTAGGAATGGGGGCAATTGAAACTAAATCTGACACAATCAAAAACCGCAAGTCATCTAGGCGCTTTGCCAAGCAGCTTAGCAAGGCTAGCCCATACCTGATGCAGCCCTATAGCCATGGGCCAGTCAAGAATCGCCGATCGACTGGCAGTCTTATCTGCCTGGTGCCAGACTTTTTGCTCACAAGTCGCTCTGGCCCGCTGGGCTACCTGGAGAAACTCTGGATCATCGGTAATGATCGTTTCTGGCTGGTTGAGCAGCGGGTGATACTGGAGTCGGTTGCAGGCTATAGTCAACCAGTCAGCGTTAGCATCCCACACTCGCACGGTGCCATCGCTACCGCCACTGACAATGAGCTTTCCATCAGGGCTAAACGCGACTGAATTGACTGTACTCTGATGACCAGTAAAGGGCTGGCCGAGTGCCGCTCCGGTAGTGGCATCCCATAGCCACACTGTGCTGTCGTCACCAACTGAGACAACACGGGTGCCGTCGGGGCTGAAAGCCACTGAAGCGACCCCATCCTCATGACCAATAAAGGGCTGACCGAGGGCCGCTCCGGTAGTGGCATCCCATAGCCGCACTGTGCTATCGGTACTGCCTGAGGCAATGCGAGTACCATCTGGACTAAAGGCTACCGCATTGACCGAACCCTGATGGCCAGTAAAGGGTTGGCCAATCGCTACTTTCGTGGTCGCATCCCATAGCTGCAAGGGGGCTTCACCGCCACTGACAATGTGGGTACCATCCGGGCTAAAAGCTACTGCATTAACCCAACTCTCATGACCAGTGAAAGGCTGGCCGATCGCAGCTCCTGTGGTTACATCCCACAGCCGTATGGTGGTGTCACTGCCACTGACGATACGAGTGCCATCCGGGCTAAAGGCCACCGCATTAACCCAACTCTCATGGCCAATAAAGGGGCGACCGATTGCAGCTCCCGTGACCATATCCCACAGCCGTACAGTAGTGTCAGCACTACCGCTAACGATGCGACGGCTATCGGGGCTAAAAGCCACTTCATTGACAGGACCTTGATGGCCAGTCAAGGGGCTGCCAATCGCAGCTCCTGTAGCTACATCCCATAATCGGAGGCTATTATCAGCACCACCACTGACAATGTGGTGGCCATCTGAGCTAAAAGCTACCGTATTGACAGGGCCCTGATGGCCGATCAAGGGTTGGCCAATTGCAGGGCCCGTAGCCACATCCCATAGCCGCACCGTCTCCTCGTCACTGCTTACAATGCGGGTACCATCCGGACTAAACGCCACCGCATAGACCCGACTCTGATGACCTTGAAAGGGCAAGCCGATGGATTGGCCGCTCTGGGCATCCCATAGCCGCACCGTCAGGTCGAAGCTGCCACTGACGATGCGAGTACCATCGGGGCTAAACGCTATCGACAAGACCCCATCCTTATGGCCTTGGAGGGGTAGGCCAATGGGTTGGCCGCTCTGAGCATCCCATAGTCGCACCGTTTGGTCAGAGCTACCACTGACAATGCGGGTACCATCCGGGCTAAAGGCTACTGCATTGATAGAACTCTGATGACCGATCAAGGGTTGGCCAATCGCTATTCCTGTCATTGCATCCCATAGCCGTATGGTGGTGTCACTGCCACTGACAATGTGAGTACCATCGGGGCTAAATGCTACTGAAATGACACCATCCCTATGGCCTTGGAGGGGTCGGCCAATGGGTTGGCCGCTTTGGGCGTTCCACAGTCGCACCGTTTGGTCAGAGCTGCCACTGACAATGCGGGTACCATCCGGGCTAAAGGCTACTGCATCAACAGAACTCTGATGGCCAGTCAAGGGTTGGCCGATCGCAGCTCCCGTCCTTGCATCCCATAACCGCACCGTCTCATCGGAACTGCCGCTGACGATACGGGTGCCATCTGGGCTAAACGCTACTGACCAAACATAATCCTTATGTCCTTGAAACGGTAAATTTATAGGCTGGCCGCCTTGGGCATCCCACAGCCACAGTCCATCCCCACCACTGACGATGCGTTTTCCATCGGGACTAAACGCTACGGAAAAAGCCCCGAGTTCATGAACTTGTAGCCTGTTAATCTCCGGTGCCCCCTGTACAGCACGCAATAAGTTAGCCTGAGCTACGGATTGTACAACTGGAGCATGCTGAGCACTTCTAGCCAGAGTATCAATGGCTAAAACGAGGGCTTCTGCTGATTTGGTAGTTGGCAACCAGTTCAGCACTGTTGCCGCATGCTCTCGCAACTGGGCTACGGTGGCTTGTCGCTGGGCCTGTCGCCACTGAAAAAGCGCAAAGCCAGATAGCCCCAGGGCCGCTATCGAGAAAACCGATAGCCCCAGCACAATGCGCCTCCGCTGGGCTTCTTTTTCACGTTCTCGGCGATCGCGCAACCCCACGCTAGCCTCAATAAATGCCGCAGCCTCTGGGCTAAAGCCTCCCAAAATTTGATTAAAGGCAAGGTCGTTTTTGAGATCTACTACCCTGGCCAGCTTTAATCCGCTCCAGAGTTCGTCATCGGGTCTTGCGGTTTGCCACTGCCTAACGTCGTCGTTGAGGCGGTTCCGTAGAGCAATCGCCTGGCGGTTGTCTTTAATCCACTCATTCAGCGTGGGCCAAGAGGTGAGCAAAATCTCGTGGGCAATTTCTACCGTCGATTCTGGCGAGGCGCTAGCCGCTGCTGCCACTACATCGCTCACCAGCAAATTTTGGTTGATTAACTGCGTCAGCACTGCCTGTTCTTGCGCGTCGGCAAACTCAGCGCGATGGGCTCGCCGCCGCACGGGTCGCCATTCTGTGCCCGACTCGGCATCGCCACCAATCTCCACCAGTTTGAGAAAAATGCGCTGGGTCGCCAACTGCTCTGGCTGAGGCAACCTGTGATAGATCTCATCCACCCGCTGCTGTAGCGCACCGCGCACCCCACCCAGCCGCCGATAGGAGGTGATATGTAAGGTGCGATCGCGAATGCCGCCATCCTGCACCTCGGTTTCCCACAGCAGGTCTAGGGTGTATTGCAACAGCGGCAAATATCCCGCCTGCCCCTGCACATCTTTAATGATGTCTTCTACCAGCCCGGTTTCAAACACCACACCGTGGTGGGCGGCGGGCTGCTCGATCGCCGATCGCAGCTCATCGGGCTGCATTTGCGTAATCAGGGGGCGGTGGCCCTGGGTGGC
>PYER01000087.1 GCA_003017855.1 filamentous cyanobacterium CCT1
TGTTTTGCTTACACCTGCACTCTATGCGGTGGATAGCTTTTCTCCAATCCATCCCTCAAAAACTGTCCGGAGTGTTGTTTCCCACTGCTTAATGGTTTCGCACACCTGGCGTAAAATTTGGCTGCCGATCGCTTTAATCAAACCGGTATCTTCGGCCAGGTCGATAAAGTCGCCCGGCATAATTAGCCCCCGGCTGGGATGCCGCCAGCGCACCAGGGCCTCAAACCCCAGCAGCGCCTGGGTGGGTAGCGAAACAATGGGTTGATAATAGGTGACAAACTGCTGCTGCTGAATCGCCAAGCGCAGATCGTTTTCCAGGTTGAGCAGCGCGATCGCCTCCTGGTACATTTCAAGACCAAAAATTTCGTAGCGGTTGCGGCCCAGGGCCTTGGCACGGTACAGGGCGATATCGACATCGCGAAAAATTTCGTTGCTGTTTTTGTAGGCACTGTTGCCCATCAAAATACCGATGCTAGCCGAGGTAAAAATGATTTTGCCGTCCACCTCGATCGGGCTTTCAAGCACGGTTTTGATCCGCTCCGCCACCTGAATCGCTTCTTTTAGATCGGCGATCTGGTCTAGAAAAATCACAAATTCATCGCCGCCCCAGCGCGACACCATATCCACGTCGCGAACGCAGCCCTTGAGCAAGCTGCTCACGGCAATCAGCAGCTTGTCGCCGGTCAGGTGCCCCAGGCTGTCGTTGACCGCCTTAAAGCGATCGAGGTCGATCATCAGCAGGCCAAAGCAGGTTTGGCTGTAGCGCTGGCACTGCACAATTTCTAGCTCCAGGCGCTTGGCTAGCCAGTCGCGGTTGGGCAGGTGGGTGAGCGCGTCGTGCAGCGAATCGTGGCGCAGCTGCTTCTCAATTTTGACCCGGCTGGTAACGTCTCTGGAACTGGTGACCATCCCCGTGATCTGGCCAGCCTCATCGAGCACCGGCTTAGCCAGGGTTTCGAGCCAGAGATAGCGCTTCGACTGGCAGCGAAACCGATAGCAGATGGTGATCGGCTTGATGGATTCGGTTGATTCCAGGGGCGCTTGAAAATGGATCTGCACGTACTCGACGTCGTCGGGGTGGCAAAAGTCGGCGATCGACTTGCCGATTAACACCTCAGGAGCATAGCCCAGCAGGGTTTGAACCGACGGGCTGACGTAGAGAAACTGTCCATCCGGGTTGTGCAGACAGACCAGATCGCCCATATGGTCGGCAATCAGCCGGTAGCGCAGTTCGCTGTTGCGCAAGTCTTGTTCGACCTGTCGCCGCACCTGAATTTCGGCCTGCAGCGATTGGTTGGCGGTGCCCAGTTCGTAGGTCCGCTGCTGCACCTGCTTTTCTAGCTCCTGGTTAAACTGCTGTAGCTGTAGCTGGGCCTGCCTGAGGCTCAGCTGGGTACCGACCCTGGCCATCACCTCGATAGTTTTAAAGGGCTTGGTCACATAGTCAACGCCGCCGACGGTAAAGGCTTTGACCTTATCCAATGCCTCGTCCAGGGCGCTGAGAAAAATAACCGGAATGGCGCTGGTGGCCGGGTCTGCCTTGAGGGTTTGGCAGACGGTGTAGCCGTCCATATCGGGCAGCATAATGTCGAGCAGGATGAGGTCGATGGGGGTAGAGCGGGCCACCGTCAGCGCCATAGTGCCGGTGAGAACGCCCCGCGTTTCGTACCCCTGAGCCGACAGCTCCCGCGTCAGCAGATGCAGGTTATCGGGTATGTCATCGACGACTAAAATGACGGGTTTAGGGCTGCAAATGGTGCTCATCGTCCCCTAGGGTGAGGGTCATAAGTTTGTCAAACTGGTAGTTGTTGATCCAGCGGTGGAGGGTTTGACGAACGGCAGCTTGAGCGGGTGGGAGGCCCTCTATCAACCGCAGTAGGGTTTGCTGGTCGGCCTGGGTGGCGGCCTGGTAAACGCGATCGCGCCAGCTAGACGGCATCCCCTTTAGACTACCCTTTGGCAGGTCAACAGCCCCAGGTACCTCCACAGCCAGGTCGGTTGCGGGCCGAGCATAGGTAAACTCTACCCCCAGGTGCTGACCCAACTTATCGACAATCACCGCTGGCTGAAAGGGCTTGCGAATAAAATCGTCGCAGCCGGCGGAGAGCACCAGCGATTTTTCCTCGTCAAAGACGCTGGCGGTGAGCGCAATGATGGCGGTAGCCTGCCCCTGTATCTGCGATTTAATCTGGCGGGTGGCCTCAAAGCCGTCCATTACGGGCATCCGCATGTCCATCCAGATCAGGTGGGGCTGCCAGGTCTGCCACTGGGCGATCGCCTCCTGACCGTTACAGGCTTCGCGGACCTCAAACCCCAAATCGACTAGAAACTGCCTCAGCAGACGGCGATTGCTGAGATGGTCGTCAACCACCAGCAGTCGGTAGGGCGACTGGTGCGGCGCCAGCCCGGTAGCCTGACGCACCAGCGGCAGGGGGGCTAGCTGAGCCGCCGTGGCCCGCTGCACTGGCACAACCACGCTAAATTGTGACCCCTGCCCCAGCTGGCTGTGCACCTCAATTGTGCCCCCCATCAGCTGAACAAACTGATCGCTTATCCGCAGCCCCAGCCCCGTGCCCTCGTGGCTGGCCCGCCCAGACTCGGTCTGTGAGAACGCCTGAAACAGCAGGCCGATCTCCTCTGGGGCAATACCGGGGCCAGAGTCAATGACTTCAAACCGCAACCTGTAGCCCTGGGAACCGGGGCCTGTTGCTGGCAAAACCCGCAGGGTGACATGGCCAGCCTCGGTAAACTTAACCGCGTTGTTGAGCAGATTCATGAGCACCTGGCGCAGCTTGCGCTCATCGGTTTGAATAAACTGCGGCAGATTGGCCCCGCGCTCTACGACAAAGTGAACCGACTTGGCTTTAGCCCGCAGCGAAAACATGCTCTCCAGGTGGGCAATCAGGTCGGGGAGGCTAAAGGCGGTCGTATTGAGGGTGATGCGCCCGGCTTCAATTTTGGCCAGGTCGAGCACATCGTTGATCAGCTCTAGCAGGTGTTCGCCGCTCGATTTGATCAAGTCGAGCTCGGCGTAGTGCGGCGCCAGATCGGGCTGGCGACGCAGCAGATTGGTAAAGCCCAGCACGGCGTTGAGGGGGGTGCGCAGTTCGTGGCTCATGTTGGCTAAAAACTCGCTTTTAGCCTGGTTAGCGACCTCAGCCGTCTGCTTGGCCTGCTGCAATTCCTGAAATTTTTGGGTCAGGGTGATCGCCATTTGCTGAAAGTTTTGCACCAGCGATCGCAGCTCCAGCACCGGACTACCGGGCCACTGCACCACCCGCCGCTCCTGGATCTGAGTGGGCAGGTTGGTGGTGACCTGGGCCAGCTCAAAGAGCGGGTCGACAAACTGCTGGCTGAGCCAGATGGCAACGGCCAGGGCCAGCCCCGTCACCCCCATCAGAATGAGCAGGCTTTTGGTGTGCTCCTGCTGAACCCGATAGACATGGGGCTGGGCCGCTGACTCGACAATTAGGGTCCAGCCGGCGATCGCGGGCAGGGGCGACTCTTGCACGAACAGCGAGTTGCGCCAGCGCATGGCGTAGAGGTTGCTACCCAAGGTTGGCAGCCACTGGTAGACGTTCTCGCCAAGGGCAATAATTTCGCCAGCTTGGCGCAGGTTAAACTCGGCGCCCCGGGGCTGTTGTGGGTCTGTGCTGAGTAGCACCTGCTGGTTTTGATCGACCAGAGCCACCTGAAAATTGAGCTCAGTAGCGGTTTCTGCCACCATCGTCTGCAGGGTAGTCAGGTCAATTTCGCCCCAAACTCGCCCCTCAACCTGGTTTGGGCTGAGAACCGACTGGCTCAGCAAAACGGTATTTCCCTGACGGGTGTCGGTTCCCAGGCGATCGGAGGAGAGCACCGGCTTGGGGGCAGCGGTAGTGTAGCTGGCGAAGGGAATGCTCAGGGCGTTAGGGCCATTCTCACCAGCGGCCTGGGCGACAATTTCGCTGGCCCCGTTGGTCACCACCAGGTGCCGAAAATCAGAAATCAGCGCTTGAATAGTTTCGGTTTGGGCCTGGAGAACAGCCTGGCTTTGAGGCGGCAGAACTGTCCCTAAACCCACCTCAGCCGCAGCTTGAGCGAGGGTTGTCGTAGCGTCGGTATGGCGGTCATACCAGCTATCAATGCGAGCTACCAGGGGTTGAGAAAAAAGGTTGAGATGAATCTGCTCTTCGCTCACAATGTTGGCCACCACCCGATGGCTGTTGAGGGCCATCAACAGCAGGGTAGGGAAGAAGGCGGCGGCCACCAGCAGGTTAAACATCGTCTGCTGCAGCGATAAAGCGCTGGTCGGCTGGGGCCGCCCCAGCCAGCGATAGATGGGCGTGTAGGCCAGCAGCAGGCTGGCGACCAGGGCGTTAAAAATGCCGTTAACCGCCTGCTTGAGCGCAATAATTTGGGTTTGATTGAGGTCTAGGCCCAACACCTGGTTGTAGAACAACCACACCAGCGGCATGCCCAGCACCACCCAGTACAGAGCGCACAGCAGCACCAGGTTCTGCTGGCGGCGGCGCAGGGTCAGCCCGGCTACGATCAAAAATTCCGCCGAAAACGTCAAAATAGCGTAGGGATGGTTCCAGAGGACATACGTAATACTGGAGGCTACCAGGGCGGCGATCGCCCCCCAGCGCACCCCGTAAAGGCTGAGCACCAGCCAAACTGCGATGGTGCCAAACAAAAAGTCGATGTGAAAGAAAAAGGACCAGCGAAAGTAGTTGCCCAGAATGCCCAAAAGCAGCAGCAGCCACAATCCCAGGTCACTCTGTCGATGGGCTAAGTTTTTTTGCGATAGCCATAATCTTCCTAACGCTTTTCCCAGCGGCCCTGCATGCGGCATACGCTATCTCCCCTGACAACGACCCTCAGATCGGCCTGAGTCGTTGCCAGCACCTCAGCCGTCTGAATAGGTAGTAGCTGCTGCCGTTTAATCAAACCTGCGCAGCCATTCCCTGTTTTAAAGTGCCCACAGGGTCGTAAAACCCACTTTGATTAAAGAAGTTAACCCACAGAGCCGTTTGAGATATCAATAGGTTGGCCTGCGATCGCTCTGGTGAATACGGTCAAAGCCTGACTTCAGCAATTGATAAAATCCCTGTTCAACTCTACAAACCCCTTGCCCATTGAGCTTTCAGGCCTTTAAATACAACGTTTAATTGCCGTCGCCAGTGTCGCCTCAACCGCTGGTTATATCCGAGGCCATGGCCCACTGGCCGCAAAAAATGTTGATAAATCGAAACAGATGACACAGGACAATCCCTGGGTTCGTTTTAGACTGGGGCTATTAGTTTAATTTTTTTGGCCAGTTTTTCCCAATCAGCTTTTCTGACCCCTAGTTTAGAAAATCTGTCGCCAGCTGTGCCCCAGGGAAGTTTAGCTCTCCTATTGACGCCAGTTGTGCTGGTTTTACCGACATAAGAGGATTGCCCGATGACTTTATTTGCTAGCGATAATGTTCTAGTTCCCATTGATTTTTCTGAGGAAGCTAGTCACGCCTTGAACGAAGCTCTGGCATCGTTTGGGAATGCAACGACTATTCACGTAATCCACGTGCTCTCATCGCTAGAGCCAACTCAACCCGGCATGGTTTGGCAAACGGTGGATGATCAAACTCGCATCGATCACATCAAAGCGCTATTCCACGAAAAATTTGCCGGTCAGGCTTACGAGCACATCAAATTTACGGTCAAAATTGGCAATCCCAGTTCTGAAATTATTGATTATGCCGAGGGCAATGCCATTGATCTAATCGTCATTCCGTCTCGGGGACGAACGGGGTTATCTAGATTTTTTCTGGGATCTGTAGCTGAGCGGGTGGTGCGATTTGCCCGCTGCCCAGTTCTAGTTTTGCGTCACTAGTAGAGTAGACTGTTAATCTTCAAATTTGCAGGTTGGGTGGCGCGCCAGCAGAACCCAACAAGGCTTACTGCTGTTGGGTTACACTGCGTTTCACCCAACCTACAGGAACCCTAACTTTTAGTCTTGGCGCCGCACGAGTTCTGCGCCGCCAACATCCTGACAAGACACCTTCAGCCGCTGGTTTCGTTGGTTCAAGCCAATGGAGCCATCGTGTTTTTGCATAGATGCTATCGAGGCTATCTTTTGCGGTCTCTTCTGGGGCACTTTAGGATTGGGACAGCTAGAGAAAACAGTTGCCCTGATTCCAGCGTCGGTGAGCATTTCAGCAATTACTGATGGCTCAAACTGCCAGCCCAATGCAACAGTACTGGAGGTTAAATATGCTTTGGCTTTCTATGGTTCAAACGTCAGAGGCGCTGGCCCCGATCGCACCTGACAGTCGCCCCTGGGCAACGGTAGAAAAGTTTTGGCAATTCTGTAAACGCTACGGTGACTACCAGGCCACACCGCCTCGTTTGCGCCGTCAGTTCATCATCAATTTGGAGCAGGCTCGTAAAAATGAGCCGGTCCAGAATGAGGTAGATCCCTGTGCCGAACTACCGCAATAACCATTAAGCCATCGTGCTATTTCAACGCACCGCAGGGTCTAGGCTGGGTGCATCATGCCGAGCAATAACGCACCCAGTAAATTAAGGCGTTCTACTTACCAGCTGTAGCACGATGGCTTGGGTCTGTCTTTGGTCTATTGATCAAGACTCGTCCGACGAGCTCACTGCAACTGGGCTGTAGGTCTGCATCTCGCCAGTACTCAGTCGCTGCCAGTAGTCTTTTAAGTCGCCCGCAATTTCGTTCGAGAGAATATAGCAGCCGATTAGGTTGGGGAAAGCCATGCCCAGCAGCATCAGGTCGCTGAAGTCGATAATTAGCCCCAGGCTGGTCAGCGTGCCCAAAAAGGTGCAGACCACATAGATGACTTTGAACACGATGGTGGTGCGCTCGCCAAACAGGTAGGCCCAGGCCTGAATGCCGTAGTAGCTCCAGGAAATAATAGTGGAGAAGGCAAACAGGCAGACCGCAATGCTCAGCACAATGGGGAACCAGCCGATGACTGAGGCAAAGGCGTTGGCGGTCATGGCAACGCCGCTGAGTTCGGCCCCGGTGTCCTGGTAAACGCCGGTCAGCACGATCGCGATCGCCGTCATGTTGCAGATTACGATGGTGTCGATGAAGGGCTCCAGCAGGGCCACAATGCCCTCGCGAATGTGCTCGTCGGTGCGGGCGGCGGCGTGGGCAATGGGGGCCGACCCCACTCCAGCTTCGTTGGAGAACGAGCTACGGCGGATGCCCTGCACTATGACCCCGACAATGCCACCAACTGCGGCGGTGGGGGCAAAGGCTTCGCTAAAGATGGTGCCAATGGCGGCGGGCACCTGGCCAATATTGGCCACAATCACAAAAATGCAGGCGATCGCGTAGATGAGCGCCATCGCGGGCACCAGCTTCTCAGCCACTGCCCCAATCCGACGAATGCCGCCAATAATTACGAATGCCGCCAGGGAGGCCAAAATCAGGCCAAACACCCAGGCAGGCAGCCCTGGAATCAGGCTGGAGATAGCGGCGTAGGCCTGGTTCGACTGAAACATATTCGCCCCGCCCAGGCTGCCGCCCAGGCACAGGATGCAGAACAGCACCGCCAGCCCCTGTCCCAGCGGCCGCATCCCCTTGGGCGTTAGCCCGCGGGTCAGGTAGTACATAGGGCCGCCCAGCACCGTGCCGTCGTTGTCAATGCGGCGATACTTGACCGCCAGCGAGCACTCCACAAACTTGGTCACCATGCCCAGAAAACCCGCCAGCGTGAGCCAGACCATCGCCCCCGGGCCGCCGAGCTGAATGGCGATCGCGACCCCGGCGATATTTCCCAGCCCCACCGTCCCTGAAACAGCGGTAGCCAGCGCCTGAAAGTGCGACACCTCGCCCTCGTCGTGGGGATCATCGTACTTGCCCTGCACCACCTCAATGGCATGCTTGAAGCCCCGCAGGTTAATGAAGCCCATGCGCAGGGTAAAAAACAGCGCCGCCACAAACAGCCACAGCACAATAAACGGAAAGCCATTCTCGCCGCCGACGGGGAAAAAGAGCAGCAGCGCCATCACGTTGACGATCGGCTCAAAAATGGCGTCAACCCCGGTGGTGGCACCCTCTTGGCCCCAGGCCGGGGGCACAAGGGCAATGAGTAGTAGTGCCACCAACCCCAGCCCAACCCAGGAGCGGTGATGCTTTAAGTCTCGCCAGCGGTGGATAGCCCACACTGCTCCAAGAGACTTAGGTGGCGACATACGCTTGGGATGACTCATAACGTTGAATGGTAGAAGGACATTTGATGGTAGACCTACAGGTCGCAGCAGGTACCTGGGGCAAGCGGGCGATTCGGGAGCCAGTATAGGGTTTAGAGGATAACGGACCGCAACCAATGCACAAAATTCTTATCTTTCCCAGGTACAGATAGCAATTTTTTGAGCCTCTTACTGTTACCTCAGACACGCTCTGCCGTCGTTCAGCAGAGCCCTCAGTAGGGTCAACCGAACCTCTCAGTCGAGAAATTGCCGCTTGTGAATTTTGCCCTTAGCGTCAAAGATTACGGGTAAGCGAACCATTATCTGAACCACTACCGCACCGCCATGACGACGATTTTGGAACAGGGCAACATCTCGATTCATACCGAGAATATTTTTCCGATCATCAAGAAGGCGCTCTACTCTGAGCATGAGATCTTTCTGCGCGAGCTGGTTTCTAACGCTGTGGATGCGATTAAGAAGCTCTCGATGGTGTCTCGTTCGGGAGAATATGCTGGCAATATCAGCAGCCCCGAAATTGAAATTAAGCTCGACAAAGACAAGAAAACCCTCAGCGTCTCCGATACCGGCATCGGCATGACCGCTGACGAAATCAAAAAGTACATCAACCAGGTAGCCTTCTCCAGCGCCGAAGAGTTCATCACCAAGTACAAAGACAGCGCCGCCGAAGACCCGATTATCGGCCACTTTGGTCTGGGCTTTTACTCCTCATTTATGGTGGCCTCCACCGTCGAAATCGATACCCTCTCCTACCGGGAAGGGGCTGAGGCCGTCCACTGGAGCTGCGACGGCACCACCCAATTTGAGCTCAGCGCCTCAGAGCGCAGCAGCGTTGGCACCACCATCACCCTGCATCTGATGGAGGGCGAAGAAGAATACCTGGAGCCCGCCCGCATTCGGCAGCTGATTAAGACCTACTGCGACTTCATGCCGGTGCCGATCAAGATCGACGGCGAAGTTGTCAACAAGCACGAAGCCCCCTGGAAGCAGTCGCCTAGCAGCCTCACCGACGACGACTACCTGGAGTTTTACCGCTACCTGTATCCCTTCCAGGAAGACCCGCTGCTGTGGATTCACCTCAACACCGACTACCCCTTTGTGGTCAACGGCATTCTCTACTTCCCCAAGCTCAAGCCCGATATCGACATCACCAAGAGCAGTATTAAGCTCTACTGCAACCAGGTGTTTGTCACCGACAACTGCGAGGAAGTGGTGCCCCGCTTTCTGCTGCCCCTGCGCGGCGTCATCGACAGCACCGACATTCCGCTCAACGTCAGCCGGAGCTTTTTGCAGGGCGATCGCACCGTCCGCCGCATCGCCGACTACATCGCCAAGAAAGTCGGCGACAGCCTCAAGGCCCTTTACCGCGACGACCCCGCCAAGTACATCGCCAGCTGGCAAGACCTGGGCAACTTCGTCAAGTTTGGCTCCCTCAACGACGACAAGTTCAAAGAGCAGGTCAAAGATATTCTCATCTTCCGCACCACCGCCAAGCTGGGCGAAGCGGAAGCTCCCAAAGTCGAGGTGCAAACCGACGAGGGCGACGCCTGGGCCGAAGTTTCTGAGGCTGCCAAGCCCGCCACCGACGCCAAGGGCAACTTCTACACCACCTTGCAAGAGTACCTGGAGCGCAACAAAGACAAGCACGAAAACCGCGTCTTCTATGCTACCGACGAAGTCTCTCAGGCCACCTACATCGAGCTGTTCAAGAGCCAGGGCCTGGAGCTGCTGTTCATGGATTCGTTCATCGACACCCACTTCATTCCCACCCTGGAGCGGGAGTATTCGGATGTCAAATTCACTCGGGTTGACGCCGACCTGGACGACACCCTGCTCGACAAAGAGCAGCAGAGCGAAATTGTTGACCCCACCACCAACAAAACCCGCGACGACCAGGTCAAGGAGATGTTTGAAAAGGCGATCAACCGCCCCCGCGTGAACGTTAAACCCCAGGCGCTCAAGGGCGAGGGTGCGCCCCCGGCCATGGTGCTGCTGCCCGAAGAAGCCCGCCGCATGCAGGAAACCATGGCGATGATTCAGCAGCAGGAGATGCAGTTCCCCGACGATCACGTGCTGATGGTGAATACGGCCCATCCGCTGATTCAAAACCTGCTGGGCCTGAGCCAGAGCACGATTATCGGGGCCGACGGCGGCAGCTCCCCGGCGGGCGATATGGCGACGATGATCTGCAACCAGATCTACGACACGGCGCTGATGGCCCAAAAGGGCTTTGATGCCGATGGCATGAAGGCCTATGTGGAGCGATCGAACAAGCTGCTGACCAAGCTGACCGAGCGATAAAAAACTCCTTCTGTAGCCAGATCTCCGGGTTCTTGAAGAACCTGGAGATCTTTTTTGCTCATGTAGGAATTACTATGCTCAACCCGAACGGCTAATACTAAATCCTACTTGGATACCCCCAATACCTCTGGGCGAATGCCATTCGCCCCTACAGGTTGGCCTTTTAGGAATCGGGGGTTTGTGATTCGGATTTGGTATAACGACCTCGCAACTGCCCATACCCCTCCGTCAAAACCGCCTACCTTTTTGATCAGCGGTTGCTGTAGAGTTTCAAAAACTGAGCAGGTGTCAAAATCTCTACCCACTCAAAGGGGTGAAGCACCAGCAGATCTTGATCGCCAGTAATCAAGTATGCAGCAGTAGCAGCCTTAGCTGTTGCCAAAATTTTTTCATCTTTTGGATCTCTGAGCTGATCGACTACGATTTTGCCAATTTCGATGCGCTCTGACAGGGTTCTTGCGATCGCAGCTAAGCCCGCTGCTGTTTGACGCCTTTGCTGAAGTCGGAGCTGCAATTTCTGACGGTGCAATGTAGTAACCAACTCAAGCTCAAGCTCCGCTGAGATATAGCTGATAACCTTTTTGCCACGAATGAGTTGAATTACCTCAGTAGGTGGGCCACTCCACAGCAGGCCTGAAATCCAGACGTTGACATCAATAACTATCTTCATGAAGGCGACCAAAGTTCATGTCGCACTTGGCGCACTTCTTCGCTAATTTCTTCTAGGCTCAGCTGATCTGGATCTGGCGGCAAGTTAGATAACTCATCAAAAAATTTGTCCAGCAACGACGAAGATAAATGCTCCTTACTCTGCTGAATTCTTTGGCCTAGCAAAACTTGCTCTTCTTCACTAAGCGCTAAGATGACTTGAGCTAGGCTATCAATTAATTTCAAATTGATGGTGGTCATTAGCGGTTCAAGGTTTGAGGTTGATTTCTATATTAAAGGTTGCAGCCTCAACCGGAATGGTGAACGGTTAGCTCCTTCACGTTGACTGAGCGGTGGAGCCCTAGAAAGCCTAGCTTGCCAAGATATCCCCAGTTTCTCGAAGAAGCTGGGGATATCTTGGCTTTTACGGGTTATACCTTGGTTATTCTCACTCTTGCTCGAATGAGGTCATTCGCTTGGTCAGTATGCGCATGACCTCGTTGGGGTTTACGGTTGGCAATGGCCTCGACCATTCTTCGGGGCGGGCGTAGCCAAGTCGATACAGGGTGATCACACATCCGTTGACGACGGGGGGAGAGCCGATCGCCAGCAGTCGCAATATGTCGGGTGAGGGCTGGTCTTTCAAGTCGATCAAGGGTTGGTGCGGTTTGGGGTCGGGCAGAAATGTCGTTTGATCTAGGGTGATCAGGCGATCGCTTTGTCTTGTCTCTGGCATCATGGGTTTTAGCTCCATAGTGAGTTGCCCAGTCCTGAAGTTTTCCAGGCCCAAGGACTGGGCTTTGAGTTTTTCGTATGTTTACAAGGGCAATCCAGGTTCACCGCTATGGCTGCAGGGGTTGGATTGCCCATCAGATAAATATACTCTTGTTATATAAGGGGTACTTCCATGGGATGGGTATAGTCATACCATGGGTGCATTTGTCACCGCTCTAAATTGTGGGAATGCCTATAAATTTTGGAAAAGTACTGGGCTGTCTCAAGACTGCTTTAAGCAAAACCCGAACGATTGTCACCGAAAAGGATCTTCCTGATTTATTTCTGATTATCAAAATATGCTACTTAAAGGCATTCACGCGAGATGAGGCTGAACGGCAAGATTGTTATTCCCGACGCCAAACTTACGCAATACCTCTTGGTTCCTCGGCCAGAAGATGACAAATCTAAATTCTTAGCCCAGGCTGGATTCACTATCAATAATCCTAATCAACTTAAACAGGCCATACTTGACTTAATTCAGAACCATGATGCTATATCAGACCGTCAAGATAGATATGGTGTCTACTACCTGGTAGAAGGCCCCTTAATTGGCCCCAACACTACCCTTTCAGTTGTTACAGTTTGGATAGAACGCGCATCAGACGGATTTTTTCAGTTTGTTACCTTAAAACCAAAGCGATGAACGATACTACCATTCCGCTTTATAGCCGCATCTCGCTCAATCGAGACTTTCCCGAATACAACCTGAAGCAAGGGGATATCGCTACCTTTGTTGACACCGTTCCCGACCCTGACGGTATCGAAGAAGGTTACATTCTCGAAATCTTTAACGCCCTTGGCGACTCCATTGATGTCGTCACTGTGCCTAAATCTGCCGTTTCCCCGCTACGGTCTGACGAAATTCTGTCTGTGCGATCTTTTGCAAACGCGGGGTGAGGACTTGTAGGATGACCGCTCGCGCTTGGCAGAAGGTAAATGGCACCATACGGTGAGGGCACCAGGTAGCCTCTGACTCTGCTCTAAATAGCTAGCATCCGGCTGGCACGATTGAAATGCAAATGCCTTATAGCCAGACCCCTCGGTGCGTCTCTGCAATGCAACCCGCTACATAAGCTGCTCAACAGGACAATTAGCAACAGTGTAAAGAGGTCTCTTCTAACTCCACGGGTTCTTGAAAAGACCGATTTTGCAACCATGCAAACATTGCAGAAGCCCCCAGTAAAACCAGGGTAATAATACTAACAATTTGAATCATGATGACGTATCGCATAGGCCGCTCAGCGTTGAGAACTAAACTAAATTGAAATGCTCCATGTGGACATTGGTGGCGGGCACCTGCAAATCATGGAGCGCTGCCTCAACCTGCTCCATCATGACCGGAGCGGCACAGATAAAGTAGTGTCGACTGCCCCGATGGGCGGGAATATAGCGTTGCAACAGGTCCTTATCGACATAGCCAGTTTCGCCCGTCCAGTCTTCAGGGGGGTTTCGCAACACATGAACGACGGTTAGATCCAGAGAGTCAGCCAGAGCCTCTAATTCCTCCCGGAGGGTCACATCATCCCAGCCTTTATTGGTATAAATAAGTAAAAACGGACGATCGTCTTTGCGCTCGGCAGCCGTGACCAGCATACTCATCATCGGGGTAATGCCAATTCCGCCCGCGATGAGGACAAATCCGGCAGCATCCCAGTAGCGATCGCTCGTAAACACCCCGTAGGGGCCATCTAGAAATGCCTTTGTCCCCGGCTCAATGGCTTTGATGGTCTCGGTGAAGTCGCCCAGCGCTTTAATCGTAAACTCCAGCCGTTCGGGATGGTCGCCGCTCGAAGACATGGAAAAGGGATGTTCACGCATCCGAAAGGGCGATATATCGAGGGTGATCCAGGCAAACTGTCCGGGTTGAAACCGAAATCCCTCGTGTCCCCTCGGGCGCACAGCCAGGGTCCACACATTCCCGCGCTGGGGAATAACCTCCTCTACCAGGTAGGGGCGTTTGGTCATCATCCAGGGCTTGACGATGCGGACGTAGACCAGCAGCCACAGGGCGGTCAGGGCGATCGCGCTCCACAGCAGCTTTTTCCAGAACAGCCCCAGATAGTAGCTGACGCCCAGCGCGTGGGCTAACCCCAGCGTCACCGCCGCCACAGCCAAAATGCCGTGACTCGTGCGCCACAGCTCATAGGAAATCTTCAGGGGCTGCCGCCAGATTGAGGTGACGACGAGAGTCACCAGGGCCAAAGTGCCAACGACAGCAAACCTGGCTCGCCACGGCGCCTCAAGTAAATTCAACAGACGCAGCGTTTCGGGCTGATCGATAAAAAGAATAAGGGGATGAACCAGAATCAGGGCAAACGCCACCAGAGAGATATAGCGGTGGAATTGCAGAATGATATCCACCCCGTAGGAAGCCTCAATGCGATTGATGCGGGCGGTGAGGGCAAACTGAAGCGCCAACATGGTCAGCCCCACAAACCCCAGAGCTACTGAAAACTCGGTCCAAAAGCTTCGTTCATCAGGCGTAGGCGGGTACAGGAGCAAGATAAAGAGAGGCAGCAAAGCGATCGCCAGATATATAGCAATCCAAAAGGCAGCCACCGCAACTGGGCTTCTCATCAATAGTCGCTGCATTCTGCCCTAACGTCCCTTCAAGTTAACTGACCAGATCGAAATAGACTCTGCGACAGCTTAATCTTACTTGGGGCACGCCACGCAGATTACGGATCAGCAAAATAAAGTATATGGCTCCAAGCGCCATTACAATGACGTCGAAGCTGTGAAACAGGCTTTGCCAAGCCACAGTTACCTGTCAGTAAAATTCTCCCCTATTAGACCTAGATTGAGCCCTAGCCGTGACGTCCAAAAGACAGATTACTGGCAGAAGCTTGCAAAGATGGGTCACGCGCGAGAATGGTCATGCTGTCAAAGAAGAAACTTACACAATCTTTAATCAAAATTGCCGCATATTCCCAACTTTTAGCAGGATCTCGCCTCTCTACCCCTGAAAATACACTGTGTTGCACCAGCTGGCCTAGCGGTGCGCTGGCCCCTAACCTGAGAGGAGTGATGATGAATTTAAAATTTGCCCTGTTGTCAGCTGTGGTCGTGGGTGCGTTGGCGACGCCTCTTCCTGGAAGAATCGCCGTCCCAGCGGCCCAGGCCCAGCAAGTGCCCCCCTACTATGTCGGCGCTGGCGTTCGTGCCGGGTTTAACGACAGCACCTCGTTTGTAATTGATTCTAAAGCTCAGATTGTTGAGCTAGGGGCTAGAACGACCCTATCGGTGCGCCCGTCGCTGGTCTTCGACAACAGTACCGAACTGCGGCTGCCCATTTCGGTCGACTATGCTCTCGATCAGGCGCTGTATCCCTACGCTGGGGCTGGGGTGGCCTACAACGCCGACGGTCGCTCCGCCGTTGACCCCATGATCACCGCCGGACTCGACTGGGGCATCACCCGCCAGGTGGTCATCGACATCAACGGCAGCGTCTTGTTTAAGCCCGGCGACACCGACACTGAGATTACGGCCACGGTCAACTACGCCTTCTAGGGGAGAGGGTGTCAGGTGCCGGGTACCAGGTTCGAGGCCCTACCCGGCACCCGATACCTGATACCCGATTCCCTCAAATCCCTTCTAGCTTGCCGCCATCTGAGGTTCTGCCGCCTGCCGGTGCCCCTCGGAGGTGCCCATCTGAATCAGTTCGACTTTGTAGCCGTCGGGGTCTTGCACAAAGGCAATCACCGTTGAGCCGTGCTTCATGGGGCCGGGTTCGCGCACCACCTGGCCACCCTGAGCTTTGATGCGATCGCAGGTGCCGTAGATATCGTCGACGCCCAGGGCGATATGGCCGTAGGCGTTACCCAGGTCGTAGGTGTCTGTACCCCAGTTGTAGGTCAGCTCTAGCACCGTGTGGTCAGCCTCGTCACCGTAGCCGACAAAGGCCAGGGTAAATTCGCCGCCGGGGTAGTCTTTTTTGCGCAGCAGCTTCATACCGAGCACATCGCAGTAAAACTTGAGGGAGCGATCGAGGTCGCCGACCCGCAGCATGGTGTGAAGTAGTCGCATGGTGGAGTTTTCTCTTCTAGTTGACCTTTATTATTATGGCCACAGCACCCCCAGGGGTGAACGACTAATCCTCAGAGCGCGGTCTGACCCGCAGCAGGGGTGCCGACCAAACTAGCCAAACCCAATTGAATTAGCGAACTGCGTGACAATCTCGTGCGCAACCGTAATGTTTAATTACCGCGCTTGTGGCTAAAGCTACACACATTCCCCCTCCTCCCCATTCCCCCGGGCCGATCCGTGTTAGCGATTTCCTCGTTTACTCCGCCGCATCCAGCAGCCCTACCTGCGCCAGATCCCCCGACTCATTCAGCGCCATCACCACGGCCTGCCCCGACCCGGGCACTACTCCGGTTAGGGCGGTGATATTGACCTGGTGAGTCACCATCACAATCACGCCCTGGTTGGCCTGGTCGCGCACATACGTCTGCACCTGGCTGGTCTGCTGCGCGGCGGTGCTGCGATCGCGAAAAAATGAGTTGAGCGGTGGGTAGGCTTCCACTGGCCCTAAATCCATCAGTTCGGCGGTCTCCAGGCAGCGGCACCACTGGCTGGAGAGTACCTGCGCCACATCAATACCACGCTGCCGAAAGGCGGCCCCAATCTGCTGCGCCTGCGATCGCCCCGCTGCCGACAAATTGCGCTGGGTCGCGCAGTCATCTAGCCGAAAATTGGCCGGGTCGCCCGTGCCGGGGGCGATCGCGTGGCGCAGCAGCACTACGTATAGCCGCTCATCGGCCCGCTGCAAGTGGTCCCACACGGTGACGGGTTTCGGCCGTTCTGGCGGACTGAGGACTAAGTCTGCTGGAGTGGCCTCGCTTAGGGACGGCAGGGCCAGAGCTGGAGCTATGGGTCTCAGGGCATTGCGATCGCCCTGGCCCGTAGAGCAACCGACTAGAGCCAGACCCAGGAGCCTCATGCTCCACCTCAGCAACCGGGGAAAGGGTTTGTTCGGCAACGGCCAGAGCATGGGCGGCAAGACTGATCTAGATCACATCCTTACCTTACCAATATCACCCTTGGTAGAGGGGGCTATCACCACGCGCATCAGCCCACTGAGGGATATTACTGATGTCGCGTGAAACCCTCTCGTTATGGCTTCTTCTCCCCTCTGCTCGACTCAGACCGCCACCCTAACCTGGGAAAATCACATTCAGACCAACCTGTGCCGCCTGGCCACCGCTGCCGCCGCTGTGGTTGGGCTCTCGGCGATGGCCGGTAGCGCAGCGGGCAGCACCCCCGGCCTGCCCGACGGCACCTACCTCTACAGCGAGTCGCCCGTGGCCGATACCATTGGGGCGGTGTACTTTGTCTTCGAAGCCAGGGCAGGCCGCTTGAGCGGTGCTCTATACCAGCCGTCTTCTTCCTTTGACTGTGTGCGCGGCACTGTGGCAGAGGGCGCTCTCGACCTGGTAATCACCGATGCCTACGACCAGAGCGAATCGCCCTACTCGGTCGCCCTGGTGGGAGATGCCGCTGTGGCCAGCACTGGCGGTGGCGGCGCACCCGTGCAGGTGGAAGGCATGTATGCGATCGCCACCCTCTCTGAGCTCGACCAGCAGCTGCTGGCCGCCTGCAATTCTCGCTAGGTTGGCCGGACGGTAGAATCAGGCTAAAGGCAGAGCGATCGCCAAAGAGAAACTGCGCTAACGTTTTGCGATCGCAGCCATCCTCACCGACACCGAAGGGGCAAACTGATGGTTCAGGCGCTATCTCAGCCACATATGAGCCTGCAGGAGTTTTTGACCTGGCTGCCAGAATCTGGACGCTACGAGCTGCACGATGGGGTAGTAGTTGAAAAGCAGCCGACAGGGGCACATGAGCAGGTGGTTGGATTATTGAACCGCAAGTTTAATGTTCTTCTAGAGCAGGAAGATCTCAACTATTTCATTCCCAACACCGTGCTAGTCCAGACTTTGGGCTATGAAAGCGGCTACAAACCAGATGTGCTGCTGGTGGATGCCGCTGCCCTATCTCAGGAGCCGCTTTGGAAGCGAGAATCAGTCATCACTCTGGCCAGTTCGATCAAGCTCTTAGTGGAAGTTGTCTCCACCAACTGGCCCGATGACTATGCCCGCAAGTTTGAGGACTACGAAGCTATGGGCATTCCCGAATACTGGATTGTGGATTACCTAGGCTTGGGTGGGCGACGCTATATCGGCAACCCCAAACAACCCACCATTACCGTTTGCCGCTGGGTGGATGGCGTCTACGAAACCCAGCTTTTTCGGCAAGGAGACAGTTTGGTTTCGCCAGGATTTCCCAATTTGCGGCTGACAACTAACCAAATTATTGAAGCAGGCCAATAAACTGTATTCAGCTTGCTTCAAAACGACAAAGGGCGGAGAAGACATCCTCTCCACCCTTTGTCTCGTTGCCTAACCTCTTACAGGTAAGACTTTAGTAGCGGTAGCCGCTGCTGCTAGCGCCGGGCTTGTGCACGATAAAGCTAGCGATCTGGCACTGCTTAACGTTGTCAAAACCCACCACGCGAATGTAGCAGTTGGAGTACTCAGAGCGGCAGGCCTGCACCTCGCTCAGCACTTCCTGGGTGGAAGTAGCGTTGAACAGGGGCAGCTTCCACATCGTCCAGTAGTACTCCTCGGGGTTCGAGGCTTCGTTGAATTCCACGGCGGGGAAATAGCCCTGCTTAAGGATGTAGGCAATTTGCCGCTCAATCTGGGAATCGGTGAGCGGGGGCAGGTAGGACATCGTTTCAAAACGACGCTCTTTAGGCAGAGGTTTCATAGGTCCTCGTTAAGTTAACTAGGGTGCGATCGGCTGATGCCGTGAACTAAATGAGTGAGCCAAAACAGAGTTGAGCAATCACCTACTCAGGGGATGGGTCAGCGTCAGCCGTGGACTCTTGCGGGACATCAGCGTCCTCAACAAGATCTGACTCTACGGCGTGTTCGGCATCCCCAAGCTGAGTAATGCGCTCTAAATGCTGGCGGCGGTGTTCCATATTGGCCTGTTGAATACTGGTGACCACCATTTCGGGCAAAAACTCGCAGATACCCTCTGCAATATGCTGCCGCACGGTCATCACTCGAATCGCCAGGTCTGCGCTTTCGTCTAGCAGGGCGCTCAGGTAGGCTTCGCCATCCTGGAGCGCTTCTTTAGTCGAAAACGCGTTGAGCCAATAGGCGCGGGCGGGGTTGGTTTCCTTGAGCTGATTCAGCACCGTTTTCACGGCTTGAAAGGTCAGGTAGCTAGTGAGCACCTTAGCGGTGTCTTTAGCCGTTTGCTTAAGGTCCATCGGTGTCTCTCGAACGATTGACGCAGACCCCACTCGGGGCGGTTGGTAGCCCTGATCTAAGCCCGAACGGTGTGAAGATTCGGTAACTTAAGCAGCATTCTCAAGTAATTTTGAGAACCTGGCCATCTCTGGGCTGACCAACGCGCCCTACGCCGCTCTTAGGCAGGTACCGAAGTACCTAACCGCCGATTTAGATGGTGTCAACGGTGTCGAACTCGAACTTGATTTCTTTCCACAGTTCGCAGGCGGCGGCCAGTTCAGGCGACCACTTGCAGGCTTCGCGGATGATGTCGCCACCTTCGCGGGCCAGGTCGCGGCCTTCGTTACGGGCCTGAACGCAGGCCTCAAGAGCCACGCGGTTAGCGGTAGCACCAGGCGCGTTACCCCAGGGGTGACCCAGAGTACCACCACCAAACTGCAGCACGGAGTCGTCGCCGAAGATTTCCACCAGCGCGGGCATGTGCCACACGTGGATACCACCGGAGGCCACAGCCATGACGCCGCCCATGGAAGCCCAGTCTTGCGTGAAGTAGATACCGCGAGACTTGTCTTGCTCGATGTAGTTTTCGCGCAGCAGGTCAACAAAGCCCAGAGTACCGGCGCGATCGCCCTCCAGCTTGCCCACAACGGTACCGGTGTGGATGTGGTCACCACCGGACATGCGCAGACACTTGGCCAGCACGCGGAAGTGGATACCGTGGTTCTTCTGGCGGTCGATTACAGCGTGCATGGCGCGGTGAATGTGCAGCAGCACGCCGTTGTCGCGGCACCAGTGAGCCAGCGAGGTGTTGGCGGTAAAGCCACCGGTCAAGAAGTCGTGCATGATGATGGGCATGCCGAGTTCTTTGGCGTACTCGGCCCGCTTGATCATCTCTTCGCAGGTGGCGGCGGTGACGTTCAGGTAGTGGCCCTTGATCTCGCCGGTTTCAGCCTGGGACTTGTGAATGGCGTCGGCCACAAACAAGAAGCGATCGCGCCAGCGCTGGAAGGGCTGGGAGTTGATGTTTTCGTCGTCTTTGGTGAAGTCGAGACCACCGCGCAGGCACTCGTACACGGCGCGGCCGTAGTTCTTCGCCGACAGACCCAGCTTGGGCTTAATGGTGCAGCCCAGCAGGGGACGACCGTACTTGTTGAGGCGATCGCGCTCAACCTGAATACCGTGGGGAGGCCCCTGGAAGGTCTTCAGGTAGGCCACCGGAATGCGCAGGTCTTCGAGACGCAGGGCGCGCAGGGCCTTGAAACCAAACACGTTGCCCACCAGCGAGGTCAGCAGGTTGGTGACCGAGCCTTCCTCAAACAGGTCGAGGGGGTAGGCCACGTAGCAGATGTACTGGTTGTCTTCGCCGGGCACGGGCTCGATGTCGTAGCAGCGACCCTTGTAGCGATCCATGTCGGTCAGCAGGTCGGTCCACACCGTGGTCCAGGTACCCGTAGACGACTCTGCGGCCACAGCGGCAGCGCACTCCTCAGGAGGCACGCCGGGCTGGGGGGTCATCCGGAACGCCGCCAGGATGTCCGTATCTTTAGGTGTGTAGTCCGGGGTGTAGTAGGTCAGTTTGTAGTCCTTAACCCCGGCGCTATATCCAGCTTTTGATTGAGTCGTTGTCTGAGAGTAAGACATGTCTCCCTTTCCTCGTGAATCTAAGAAATCCCTCAAGCGAACCCCTGCAGCCCAGCCGCACACAAACAAGCTCCCTCAGTAAAGGAAGCCCTTGCTCAGCCTAAGCCCCGGTCAGTCCACGCCAGTTTAAGTGGATAGAAAATACCCAGGTGACTCCCAAAACAACTGTTCTGCAAGCACTTTAGGTATCCTTCATTACCTTATGGTTAGCATACTATCAGCGATCGGATAAGTTTAATTTTGGAAGATCTGTATACATTCATAACTCAAAGTTATGAATGAACGTGAACCAAGGTGTGGGTTTCTCAAGTTCCTTGAAGCAGGCCGCCAAATGGCCCCGGAGGATGCTGGCTAACAAAATTGGCCCAGAGACGCCAACCCCTGAAATTGTCGATATACTGTAACGCTTGAGACGCTCCAAAGCGCCCTAAGCGTTCGGGGCCAATCCATTCGGGGCTCTTGCCTGCCACCGCAAACCGTGGGGAGAGATTATGTTAAGCCTGCTGGTTCTATCGTCGTTAGCTCTGTCTCCTGGACGTTACCCTTTACCCTCCACCCTTTACCCGGCATCCCTCTCCCTGACTCCCACCGCCCTGGCTCCCACTGCCCTGGCCCAGAGCCCGATCGCCAGCGACTACCGCGTTACCGCCCTGCAGCCAGACTTTACCGGCGACCTCTGGGTCGGTTCCTGGGCGGGGCTGGCGCGCATCAACCCCGAGACAGGCCGGGTGCTGCAGCGAGTGAGCATGCCCAGCCGCACTATTGAAGCCCTGGCTCAGGATCGGGTGGGGCGCATCTGGGTGGGTACCTTTGACGGCCTGGTGCGGGTTGACCCGCGCACCAACGTTATTACGGCGCAAAACTTTCAGCTGCCCTCAAACCGGGTGCTGTCGCTGCTCATCGACAGTCGCGGCTTTCTCTGGGCCGGTACCGATCGCGGCCTGGTCATGATCAGCCCCGATCGCGGTCTGCGGATGACCACCGTGCAGGACCTGCCCGGCGTCAGCGCCAATGCCCTGGCCCTCGACGGCAACAACAACCTCTGGGTCGGCACCCTTGACGGACTGGTGCAGATCAACACCGCCAGCGCTTTCCCCGTTCGCGAAGTCGGTGACCTGCCGGGCGGCGCGGTGCAGTCGCTCACCCTGGGGCCGCGCGGCAACCTTTGGGTTGGCACCGCCAGCAGTCTGCTGGTAGTAGACCCGGTGCGGGCTGAACTGGTCCGATCGGTGGGCACCATGCGAGGTCGCAACGTGCAATCCGTCGAGTTTGACCGGGCGGGCAATGTCTGGGTGGGCACCACCAGCGGCCTGTTTAAGCTCAAACCCGACAGCGGTGAGCTGCTGGGCCAGGTGCCCTCGCTGCCCTCGGGAGACATTCTGGCCCTGTCGCCCAACACCGGCAACAAAATCTGGGCCGGTACCAGCG
>PYER01000415.1 GCA_003017855.1 filamentous cyanobacterium CCT1
CCCAACCCCAAGCCCTTGCCCGCTTCGAAGCCTACCGCCAGCCCACCCAACCCAGCCGCGAGATCCTCGTCTGCACCCATGGCAATGTCGATGTCGCCTGTTCAAAATTTGGCTTTCCAATCTATCAGCAACTCCGACAGGGCAGGCCCGATACCCCATCGCCCCCTCCCCGCATTTGGCGCTGCTCTCACTTCGGTGGCCACAACTTTGCGCCGACCCTGGTGGACTTGCCAACGGGGCAGATGTGGGGACATCTTGAGCCAGAAGTGCTAGCAACGCTGATTCAACGCCAGGGAAACGTTGCCGACCTGCGACAGTTCTACCGGGGCTGGTGTGGGCTCGATCGCTTTGAGCAGATGGTCGAGCGGGAGATCTGGACGCAGCACGGCTGGGACTGGCTGAGCTACAAGAAATGGGGAGAAACGGTTGCGATCGCCCCTGCGGAAGACCCCTACTACGCCGACTGGGCTGAAGTTCGCCTTCACTACGCCGCCTCCGATGGTTCAGAGGCAGGAACGTACGCGGCCAGAGTAGAGGTCTGCGGCGAAGTGATAACCCAGTGGAACTCTGGCCCTGATGAGCCTTTGGAAGCCCAAAAACAGTATCGAGTTCTGAATTTGAGACCGATCGATAGCGGGGCTTATCGAAGTGAGGTGCATCAGTGATAAAAATCTGATCCCTCCGACTATCGCAACCACAGGTTCAGCCAGATCCCCCCTCTTGTTGAGGGAACAGGGGGATCCCTTGAACTCAGAACTACATGATTCGGATTTGCCACAATACCTCACCTCACCTATCCACCCGCCTACCCGCCTACCCCCCACTCCCTACCCCCCCTACATTTTCTGTTAGGGTTGTGGGTGGCATTGAATCCGCAACGATGAAGCTACTCTGCATTAGTAACGGCCACGGCGAAGACGGCATCGCAGTTCGAATTCTCAAACAGCTGCGCCAGCTGCCCGGTTCGCCCAGCCTGGCTGCCCTGCCCATTGTGGGGGAGGGGCGTGCCTACGAAAAAGCAGGGATTCCGATTCAGGGGCCGACCCAGGCCATGCCCTCGGGCGGTTTTATCTATATGGATCGCCACGAGCTGGTGCGCGATCTGCGGGGTGGTCTGGTCGGGCTCACCCTGGCCCAGCTCAAGACGGCGCGGCAGTGGGCCAAAAGCGGCGGCAAAATTTTGGCGGTAGGGGATATTGTGCCGCTAGCGATCGCCTGGCAGAGTGGGGCTGAGTACAGCTTCATCGGCACGGCCAAGTCGGAGTACTACATTCGCAACGAGCACCATCGCCTGCCCGGACGCCCCTTTTTAGAGGGTTGGTCGGGCTCAGTGTACGTGCCCTGGGAACGGTGGCTAATGGCGCGTCCCCGCTGCCAGGGGGTGTTTTTGCGCGACCAGCTCACCGCCGACACGCTGCAAAAGCTGGGGGTACCCGCCCTCTACCCCGGCAACCCGATGATGGATGAGCTGGAGACCCGCGCTGACAAGCTGGCTCAGCTCACCGCTCTCTTTCCTCCGGCTGCGGCGCGGCTCACCCTGGCGCTGCTGCCCGGCTCGCGGGCGCCTGAGGCCTTTGATAACTGGCAGCGGATGGTAGCCGCGATCGCATCGGTGATGGAGACCTTCGGCGATCGCCAGATTCGTCTGCTGGCGGCCCTGGCTCCCGCCCTCAACCTGGCCGCCTTTAAGGATGTCCTGCTCGACGCGGGCTGGCAGCCTGTAGCGGGAGAGTACCCCACCTTTCAGCGGGGCAACGGGGTGCTGGTGCTGACCACCAACGCTTTTGCGGAGTGCCTGCACCTGGCCGATGGGGCGATCGCCACCGCAGGCACCGCCACCGAGCAGGCGGTGGGCCTGGGCAAACCCGTCGTCACCTTTCCCGGACCCGGCCCGCAGTTTACCTATGCCTTTGCCGAGGCGCAGTCGCGGCTGCTCGGCCCGTCGATTCTGCTGATCAGCAATCCCAAAGAGGCGGGCGCTGCTCTGCAAAATTGTCTGGCTGATGGCCCCCGACTGCAGCAGATTGCCGAAAACGGTCGCCGCCGCATGGGCCTACCGGGGGCTGCAGGGGCGATCGCTAAAGCCCTGCACCAGCAGTATGCTCAGCCCCCCTACTCCGACGCGGCCTCCTGGGCCACCTGATTGCGGCTGGGGTCGCCGTAGCGAAAGGGGCCGGTCTGCATTCGCACCTTGGTCCGCATTTCGGCGGGCGCTTCGGCGGCTCCCCAGTGGGCCTGAATCGCCTGCAGTAACTGATCCTGCTGCACCCGCAGGTCAGGGATATCCCACCCTTTGTTGATAATGGCGAACCACACCGGCCCTTTTTCGGCGGTGGGCACCATCCCAGCCAGGGCGCTAACCTCGGCCAGGCTGCCGGTTTTAACAGCGGCGGTGAGGGGCAGGCGGCGATCGATCAGCGTGCCCACGTCCTCCCCCGCCACCGGCATCACATCCGCTACCGAAAAGCCCTGGGCGCTCAGCTCTCGCTGCATCGCCACCGTCATTGCCACCGCCACTCGGGCCGACATCTGGTTCTCGACTCCCAGACCCGACCCGTTGGCCAGGCTGAGTTCTCCCGCCGGGAGTTCTGCCAATTCTGTCGCCTTCGCCATCACTTGAGCGGGGCCGCCCACAAGCTCGGCGACCATTTCGGCCATTACGTTGTTGCTGTAAATATTCATCGCTTTGAGAATGGCCACCAGCGGCAGCGACTGGTGCCGCACCACCCACTCTATGGGCACATTCTCCAGGTCAGCCGTTGGAATCCAGCGGGCAACACCGTCGATTTGCAGATTGGGCTGGGGAGTACCGGGGGCCAGGTTAGCGTAGGCCTGACGGGCTTCCCAGGTCCAGGTAGAGGTCGCCATAGCCTGCTTCAAATCGACCAGCGACTCCGCCTGGTCTTCCTCAAAATTCATGGTGAATGGCCCGGTCACCAGAATCTCTCCTGTCACCCGCTGAATGCCCAACTCCTGCAGGCGGTTGGCCAGCGCAATGCCCTCTTCCCACACAAACAGCGGGTCGCCGCTGCCCTGGATCACCAAATCACCGTCGAGCACGCCATCGCTTTGCAGCGTACCGTGGAGGCCGACCAGGGTATCGAAACGGTGGTCGAGGGGCCAGGTTTGCAGCGCCGCCAGCGTCGTCGCCAGCTTTGTCAACGAGGCGGCGGGCATCAGCACGCTACCCCGGTGCTCGGCCACCACGCTCTGGCCCACCTGAATCCAAATGCCCTGGTCGGGAACGGACCAGCCCTGCCGCCGCAGCCCCGCCACGTAATCGGCCACGATCGCCTCCATGACCGGGTCGCGAACCAGTCCGGCAATCCACGGCGACTGCCACTCAATCTGCAGGGCGGTGGGGTTGAGGCCCGAGGGCTGTAGCAGCTTGGGTTCCCCTGTGCCTAAAAGTATCGAGAACAGGCCCAGGGGCAGGGTCAACAGCGGTAGGGAAGCCACGGATTGCGAATCCTCCACGCGATCTAGCCCAGGGGGGTGGGCGATACCCGACTAAGAT
>PYER01000416.1 GCA_003017855.1 filamentous cyanobacterium CCT1
GGCATCAGTTAGGCCTTTAGGTCAACACTTGTATCCTCACCTGTTTTAGCCGACCTTGCAAACCTGACATGCTCCCCATCAGCGCCGCATAGAAAACCAACCCAGCCGTGTAGGGTAACAGGCTTTGGGTCGCACTCATGCCCAACTCATTTTCTAGAGGAGTTCTAAAAATACTCCAGGAATATACGCTGCCCAGGCAGAGTAAAAGCATCATCCCCAGAGGAATTAAAAACCACCTACCCTGATCGGCTGGTCGTCCCAAGATTGTGATCGTTGGCTCAGTCGAAGCGGTTACGTCCATAACTTGGAGGCAATAGAGATGATCGAGGAACGCTCGGGTGTGTCCCACTTTCGTAAAATTGTCACTTTAACGGCTAGCTGATCTGTCATTCCCGTATAAACGGGAATCCACGTCGGATGGCTTACTCCCAGGTAGATTCCCACGCAAGTGGGAATGACGTAGACACTTGCAAAAGTGGGATGCACCCGAACGCTCTAGTACGGCCAGATCCAGTGGGTTATTTCCTCGGCATCGGTGCCGTGGGTGTGGGCATAGGCCACGCACTCAATGATCTTGTTTTTCATCCGCTCCTTGACGTAGGCGGCGGCTGAACCGAGCTTGGACACCCGGTCAATCACGTCAATCACCAGATTGAAGCGATCGATTTGATTGTTGATCGCTAGTTCTAGCGGGGTGTTGATGTTGCCCCGCTCTTTGTAGCCCCGCACGTGAATGCGCTCCTGGTTAGCCCGGCGGTATACCAGCTTGTGAATCAACCAGGGGTAGCCGTGGAAATTAAAAATCACCGGTTTGTCGGTGGTGAAGAGAGAATTAAAGTCCCAGTCGGACAAGCCGTGGGGGTGCTCCCCAGCCGACATCAGCTTGAACAGATCCACCACGTTGATGAACCGCACCTTCAGCTCGGGAAATTCTTCCCGCAGCATGGCTGTCGCCGCTAGAGATTCTTTGGTGGGAATATCGCCGCAGCAGGCCATCACGACGTCCGGCATATCCGGCTCCAGGCCGCAGTCGTCGTTGCTGGCCCAATCCCAGATGCCGATGCCCTTGGTGCAGTGTTTCACCGCCTCCTCCATGGGCAGGTACTGGAGGTGGTTTTGCTTGTCGGCGACAATCACGTTGATGTAGTTCACGCTGCGGAAGCAGTGGTCGGCCACTGACAGCAGACAGTTGGCATCGGGGGGAAAGTAGAGCCGCACCACGTCCGGGCTTTTGTTGGTCACCAGGTCGATATAGCCCGGATCTTGATGGCTAAAGCCGTTGTGGTCCTGCCGCCACACCAAAGACGATAGCAGAATATTTAGCGACGACACCGGCCGCCGCCAGGGCACATGATTTTTGCAGACATCCAGCCACTTGGCATGCTGGTTAAACATCGAGCTGACCACGTGGGCAAAGGCCTCGTAGGTATGGAACAGCCCGTGCCGCCCCGTCAGCAGGTAGCCCTCTAGCCAGCCCTGGAGGGTATGCTCACTGAGCATTTCCATCACCCGACCATCCCGGGAGAGCTGGCTACCATCGAGGTCTTCGGGGTACAGGTCGGCCATCCAGACCTTTTTAGTCACTTCGTACACCGCCTGCAAGCGGTTCGAAGCGGTTTCGTCTGGCCCCATCAGCCGGAAGTTGTGGGGGTTATCCCGCATGATGTCTCGCATCAGGAAGCCCAGCACTTTAGTATTTTCAACCTCGATGGTGCCGGGGCGAGCCATCTCGATCGCGTAGTCTTGAAACGCAGGCATCTTCAGGGCTCGCCGCAGTAACCCGCCATTGGCGTGGGGGTTGGCCCCCATACGGCGATCGCCCGCCGGAGTCAAGGCCTTGAGTTCGGGGATCAGGGTGCCCTGCTCGTCAAACAGTTCTTCGGGTCGGTAGCTGCGCATCCACTCCTCCAGCAAACGCAGGTGCTCAGGGTTACTGTGCATGCCGCCCATGGGGACCTGGTGCGATCGCCAAAACCCTTCCACCTTGTGACCATCGACCTCCTGGGGGCCGGTCCAGCCCTTGGGGGTGCGCAGCACAATCATGGGCCAGCGGGGCCGCTCGATGTTGCCGCTGATGCGCGCCTCCCGCTGGACAGCTTTAATGCTGAGAATGCACTCTTCCATCACCGCCGCCATCTTGCGGTGCACCTCCGCCGGGTCGCTGCCCTCCACGATGTAGGGGGTGTAGCCATAGCCCCGAAACAAACACTCCAGCTCCTCCACCGAGATGCGGGCGAGAATGGTGGGGTTGGCGATTTTGTAGCCGTTTAGATTCAAAACCGGCAGGACGGCTCCGTCCCGAGCCGGGTTGATAAATTTGTTCGAGTGCCAGGCCGTGGCCAATGGCCCGGTTTCGGCTTCACCGTCACCGACCACGCAGGTGACAATCAGATTTGGGTTATCTAAGACGGCCCCGTAGGCGTGGGAAAGGCTGTAGCCCAGCTCCCCCCCTTCATGGATAGAGCCCGGAGTCTCGGGGGTGACGTGGCTGCCAATGTGGCCGGGGAAAGAAAACTGCTTAAAGAAGCGGCCCATGCCCGCCAGATCTTCGCTCTTGTCGGGATAAATCTCGGAGTAGGTGCCTTCTAAATACACCGGCCCCAGCACGCCGGGAGCACCATGCCCCGGCCCCGCCATAAAGATCATGTCCAGGTCATACTTTTTGATCAGCCGATTGCAGTGAATGTAGATGAAACTCAGGGCCGGAGACGCGCCCCAGTGGCCCAGCAGGCGATACTTGACGTGCTCGGGCCGCAGCGGCTGCTTGAGCAGTGGATTGTCTCGCAGATAAATCATCCCCACGGCCAGATAGTTGCAGGCTCGCCAGTAGGCATCGATGCTGCGCACCTCGGCTTCGGTCAACTCTGACGGAGTTGCGATCGGTTGAGTAATTGCGTGAACCATGACGTCTTGTCTCCCTCAAAATGATGTGTTCTAGCTGCTGAGCATTCAGGCTGCTGAGCAAACTCGATGTAGTTGCAATAGTTCAGTGGATTCCTTGGCCTGATATCTACTGGTTGAGGCTCTAAACTTCGTGCCAGTTCAGAAATGGGATTTTAGCCGTGGCATTCTATCGGTGAGCAGGCTACAGTTTTCAATCTTTGACAACCTGGATTTGGTAGAGCTGACTTGGTAGGAATGTGAGTACCAGATTTTTTCATTGTGAGAGAGATTAACGCAAAACGATGTTTTTGAAAACACATTGACAAATTTTAAGCTGGCCAGAAGATTTAAAAATTGTGTAAGTTAGGCTTTTTAAATGCTTAAGAATTTATCGATTCAGACTTAAGCCTGCTTGCATCGTTCATTAAAGTATTTTTAGACACTATAATGAAGTTCTATTTGGTAAGGGTAATAACCTAAATCTTCTCGGTGACCGTTCGTGTCGATAATATTAAAACTTTCAGTAGTTTGCTATTTATGGCTCTACCGGGTTAATTATGCAGCCGCAGTAGGAAAATGCCAGCTAATAAGGCAGCGTAACTTGAACCGCTCGAAA
>PYER01000088.1 GCA_003017855.1 filamentous cyanobacterium CCT1
GGCAGGCAGGGGGGCCGGGGCGACCAGGGCAGCCGGTGGGGCGACCGGTGACGCCTCGATCGCGGCTGGTGACGGGGCTGCCGCCTCAGCGGGGGCAGCGATTCCACCGGGGGATTGCTCACCGGACGAGTGCCCGCCGGGGACGGTGTCGATGCGATCGGGCAGAGATGGCCGCGGCAGGCTCAGCTCGGTGGGCATGGGGGCCGGGGCCATGGGCAGGGCCTCTGTTGCTGGCACCAAAGCATCTGCAGAGGCCTCGGTGCTGGGGCTTTCGCTCTCGGGGGCGGTCTCTCCTGGATCAGCGATCGCGGCCTTGCGGGCGGCCTCCGCTTGAAGGGCGCGCAGTCGGGCGCGCTCGGCGGCGGCAATCTCCCACTGCCACCCCGCGATCGCGGCTTTGGCCTCGTCGTAGAGGGCGCGGCCCGGTTTGATGCCGCTGGCTTCGGCAATGGCCTGGGAGAGGTTGCCCTGGGCAGCCAGCGATCGCGCCCGGTTGAGCAGCGGCCGATCTTCCATCACCTGTAGCTCACTGGTCCAGATATAGACCCAGCTTTGGGCTTCGCCGCGCAGGGCACGGGGCAGGGCGATGGCGTTGGCGGTTTGAATCGCCGCCTGCAGCCCCTCAAAGGTTTTAGATTTGGCCAGTTCGTGGGCTTTAACCAGGTAGGGGCGGTCTTCCAGGCGTTCCACCTCTTGCCGCCAGTGGGCTACCAGGGTTTGGGCCTGCACTCGCCGGGGGTGGCCCATCGGTACCTTGGCCGCCTGAGTGATCGCCACCTTGATCGCGTCGATGTCCCGCACCTGCCCTACCGCCTGGGCAGTTTGCAGCCGGGTCAGCTCGCTCAGGTGGGTGCGCCAGGTCGTCACACTCGACTGGGCCTGGGCATAGTAAGGGCTGTCGGTGGGCAGCCGATTGGCCAGCAGCATAGCGCGATAGAGCGTCACCAGCTGATCTGGGGCCGTGCGCCAGGTGGTCAAGCTTTGCTGGGCCATCTGGCGCGCCTGACTAATCCAAATCAGCTCCTGGGCCACCTTGGCGCGGCTGGGGTTGAGGGCGGCACTGCGGCCCAGGGCGATCGCCGCGTCCAGGTCAGAGGCGTACCATTTGTCTTGCCCCAGCTTGAGCAGCAGATCGCTCCAGCGGTCCAGGTAGGGCTGAGCCTGCTGCCGGGCGTAGGTGCCCTCGTCAATCCTGCTGGCGGTGCGCAGGGCTGATCCGAGGCGATCGCTTCCCCCAGGTACAGCAGTAGCTACGGCTTCAGCCAGCAGCTTCTGGGCCTGACGCTCCTGACGAATCTGGCGAGACAGTGCCGCCACCTGTTCTACTCGCCAGTGAGAATTGTCGAGCTCGGCCAAAGCCAGCAACTGTTTAGAGGTAGTAGCCCAGTCCTGCTTTTGGAGCGCGGTCTGGGCGGTAGCCATGATGTCTTCGCCCTGCGCCCACTCGGTCTGCCAGGTTTGCATGGTCTCCTGGGCCGTAGCAAACACCGGACTGTCGACCGGGATGTGGCTGACCAGAGACTGCGCTGTGGCCATGCTGCCGTTGGTTCGCAGCTCTTGCTCAGCGGCTTTTAGCGCCACCCAAGACCACTGCTCGACCAGGGGCTGTACCTCACGGTGGAGCGGGTGCTCCGCTGTCCAGCCGCCCACCAGGTCGAGGGCGGCCAGCACGTCGGTCAATTCGCCCGAGCTAGCTGCAGTCTGTGCGCAGAACAGCTGGGCGCGATCGGTGGTGACGGTGGTCGCATTTTCGCAGTTGGTGGTAGGCGGTAGGTTAATCAGCCAGAGAAAGGCCCCAAAGGCTGCCGCACTGGCCGCCCCGCAGCTCAGCAGGGATATCAGCAGCAGTCGCCACGACTGGCTACTTTTGGGAGCGGGCGGCATCACCTGGGGCAGGGCCAGGGCCGGTTCAGAGCCGTCGATGACCAGGCTAAAGTCCTTGGCGACGCCTTTGACGGCTTCGGCGACTCCATCGGGCCGAGGCTCATCTCGCTGGGGTCCAGACTGCCGTTGTTGACTCAGCATATTCTCGCAAACTCCCGCGCAACCACCTGCTCTAACTCTACCTAGAATTTATGGAAGACGAAAAGCGCTGATTACGATTTCTTAGCGAGAATAGGAAATTTCGCGCCGATATGTCCGCAAACCCTGAGATTGGTGGTGGTTCTAGTCAGCCAAAGTCCACCAGCCCAGGCCAGGACCAATAAACCGCAGGGTAATCCAGAAGGCAATCACCAAGATAATGCCGCCCCAGGCACCACGAGTTGTCCACTTCACAAACTGCTGGGACTGATCTTTGGTGATGGGCAGCCAGGGCAAAATGGGTTCTGCCTGACCATATTTCTCGCCCAGTTGCTCTTTGCGTCGTTTTGATTCGCCCATGGGTCTACGTCGCTACGTTTTGCACTACTTCATTCTCAATCATAGGACGGGATGTGGGGCCGCGATGCGGGCAGCGATCGCGTACAGGCGGCCGGGCTCAGGGCCTCTAAAATTTGGATGCCATAGCTGCGGTAGTGGGCGCGGGTGTCGAGCAGGGCCACGGTGCCCTGGTGCTGCCGCGAAGGGGCGATCGCGCGCTGCAGCTCGGTCACCGCCGTGGGAAACAGGTACAGCCGAAACCAGTCCTGCCGTCGCCGCTTGTGAAAAGCCACCCGCCCGGCCACCATCGGGTTTTCAAGCGAGGGCAGGGGCAGCGTGGCCACAATCAGCAGGTCCGGGGGCGGCAGCAGGGCCTGGTGCTGTCGCCAAAATTCCCAGCCGCTGACCAAAATGCCGTTGCGGCCAATTGAGGCCTGCTCGACCTGCACCCGCGAGCCAAACTCGCCGGCCAGGGTAGCCCCGAGCTGACCCTTGAGCGGCAGGTCATCGAGCAAAATCACGGTAAAGCCCGAACGGTGGGCCAGGCCTTCGGCCACCTCAGCGCGAGTATCCGTTTCCACATCGCGGCTCAGCAGACGGCGAATCTCCTGGTGCAGCACCCCCTGAAACTGGGGCGTGTTGGGCAGCGGCAGATGGGTGGGTAGGTAGAGCTGAATGGCGTCGTTTTGCCGGTTGGGGGTGAACTGGAGGCAGGTCAGCTCGCTCAGCCCCAGGCGCTGGCGAAAGTTGTCGGCTGCCGGTTCGGGGTCGAGCGCTGCCCCAATCAGCACGACCGGCTGTCGAGACCAGACCGGGGTTAAGGCTGGGGCCAGGTCTACCGGGGCGCAGTGTAGCGTCATCTGACCGCGATCGCGATCGACGGCAAACCACAGCAGGTGGTCGGGCGGATTGAACTGCTGCCAGAATCGAGCCCACTGGGGCGGCATGGGCCCTTCCGACTGGAGCGTGCGGCTGGCGGTCAGGACCTGGTGCAGGCGCTGGAGCTGTTGACAGTCCTGCTCGTCGAGCAGATAGCGCTGGTAGGGGTTGGCCGGGCGCTGAAAGGCGGCATGGGTCAGGGCCACATGGGTATCTTGAATCAGTCCCTCGTGGTTGGGGTAGGCCAGGGCCAGGTGGTTCCAGTCGAGCGGGCTGAGATTGGCGGCGAGCTGCTCTCGCACCCACTGTTCAAGGTTGTCGGCGTCGTCGATCAGGGTAGGAATGCCCTCGGGAAACTGGCTCTCGTAGTTGAGGCGATCGCTCAGCCAGGCGCTGGGTGTAGTAATCAGCAGACCGTTAAAATCGCCGCCGGGCCAGCGATCGCCCCGGTGTACCGGCTTGTGCAGCCGCAGCTTTTCCTGCAGGCGGGGCAGGTCGACCATCAGCAACCGCTGGGCGGTCGGTTCAGGGGCCACCACAACGGCGGGGCCGGGCCACATCATCAGCGCAATCAGGTAGCTGAGGCGATACTCACCCTGGTAGGCCGACAGGCCCCCCACCTGCAGCAGCGCACTGCGCCCCAGCCGCAGCGCCCGCGCCACAAGCCGCGCCAGCGTCAGGTGATGGGGCCAGCTTGGCTCTCCCCATTCCCGCAGCAGGGCGCGCAGTTGTTGGTGTACTTGGGCCTCTATCAAAGTAATGGCATCCAAAAAGTGATGAGGGAGCGAGTGAGCGAATCAGCTGGCATGGTTGACGATGGCATTGACCTGAGGGTGCCGCTGAACCACGCCGACCGACCGACAGCAGCTGTAGGTGTCCATTGTCGCATAGAAGATTCGCCGAGGCTGCTGGAGACCACCCCACCGATATGCTGGTAATAACCACTGTGGGCAAAGGGCTAGAAACCTATGGAACGAATCGCCATTGTTGGCCTGGGATTAATCGGAGGCTCGCTGGGGTTAGACCTGACCCGGCAGGGCCACCCGGTGGTGGGTATTGCCCGCCGGGTCGAAACGGCCAAAGCCGCTCTGGCGATGGGTGCGGCCACCGAGGCGGGGACGGATCTGGCGCTGGTGGCTGGAGCCGAGGTGGTATTTATCTGCACACCCATTGACGCAGTTGTCGCGACCGCTGAGGCGATCGCGCCCTACCTGTCAGCAGGGGCAGTGGTGACCGATGTAGCCTCGGTCAAAGGAGAGCTTGTACCGGCGATCGAGGCGATGTGGCCCGACTTTGTGGGCGGTCACCCAATGGCGGGCAAGGCCGAAGCTGGACTGGCAGTGGCCGAGATGGGGCTGTTTCAGGATCGCCCCTACGTGCTTACGCCTACTGCGGCAACCAATTCAGCGGCCCTAGAGCGGGTGCGGGCGATCGCCGCTTCCCTGGGGGCCAACCTCTGCCAGTGCCACCCCGACCAGCACGATCGCGCCGTCGCCTGGATCTCGCACCTGCCGGTGATGGTCAGCAGCAGCCTCATTCTCGCCTGCCAGGGGGAGGCTGACCCGGCGATTCTGGCCTTGGCCCAGACCCTGGCTAGCTCCGGCTTTCAAGACACCAGCCGGGTCGGCGGTGGCGTGCCGGAGCTGGGGACGCTAATGGCCCGCCACAACCGCGCGGCACTGCTGGATGCTTTGACTCAGTACCAGCAGCAACTGGAGTGGATCAGAAATGCGATCGCTAATGAAGACTGGGATGCTCTACACGACGCCCTCAGCCAGTCTCAAACAGCTCGTCCTGCTTATATCAAATCTGCCTAAAGCTATCTCTAAATCCAACCTTCACGCTTCGCTCTTGAGAATAGATTGGATATCAGCTTCATCGATAAAATCGGTTTCTTCACCCTCAGCAATGGCGTTAGCTAAACCCACCTCCTCTACCTGCGCTTGAGCTTGCTCAAGATGGGCTTGTACCGTGGCGGCATCGGGGGAACCAATGCGTTGCAGAATATCAAGGGACTCTTGGAGGTAGGGGATAGCTGTGACCAAATCACCCTGCTGACTAGTGATATACCCAATCAGTAATAGACATATTGCTTGGCCCTTCTCATCGCCGATGCGCTCTTTAATGGTTAAAGACTGCTGGTAGAGCGCGATCGCCTCATCGACCTGGCCCTGCCCAGCTTTGATGTCGGCGATTGCATGCAGAGTGAGAGCTTTGTCCTGGGCGTCACCGATGCGCTCATTGATGTCTAGGGACTGCTGGAGGAGCGCGATCGCCTCCTCAATCTGCCCTTGCATAGCTTGAAGTTTAGCCATGTGATACAAAGTTGAAGCTTTCAGATTTATTAAAGACAAAATTTTGCTCTCCAGGCCTGCAATGCCGCTCCGCTCCGAGATAGCTAAGGATTTTTTGTACAGAGTAGCCGCTTCGTTTAGATTGCCCCTCTTCGCCTCTATTCTTCCTAATAGCTGAAGTATATGTCCCTCCTCAAATTCATCGATCTCATCGTTGATCAGTAAGGAAGCTTTAAAATTATTTTCTGCATCGGCGACATTACCTAAACATAAGCTTAAAAATCCTCGCCATCTAAGGTAATCAAGCCGGAGAACAGTATCTTGCAGTTTCTCAGGTTGCCAGTCAGGAGAGTCAAGAATTTTGATTGCTTGATCTAGAATTTCCTCACTCTTTGAGTATTCACCATAATTTGTATGAATGACTGCCAGTTGAATCAGTGCTTTTACACACACTCGCAAATCATCTTTATTTCGGTGCCCCTCAAGCGGTGAAAATTCTTGGACTAAGCATTCTAAAAGCTGTACGCGTTCCTGTCGTTCAAGCTGGTTAAGGCTACCTAAAAGTTTGGTTGCATATAAAGCTCGAATCGAAGCATTGTCTTCACTGTTTTGAACGCTTTTTATTTTGAATAAGCCAGACTTCCAGCTCCAAAAGTCGGGGGCAAACTTAATTACACGGTTGATGGCGTAGCTGGGCAGGCAAAACAGCACTGGGTAGGGCACTGAGTCAGCCAGTGCATCGCGCACAAAGTTGAGGTCTTGCAGCACCGGGGGATAGTCACCAAATAAGCCGATGGAATTTTCTAGCCCCATCACCAAGATCACCCGTTTAGGATTCACCAAGGTAGAAATAGGTTTGACGATCTGGTTGATGCGCTGGATCAGTTCATCTTGGAGGTAGGTGAGGTTGGGGTCTGATAGATCAAAGACGTAGAACTCGGTCAAACGGCACTCCGGGCGTTTGCGCAGCACCTTGAGCAAGTCATCAATATCTTCAGGAAAGCTAACTTCTACAAAGCCAATAGTAAATCCTTCGGCAAAGTCGATAAACCGAGCCAGTTCTGCAATCGTGTCTTCATTTTGGGCTTCCCATGGAGAAACGACTTGCTCTGTAGGAGAGGAATCTGAAGTTGATGGCTTGGGGGGCTCACTGCGCCCGAAGAGCTTCCCGAAAGGCATTGGTTCGCCTCACCAGTGGGTTGATGTATTTCCAGGCTTGCAGATCGTCGTCCAACTTTTCGTACTCCAGCACGGTGATGTTGAACAGCATTGACTGCATCATAGCTTGATCCGCCAGATCAAGCTGTACGCCCTTGTTGCGGTAGATATCCACCAGCACCGGGTAGTGGTCGCTGGGGATGAATCGCTCAAAGTGGTTTTGCTCTTTGGCGGCAGCGCGTTCTACGTCTGTAGCTGAAATCTGACTGTTTTTGGCATTTAAGCAGGCGGTGCGAATCAGCTGCATGAGCTGGCGCACGTGCCCACCGCTGAGCCGTACCAGTTCTAGCAGCACATCTGGGGTTTCAAACAGACGTTCAGTGTCGATCCGCTTATTAATCAAAGTGACCATGGCTGTTAGACCATCGGGGTTGTGAGCTAGTTCAGCCTGGTCCCGGTCGAACTGGTAGATGTTGACCATGGGCATCACATTGAGGTCGCCGAAGACGTTGGCGTAGTTATTGCCCGAGTAGATGACCGAAATCGGGACGGTATAGATGACCGTGCAGTGCAGCTCAGCCAGCTGATTGGCGTATTTGAGAAACAGGTGTTCGCCCACCTGGGGCGGTACCCGATCGAGGTTATCGAAGATGAACAGAAGGCCTTTGGTTTTGGGCTGCTTTTGCTTCAGTTTTTCAAAGGCATCGGCTAGCAGGGCATTGGTATGCTCTTGCAAACGTGAAAAGCCCTGCTGCAAACTCTCACGGATTAATCGTTTGCGTTTCTCCGATCCCTTTATCTGAGCTAGCAGGTTGACGGACATTGTCAGCAAGTTGGGGATACCGCCGCCCACCCCTGCTTTTCCTTCCACAGACACAGCGGTTTCTCTGGTGCGCTCGGTTTCTTGGGTAATGTCTTTGAACCAATCTTCAAAGGCACTGACCAGGGCTGGGTCGCTATTTAAGCCCCAGCTTTGTAGTGCCTGGGTCAGATACTTGACGATGACCAAGTAGATATCTTTGTAGTCAGCATCGTTGATATCTAATTCATCAGTAGCTTTGATATAGATGACTTCGTAGTGCAATTCCCAGCGGCGTTTGATGCGCTGTAGTTCGGTGCTTTTGCCGCAGCCCCGATGTCCAGTGAAGAGAACTGCTGCCGGTTGCCCAGGATTGAGAAAATCAAGCCGCTGGCTGACGCTGGTAATTGACTGAGCACTGCGTACTGCCGATAAATCGACGTAGTAGTGATCGATGGCAGCGCCCGTCAGCGCCCCCAGGTCGCAGACCTGAAAGGCTTGTTTGAGAGTGGTAGCGCGTTCACTCACCATAGTGGCAATGTTGCAAAGACAGCCCTATCGTAACCGCAAACGCTGAAGCGGTACCCGGTCTACTTGGGCGGGTACACAGGTTCTTTGTCAATCACCACCGGCTCCTGGTACAGCAGCGCCGTAAACGTCACCGTGGAGCCCAGCCCCTCGCCCATGCTGATGAACTGCACTACGCCGCCCATCGCCTCCACCAGGCGCTGGGAAATGGCTAGGCCCAAACCGGTGCCTCCGTATTGGCGGGTGCGATCGCCGTCTACCTGACTAAAGCTCTGAAACAGCCGGTCCTGCTTTTCTAGCGACACGCCAATGCCCGTATCGGCGACGCTAATTTTGACCAGGCCGGGCCAGGTTTTGCCATAGTGCTCAATTTTTTGCGGCTTTACCTCGGCACTGATGGTCACGCCCCCTTCATGGGTGAATTTGATTGCATTGCCCACCAGATTGATCAGCACCTGGAGCAGTCGTTGGTAGTTGCCGTTAACGGTGATATCGTCCCGAGTAGCAGGGAGCAAAATTTCGAAATTCAGGCCTTTTTGATCGGCCTGGTGGCGCATAAAGTTTTCCAGGTCGGCCAGCAGCTCTTTGAGACTGATTGGCCCCATTTCGATCTGCATTTTGCCCGCTTCGATCTTGGCGATATCGAGCACATCGTTGATCAGCTGCAGCAGGTGAATGGCTGACTTGTGGGCCTCTTCGATAAATTCTTCCTGCTCGGCGGGGTCGTCGGCCATACCGTCGAGCACCAGCTTAAGAAAGCCGATCATGCCGTTGAGGGGGGTGCGCAGCTCATGGGAGGTGTTGGCCAAAAACTCGCTCTTGAGGCGGGAGGCTTCTTCGGCCTGGCGGCGGGCCTCTTCGGCCTGGCGGCGGGCTTCTTGAAACTCGCGCTGCTTTTCCATCAGGCTGGTGTTGGCCTGCTGCAGCTTGATGGCCAGGGCGTGGCTTTCACTAAACAGGGTGGCGTGGGCGATCGCGGTGCCAACCTGATCAGCCAGATCGGTGAGTAAATTTAGCTCCACCTCTGACCAGGGGCGATCGGGGCGATCGTGGAGCACAATGAATCCATTGATGGTGTTCTGGTAGCGGGTTGCCACGGCCACGACCGACGGATCGGCGGGCTGTCGAGGAGGTACCACCGCCCTCGGTGCCTGGGCCGCCGCGCTAAGGCATGGGGTTTCAGCCAGCAGCCACACCTGCCCCTGCCAGATCAGCAAATCCTCCGATCGCACGTATTCAGCCGCTACCGCAGCGGCCTCGGGAGCCATATTGGGGGCCGCGTGGCAGCTAAACACCAGGCAGCGATCGACATCAAACAGGTCGCCCAGGCCCTCTACCGTCTGCTGGCGAATAATCTCTAAATCGAGCGTCCAGCGGACGTTACGGGTGATTTGGTTAAGCCGGGGTGAGTAGGTTTGCAGCTGGCTACAGTCCGCAGGGGCTGGCTCTGCAGCCGCGACCGGGGCGACTCGCAGCCAGGGGCTCTCGGCCAGTCCGTGCAAATCGGCCAGGTAGCCCGTGGCGGCGATGCGAAACAAGCTGCCGTCTGGCCCCAGCAGGGGTTGCAGCAGCCACTGCACGTCAATACTGTGGGAACCCAGCGGGCACCGACCGGGGAGCTGCACAATGTCGTGGCGGGTGGCCAGGGTGTGGAGGGCCTGCCCCAGAGCCTGAGCGTTGGCAAACGAGACGATTTCGCCCAGCGATCGCCCTACCCAGTTGGCCGTCAACGTCGCTGGCAAGGCCTTGGACCCCACCGTCTGCACCGACTCCACCACGCCGCTAGAGCTCAGCACCATAATCCACACGGAGAGCGAGTCTGTTGGGCCGTCCGTAGCCAAAGCAGAGGTGGAACGTGGCGATCGCATAGGGTTACGGGGCCAGAACGTTCCCATGTTAACCAACCAACTCTGCCAATGGCTCTAGCTAGGCATCAATTGGTTAAGGAAAAGTGATGTTTTAGTCGTTCCACTCTCCCTTGGGCGGAACCGTTGGGTTGCGGGGCAGGTGGCGCACCAGGTCGTCTTCGTAGCGGCGATCGCCCCGCAGCCACTGGCGCAGGGCAACATCAATAACCTTGCTGGGGTCAGAGCTGAGGTGAGTTACCTGGTCGAGCAGGTCTTTGTCGATCTGCACGGAGAGATCAACTTTTTCCGCCGACCGTTCGCCGGAATGGGGGGCAGAGTTTTGCATAGTAGGTCGCCTGAACTGCCAGGTAGGTGATTGTGTATATCTCTTAAGTCTAAGCCCTAGGGTGAAAGGTCTAGGGTAGTCAACCCTAAACCCCTTGGCCGTTAGGTCTCAGGTTCTTGACATAACAAGTTTATGCTTATCATCTCAGTCTATCCTCCCACCGCTCTCAGCACGCTTTTGGGAGACTGCTGCAAAAAACCTTCATGCTGCAAATATTCCGCCTTACCAGCTCTTCACGGCTTAGCCCTGACTCCCCCGCGAGCATTCACCCAGGCGAGGGCTTACAATATTAAAGTCTGTAAACCGCTATTGCTGGTAAGCCTTCGTATGACAGAGGTTCCCGTCTCTCAAATTCGCAATTTTTCGATTATTGCCCACATCGACCACGGCAAATCGACCCTGGCCGACCGGCTATTGCAGCGCACCGGTACGGTTAGCGATCGCGAGATGAAGGCGCAGTTCCTCGACAGCATGGATTTGGAGCGGGAGCGGGGCATTACCATCAAGCTCCAGGCCGCCCGCATGAACTACAAGGCCCAGGATGGCAAAGACTACGTGCTCAACCTGATCGATACCCCAGGGCACGTTGACTTTTCCTATGAAGTGTCGCGATCGCTGATCGCCTGCGAAGGGGCGCTGCTGGTGGTCGATGCCTCCCAGGGGGTCGAAGCCCAAACCCTGGCAAACGTTTACCTGGCTCTGGAGAACGACCTGGAGATCATCCCCGTTCTCAACAAAATTGATCTGCCGGGGGCCGAACCCGAGCGCATCAAGCAGGAAATCGAAGACATCATCGGCCTTGACTGCAGCGGGGCCATTCTCGCCTCCGCCAAGCAAGGGGTGGGCATCGACGAAATTTTAGAATCCATCGTCTATCTGGTGCCGCCCCCCGCCGACACCGTCGATCAGCCCCTGCGAGCGCTGATTTTCGATAGCTACTACGACAGCTACCGGGGCGTGATCGTTTACTTCCGCGTCATGGATGGCACCATTCGCCGCAAAGACAAAGTGCGGCTGATGGCTTCGGGCAAAGAGTACGAAATCGACGAACTGGGCGTATTAGCCCCTACTCAGATTGAGGTTGATGAGCTTCACGCCGGAGAAGTGGGCTACTTTGCCGCCTCTATCAAAGCGGTTGAAGACGCCCGCGTGGGCGACACCATTACCCTGGTGCAAAACCCGGCGACCGAAGCGCTGCCGGGCTACGCTGAAGCCAAACCGATGGTGTTCTGCGGCCTCTTCCCCACCGTCTCCGACCAGTTTGAGGAACTGCGCGAAGCTCTCGAAAAACTGCGCCTCAGCGATGCCGCCCTGCAGTACGAGCCCGAAACCTCCAGCGCCATGGGCTTTGGCTTTCGCTGCGGCTTTTTGGGCCTGCTGCACATGGAAATTGTGCAGGAGCGCTTGGAGCGCGAGTACAACCTCGATCTGATCACCACCGCCCCCTCGGTGATCTATCAAGTCACCACCATTCAGGGCGAGGTGCTCGAAATTGACAACCCCAGCACTCTGCCCGACCCCCAGGCCCGCGAAAAAATTGAGGAGCCCTACGTACAGCTCGACATGATCACCCCCGAAGAGTACGTGGGTGCCCTGATGGAGCTGTGCCAGAACCGCCGGGGCGAGTTCAAAGATATGAAGTACCTTGCCCAGGGCCGCACCACCTTAATTTACGAAGTGCCTCTGGCCGAGGTCGTCACCGACTTCTTCGACCAGATGAAGTCGCGCAGCAAGGGCTACGCCAGCATGGAGTATCACCTGATCGGCTACCGCGAAAACCACCTGGCGCGGCTCGACGTGCTGATCAACGGCGACCCAGTCGATTCGCTGGCCTCCATTGTGCACCGCGACAAGGCCTACTACGTGGGCAAGGCTCTGGTCGAAAAGCTGAAGGAACTGATTCCTCGTCACCAGTTCAAGATCCCGATTCAGGCGGCGATCGGTAGTCGGATTATCGCCAGCGAAAGCATTCCGGCCCTGCGCAAAGATGTGCTGGCCAAGTGCTACGGCGGCGATATTTCGCGAAAGAAAAAGCTGCTGCAAAAGCAAGCTAAGGGTAAGAAGCGCATGAAGGCTGTTGGTACCGTTGATGTACCCCAAGAAGCCTTTATGGCCGTGCTCAAGCTGACCTAACGCCAGGTAGAGGTGGCTTGTTTTTGGGTCTATTCCCCTGGCCTACACTAGGAATATCGTCCTTTTGGGGAACCTGCGATGCCGTCTCCGTTTCCAGGTATGGACCCTTACCTTGAGCATCCGAGGGCCTGGCCAAACATTCACCATCGCCTAATGACGGCGATCGCCGATGATCTGGCTCCTCAACTATTGCCCAAGTATCAGGTGCTCATTGAGGAGCGCGTGTACCCGGTGGATAGCCAGGATGCCGTTGTGGTAGGGGTGCCCGATGTTGCTGTAGCAAAGGGGCTGCGACAGGGTGTGAAGGGCGATGGTGCGATCGCTACAGCCCCCCTCCCCGATGCAGCGGTTACAGTAACGCTGACGATTCCTGAAACCATTCGCCAGGGCTATTTGGAAATTCGAGAAATTGCCACTAGCCAGGTGGTGACCGTAGTTGAGGTGCTGTCGCCCACCAACAAGCGCCCTGGCCGAGGGCGGCTGGAGTATGAAACCAAACGGGCGACGCTGCTAGGGAGTCTCTGCAACTTCGTCGAGATTGACCTGCTGCGCCAAGGGCCAGCCCTAGAGGTTCCCCAAGGCATAGCCTCGTCGGCCTACTCTATTCTGGTCAGCCCCCAGGAAATGCGCCCCCAGGCGCAATGGTATGGCTTTAATTTGGCTGACCCAATTCCTTGCTTTGCACTGCCCCTGCAACCGGAGGATGTGTCCCCCACCGTGGATCTAAAGCGGCTGCTGGATGGTCTCTACGATCGCTCGGGCTATGGCTTAGTTATTGACTATGCCCAAGACCCCGTACCGCCGCTGAGTGGGGCCGATGCGCTGTGGGCCAGGGAATGGCTCAAGCAGGTGTATCAATAATCTCCCATAACTGCGGATGCCCTATTCCGGTAGCACGTAACGGGTGAGGACGCGCATGATTTCGTTGATGCGCCCGGTGGGCTGGGGTTTGCTCCACTCGCGCACTTCGGCAAAGCCGAGGCGGTAGAGTTCGTGGATGATGCGCTCTACGCCGTGGGCGCTGCCGATGACCAAGATGCGAATTACCTCCCGCCCCGGCTCGGCGGCAGGCTCGATGGTGACTTGCAAAGCGGGGGCAGTCAGGGCTGGGGGGAGAAAAGCTTGAGGCATGGGAAGCTCTCTTGATGTAATCGCTTGAGATGACAAGCGCATCATACAGCACCTTCCCGAGAAATGTCATCTATTGAGATTACATTTACGATCCTATGCTCCTTTGGGACGATGGAGGCATGGGAAGAGCAGGGAAAGCGCTACGGGAAGTCCTCACGCAGTACGGCATTAGCCAAAACAGTCTTGCTGTGAAAATGGGCTTGCAGCGATCGGCCATTTACAAGTGGTATCACGAAGAACGTGATCCAACTGCAGAGACAGTTGCGGATATTGTGGAAGCGCTACAAGCCTTAGATAGCGAAGCCGCCGAAGCTTTCGTTCATCTCTATTTGGGCAACATGCTTAAAAACCAAGACCTAGATCCACCGTAGGGTGCATTTGGGCAGCAATTTAACCTTACCAGTCAGTAAAGAGAAAATACAATGTTGAACCGAGAAGACAAGACTCTGAACCTGTATCCAATTGACTATCCTTTTGAGACTTTATTTGCCCGAATCACTGCTAAAACTCCAAAGTTAATTTTGGATCCTGAATTTCAGCGAAAATACAAGTGGGACAAAGATGGCTGGGAACGATCCTCAAAGTTTATAGAGTCTTGCTTAATGAGGATTCCTCTGCCGTCCTGCTACTTTGCGGAATATGATGATGGAAGACATATGGTCATTGACGGCGTCCAAAGACTGACTACAATTGCAAAGTTCTTCCAAGACGGCTTTGCTTTGGAGGGCATGACAGCCTTCAAAGAGTTAGAAGGAAAGAAATTTTCGGAAATTGGAGATTATAGACCCGAGCTAGAGTCAACAACAATTAGATGTATCATTTTAAGAAAAGAAAATCCGAAGCACCTAGTTAGAGAAATTTTTTCAAGACTTAATCAAGGTGCGGTCAAGCTTTCCGATCAGGAAATTAGGCATGCTATTTATCCAGGCAAGCTTGATCATCTTATCTCCCAACTTGCCCAAACAGAAGAAATCAAGAATTTTGCCATTGGAGAAAATAGCAAGAAGACCAAAGATAGCCTAGAGGCGGAGGAGCAGGTTCTGAGATTTTTTGCTCTAAAGGGTAATCTCGAAGACTACGACGACAAGTTGTCGAAGTATTTAGATAAGTTCATGGGACTAAAGCAAAATATTACTTCCGACGAAGAAGACCGAATGAGTGCTGACTTTAAAGATACCTTAAGGAAGTGCAAGCTCGTATTTGATGAAGATATTTTTATGAATCCAACTAAGGAAAGAAGGCGGCAAAGCATGGTTTTCTATGATCTGCTAATGTTTAGCTTTAGTGGGATGGATGAAAAAGCTTTGCTTGAAAAAAAGGAAAGAATCAAGAAAAAATTTCATGAGCTTTGCAAGCTAGACGAGTTTCAAAAAACTTTAAGTGGTCGTCTTCAGAACAAAAGCTCTATTTTGAGGCGGAGACATCTCTGGGGAAAGCTCTTGAAAGAAGCTATTGAGCAAGAATAGATTTTAGGAGTGAAGTCTTTAAGTAATGGATGAAAGAGAAATTCATGAAAAATATGTTACTCTGTTTGACCAACTCAAGTTTATGATTGAGAACACTCATTCAAGAGTCATCGCGTCAGACTCAGATCCGCTTTTTGAGGAAAATATTAATTTCTTTGCGAAGTCATTTTTGATTAGTATGTGTGCTTATCTTGAGTCTTACTTAAAGGATATAGCTTTTAGCAGAATCAAGCGAGTAGATGAAAAGTTGGCTCAAATTTCTATCCCATACAACCTAGTAAGATGGGAGATTTTAAGGCCGAAAGAGAAGATCGAAGAGGGGTTTAGGTTTCAGGATTTAAGAGTATCTATCAAAAAAAAGGATCTAGATGATCATATTTCAGCCAATCCTTACAGGACGGAATCGCTCTTTAAAAGGCTTGGAATAGATTTGCCCAAAAGTGGTGAATTTAATTCCAAGAGAGATTTAGTGACCTCAATAGTTGCAAAAAGAAATAAGATAGTTCATCATAACGATAGTGCAAGCGATATTTCGATGATTGACTTACATTTGTACGTTGATAGTTTTGTTGAGTATATGGAAATTATAACTTCTGTGGTTGAGCAAGAAAACTCGAGGCAGTAAAGCAGTCAGTTCCCACCGATTAAATTTCAGCTGCCGTAGTTAGGCTAATATTCCTTGAGGCCGGGAAGATTTAGCAGGTTATGTTGGGACGATCGCCCCTTCCCTTCAAAGTCGCAGTGCTCGCCCTGCCATATTTACTCTTAGTTTAAGTCTATCCACTTACTGAAGATCTCTAGGCACTAGCCTGTGGCCATTAGAATCTCTTGGGTCAGTCAATGGCGTCACAGTCTGACGTGTAATAAATGCTAAGAGAGATGCTGTAAACGCAAAGATAAGACCCATCTGGTCTTGAGTAAGAGTAACGACTCCAAATCCAGCTAAAAGGACAAAGGATGCTTGAAGCAGTCCTTGAAACATGACAGGCTCCTGTTGAATTCGCTTAATGATCCACATTTTTCCTCCGCGGCTAATTACTTCTGTTTGATCTTATTAGCTTTCAATAGATACTTCTAATGGTAAAGATTACACCTGGAAACGGTATTACCCGTAAGGGTAATTCTTGGGCTCCATTGAGTGCATCCCGAATCGGCACGAATCCATAACTAGCCAAACCATTCCCCTCGCCGAATTGTGGGACGGCATTGATGCCGAGTGAAATATCACTGGGCATCGGGGAAACCTTAGACAGAGCTGTTGGATGCGCTAGCTAAGGAGCATGGGGTGATGAAATTTAGTCTGGTGATTACCACCTACAACCGGCTAGAGCTGCTGAAGCGGGCGATCGCCTGCGGTCTCAACCAAACCGTGCCCTGCGAAGTCGTCGTCGCTGACGATGCCTCCACCGACGGCACCGAGGAGTATGTGCGCAGTTTGGGCGATCGCGTCGTTTACCACCGCAATGCCCAAAACCTCAACCACGCTGCTACCGTCAATCACGGCGTGGCTGCCGCCAGCGGTGATTGGGTCAAGTTTCTCGACGATGACGACTATCTCGCCCCCGACTGCATTGAGAAAATGACGGCGGCGATCGCCCAGCATCCCCAGGCCGTGATCTGCTCCTGCCGCGCCATTCAGGTTGATGAGCACGGCAGCGAGCTGCGCCGCACCCCTGCCACTGGCCCCGGCCAGTCCTTTTACATTCCCCAAAGTGCCATCCATTACGGCATGCTGATGGATCAGGTACCCTTTGGTACCCCCGCCCAAGTAGCGGCTCGTCGCGACGCCTTTTTGCAGGCAGGCGGCTGGGATACCACCATGACCACCAACTACGACGACATCGACGCCTGGGTAAAGCTGGCCGACTTTGGCGACGCGCTATTTATTAACGACTGCCTGACCTACCGCACCATTTGGGCTGGCGGCTATGAGCAAAAAATGTCGCTCGCTCATCGTATGGCGCTCAATTTGACTATCAAAGAGCGCATCTATGGGCGGGTGAATGAGGGATACCGCGATCGCATTCCTACCCTCGCCGCCATTAATCGATACCTGCACTTGCATTGGGGGCTGGTGGCCCTGCGGCAGCGCCAGGTCGGCACTGGGCTATCCCTCCTTGCGCCTGGTCTGCTTTCGCCCCAGGCCTGGCGGCTGCTAACCCAGGCCCGCAAGCTGCGCTCTGCTCTAGTGGCCGATAGCCTGGTTCCTCGTACCGTCCTGGTGCAGTAGGCCGGCTGCCCTTAAACCTTGGGTATGATAGAAACACCACGCGTTAGATCAGGTAATGCAGGCCAGCGACTCGTCCGAAGGATTTCAGCAGCAGATCTTGTCAGAGCTGCGGCAAATTAATCAGCGCCTTGACCGAGTAGAGACAGACATCGGCAATGTCAAGACCGATCTTGGTCGGGTAGAAATCGATGTCGAAAAGCTCAATTTCAAGTTTGACACTTACCAAAACGCCTCTGACCAGGTGATGCGGTTGGCCACTACCATTGTGATCGCGGCGGCATCGGTGGTGATTCTGTCGCCAGTACTGCAGGCCATTACCCCTGCAATCAGCGCGTTGGTGACGGGCGTAGCCGCGGGCAACAGCTAACGCAATTTTGGATTTTGAACTTGTAGTGAGCCTGTCGAATTATTGGTGATTTTGGATTGGGTCGGCTTCGCATCTGACCATACCCCAGTTCGTCGCCTCGATTTTTTGCTGTCGGCGGGTGCCTACGTCCTGAGCGAATTAGTCGCTGCCATCTATGCAAAGACCACGGTGCGGTTGCCGTAGACTAGGGTGCGGTTTTGCAGGTGCAGCCGAACGGCGCGGGCCAGGACGATGCGTTCGACGTCTTTGCCTTTGCGAATTAGCTCTTTAACGTCGTCGCGGTGGCTGATGCGCACTACGTCTTGCTCAATGATCGGGCCTTCGTCGAGGTCGGAGGTGACGTAGTGGGCGGTGGCACCGATGATCTTGACCCCCCGTTGAAAAGCCCGCTGGTAGGGATTTGCGCCCATGAAGGCAGGCAAGAAGGAGTGGTGGATGTTGATGACGCGATCGTACTGTTCAAGAAAATTGGGGCTGAGTACCTGCATGTATTTGGCCAGCACCACCAGGTCGATATTGTACTGCTTCAGCAAGTCAAGCTGCTTTTGCTCCTGCTCGGCCTTAGTGTCTTTGGTGACGGGTAGGTGCTCAAAGGCGATGCCAAACTGATCGGCAACGGGTTTAAGGTGGGCGTGGTTGCTGACAATTAATGGAATTTCAGCTTTGAATTCCCCAGCTTTGTGCCGCCAGAGCAGGTCGAGCAGGCAGTGATCTTGATGGCTGACCCAGATTGATAGGCGGGGCACGGCGTCAGAAAAGTGAAGCTGCCAGGTAGCGCCCAGGGGTTGGGCGATCGCATTAAACGCCGGTCCAATGATCTCCTTAGGCAGGTTAACCCCCTCTAGCTCCCCCTCCAAGCGCGACAAAAACAGCCCCGCCTCAGGGTCGCGATGCTGGTCAGCGTGGAGGATATTGCCGCCATTGGCGTAGATAAAATTGGCGATTTTGGCCACTAGCCCCTTTTGATCGGGGCAGGAGAACAGCAGAATGGCGGTGGGAGAGGCCATGGAAGGGGTGGGAGGGTGGATGGGTGAGAGGGTAGGAGGGTGGATGGCACGTAGGGTGGGCAATGCCCACCAACTGTCAGGCAAGGACAGGTATCCCTGGATCGATTGCCTAAAGGATCACCGGGCTCAGACTAGCATCCCTAAGAACCATCAATTGCTGGTTTCAGCACCGTTTTCTGTAGCTTCTGGAGCAGCGGGGTTTTCGGGAGCATTGTCCGGTTCGGCTGCATCCTCTGGGGTTTCGCCTTCACTAGAGGGGGCTGCATCCTCTGGGGTCTGGCCTTCTCCAGGGGTGGCTGCATCCTCTGCCCCGGCTTCAGGGGCTGGCGTTTCGACGGGCATGAGCCATTCTTCTAGGGGGCGGTTGATGCCGTTGGCGACGTCGCGGGTGACGACAAGCACCGAGTATTCTGTCCCTTCCTCTGGAGGCCAGGGGTCGGGGTCGATGACGGCGTAGTTGTTGCCGCCGCTGAAGTCGGGGCCGCCCAAGATTAGCTCGTGCTCGGTACCGTCGTTGAGGGTGACGGTAACGATGCCGACGGGGGCGTTAAAGCCAAAATCGGTAGCCTGGTCGGCGGTCATGGTGACGGTTTGCAGCGGTGAATCGGTGTTGAGGCGGCTGAGCAGGAAGGCGATCGCCCCTGGTTCAGCAACTGCATTCTCAGGCTCGGTCATCTGCCAGTTACCCTCGTCGCCCTGCTCAAAGACCAGGGTTTCATCACCGCGATCGACGGTGAGGGTGGCGACGTCGGTTTCTTCAAAGGCCAGGATGGGTTCGGTCGATTCGCTCTGGGTAGCCGTTTGGGGAGACTGCGATCGCTGCGACTCGGCAATCAATACCCCCGCCCCTAGCAAAAAGGCGACTCCAACCAGAATCAATGTACTGCGCTGAAATTTCATAGCCCTCAAACCGCGATGCTCAGAACAGCTCAATCGTAATGTGCTGATCCATCCTACGACCTGAGGGGCAGATTGTACCGGGCGTCACCAATTTAGCGTCAGTAGGCAACAACCCCTTGAATGACTAGGTGTCAGGGATTTTGCTCAATCCGTCAATATCTTGAGGACCCACAACGGAGACTCCTAAAAAGCCTGTAAAATCCGTTGGGTTCAACGTTAAAATATGGCTGATGTCAGAAGCTGACATAACCGCTGCAATGCGGGCATCGTGGGTCCGTTTGCCCTTAATCTTATTTTCAGTAACGAAAGACAGCCACGTTAAGAAAATCTGTGGCCCTTCTTCCACCAAGGGGAAGCGATCAATCAGTTGGTCAATCACCTGACGGGTTTGCTCAATTGACCAGCCCAAACCGTTGACCTCAGTTGGACGGGTAGCAACAACCCAAAGCTCAATTAAGACTTGCGCGGTTAAATAACACTCGTTTCCCTGCCTTAGCAAGGCTGCAACGGCCGCTGTTGCAAGCTCATGTTGTTCATCAGACGGGTTGCTAAACCGTAGAACAATGTTGGTGTCTAGCAAATAGCTAACCACTAGTCGTAAATATTGCCTCGATCAAATGCCTCGGAGGGCAGGCTGGAGTGCGTTTTAGGCAGTTGCGATACCCATGTTCGAAAATTTTGAGCCCGCTCCATAGGAGTTGCCTGTTGCCAAAACAGCTCTCCTTCGGCCGGAGGGACGGCTTGAGTTTTGAGCGATACTACCAAATCAGCAATTTTTCTCAACTGACTCTCACTGAGTTGATCGATCTCTTGTTTCAATGTTTCTCGCAGCATGAATCGCGTCCCCGGCAGGACTACTGAGCTTGTTTTAGCTACCTGTGTCAATCATATCGAATGCGCTCGGTCTATCCGAGCGCATTTCTTAACGGCTTAAGCTACGGAGAGAGCCGGTGCGGGTGCGTTCGTGGTAGAGAGCTGAGCCAGAATGCCGTTGACGTTGGTTTTGGCATCGCCAAACAGCATCAGGGTGTTTTCGTTGAAAAACAGCGGATTCTCGACTCCGGCGTAGCCTGACGACATGCCGCGCTTGAGAACCACCACGGTGCTAGCCTCCCAGACTTCCATCACGGGCATACCGGCGATCGCGCTGCCGGGGTCGTACTTAGCGCTGGGGTTCACCGTATCGTTGGCTCCAATCACCAGGACTAGGTCGGTGTGGGGAAAATCGTCGTTGATTTCGTCCATCTCCAGCACGATGTCGTAGGGCACGTTGGCCTCGGCCAGCAGTACGTTCATATGGCCGGGCATGCGGCCCGCTACGGGGTGAATGCCAAAGCGTACCTGCTTGCCCTGACTGCGCAGCAGGCGGGTGATTTCTGCGACGGCGTGCTGAGCCTGGGCCACGGCCATTCCGTAGCCGGGGACGATCACTACGTTCTGGGCATTGTCTAGTAGGTCGACCACGTCGCCAGTGCTGGTGCTGGTGGCGCTGCCCTCAATGGCGGTTTTGCTGGTGCCGCTGGCGGTTTCGCCAAAGCCGCCGAGCACCACGTTGATGAAGGAGCGGTTCATGCCTTTGCACATGATGTAGCTGAGAATGGCCCCGCTGCTGCCTACCAACGCCCCGGTAATGATCAGCAGATCGTTGTTGAGCATGAAGCCTGCCGCCGCCGAGGCCAGACCCGAGTAGCTGTTGAGTAGCGAGATCACCACCGCCATATCGGCCCCGCCGATCGCCATCACGATCACAATGCCGAATATGCCTGCGATCGCTGTCATTGCCCCCAGCGCAATCATCGGCACATCGCCCGTTGCGGTCAGGAAGGGGAAGCCCAGGGCCGCGATCGCCCCCAGCATACCCAGCGTCAGCACGTGGCGGGCGGGCAGCAGCACCGCTCGGCTGGGCACCCAGCCCCGCAGCTTGGCCACCGCAATCATCGACCCGGTAAAGGTGACGATGCCGATGAACACACCTATATAAATTTCGACCCGGTGAACAATCACGTCTCCGCCGCTTAGGGCGGCGCTGGGCTGGAGGTATTCGGCAAAGCCCACCAGCACGGCGGCTAGGCCCACAAAGCTGTTGAGCAGGGCCACCATCTCGGGCATGTCGGTCATCGCCACGCGGGAGGCGGCTAGCACGCCCACCAGTACGCCCAGGCCAATCGAGCCAATCTGAATCGGGTAGCCCTGGCTAATGGCGGCGGTGGCGGCAAAGGCGATCGCCATACCGAGAATGCCCAGCAGGTTGCCCCGCTTGGCGGTCTCCGGCTGCGACAGCCCCGCCAGACTGAGAATGAAGAGAGCGCTGGCGACGATGTAGGCGGTGGTTACGAGGTTGTTTTCCATATCCTTTGGGAATGCGTGGGTAGGCAGGCGATTTTAATGTTTTGAATGTTGAACTCAACATTCAAAACATTATTTGTGAAACATATTCAGCATCCGCTGGGACACCATGAAGCCGCCCGCGATGTTAACGGTACCGAGGAAAAGGGCGATCGCGCCCAAGATCGTCATTGGCGAGGCGAAGTTGCCTGAAATCTGGAGCATGCCGCCGATGATGATGATGCCGCTGATGGCGTTGGTGACGCTCATGAGCGGGGTGTGGAGGCTGGGCGACACGTCCCAGATCACCTTCCAGCCCAAAAAGCTGGCCAGCACAAAGACGGTCAGGTGGGTCATGAATGAGGCCGGTGCCCACAGGCCAATGGCGACGCAGGCTAAACCAATCAGTGCGGGCCAGAGCAGCTGGCTGTACCAGGGTTTGGGGGCTAGGGCGGTTTCTTCCGCGATCGGAGCTGCCGACGAGGTACTGGGG
>PYER01000089.1 GCA_003017855.1 filamentous cyanobacterium CCT1
CCCTCATCCTCCTCACCTTCCCCACCACTCCCCACCGCCCGCATTCTCCTCGTCGATGACAACGCCGACATGCTCGACTACGTCAGGCGGCTGCTGAGCCCGACCTATCTGGTTGAGGCCGTGCGCGATGGCAAAGCGGCGCTGGCGGCGATCGGGCAGCAGCTCCCCGATCTGGTGCTCAGCGATGTCATGATGCCCGAGCTAGACGGCTTTGAGCTGCTGCGGCAGCTGCGGGCCGACCCCCACACCCGAGAGTTGCCGATTATTCTGCTGTCTGCACGGGCCGGCGAAGAAGCTCGCCTGGAGGGGCTGGCGGCGGGAGCCGATGACTATTTGACCAAGCCCTTTTCGGCCCGCGAGCTGCTGGCCCGGGTTGAGGCCACCCTCAAGCTGGCCCAGCTGCGGCAGGAAACCAAGGTCGCCCTGCAGCGCAGCGAGGAGCGATCGCGGCTGGCGGTGCAGGTCGCTCAGCTGGGTACCTGGCGCTACAACCGGCGCACCAACCTGGTTGAGCTAGACGCGCGCATGCAGGATATCTGGGGGCAATCGGCGGCCCAGCTGCCCCTGCATCAGCTGGTTGAACACATTCATCCCGACGATCGCGAGCGGGTGGCCAGTGCGGTGAGCGCGGCCCTGGAGCCGGGGGCGTCGGGAGCCTACGTCATCGAGTACAGAATTCGGCGCAGCGACGGCACCGAGCGGTGGATGGCCGCCAATGGGCAGGCCTTCTTTGCGGACAGGGGCGGCGGGGTACACCGCACGATGGAGCTGCTGGGCACCGTCCACGACATCACCGAGCGCAAGCACACCGAACTCCTGCTGGCCGAGCAGACGCGCCTGCTAGAGCTGATTGCCTCGGGCTGCCCGCTGGAGGACTGCCTGAATAACCTGTGCGCCACCATTGCTCGGCTCAATCCCCACATTCGAGCCAGCTTTTTGCTGTGCGATGCCGAGCGCCAGCGGTTCTCGCAAGCGGTCTCCCCCGACCTGCCCCCCTCCTTCAGGGCCGAGGTCAGCAATCTGCCCATCAATGAACTCTGCATTGGCACCTGCGGCGAGGCCGTGTTCTCAGGGCAGCCCGTCACCTGCGCCGATATCGCCCACGACGAGCGCTGGTCGCTGGAGTGGCGGGAGCTGTGTCTGGCCCACGGCATTTTGGCCGGCCACTCTGTGCCGGTGATGACTGTGGAGGGGCTGCCCTTTGGCTCGCTGATGCTGTGCTTTGACCAGGCCCGGCTGCCCACCCCCTGGGAGCACCAGCTGGCCGAGTTTGGGGCCCAGGTGGCCAGCATTGCCTTTGAGCGCGATCGCGCCACCCTGGCCCTGCGCGACAGCGAGCACCGCTATCGCACCCTGTTTGAGTCGATGGAAGAGGGCTTCGGCATCTGCGAAATGCTGTATGACGCCAGCGGCGCGCCGGTTGACTACCGCTTTTTGGAGATTAACCCGGCCTTTGAAATCCTCAGCGGCATAACGCAAATAGCGGGCAAAACGGCGAAAGAACTGGTCCCCAACCTGGAGGACGTTTGGGTTGAGAACTACAGCCGCGTGCTGGCAACCGGGGAGCCCTGCCGGTTTGAGCATGCCTCGGTGCCCCTGGGTCGCTGGTTTAGCGTCAGCGCCTTTGCGCTCAATGACCCTCAGAACCGCAGGTTTGCGATTCTGTTTACCGATATTACCGATCGCCGCCGGGCGGAGCGCGATCGCGAGCGATTTCTGGCGGTGGGCTCAGACCTGCAGGTGATCAGCGGCAGCGATGGTTACTTTAAGTGGGTCAGCCCTACCCTGGAGCGTCTTTTAGGCTGGACCCCCGCCGAGATGACGGCTCGACCCTGGATCGAGTTTGTCCACCCCGACGACCTGTCTAAATCCGTTACCGAAGACGCCAGCCTGTTCTCGGCGGGCCGCGAAACCTTTTCCTTCGAAAACCGGTACCGCCACAAAGACGGCTCCTACCGCTGGTTTCTCTGGAATGCCCGGCCCTACCCCGACGAGCAGCTGCTATACGCTGCGGCCATTGACATCACCGAACTCAAGCGCACCGAGTCTAACCTGCGCGAGAGCGAGACCCGCTTTCGGCAGATGACCGATGCCGCCCCGATGATGGTGTGGATCTCGGGCCTCGACCAGCGCTGTACCTACTTCAACCAGTCGTGGCTGGCGTTTACGGGCCGCACCCTGGAGCAAGAAATGGGCGACGGCTGGACGGAGGGCATTCACCCAGACGATTTTCAACACTGCCTGAGCACCTACACCAATGCCTTCAACGCCCGCACCCCATTTCAGATTGAGTATCGGCTCAGGCATGTCAGCGGTGAGTACCGCTGGATTTTTGACGTGGGCGAACCCCGCTTTGCGCCCGATGGCACCTTTTTAGGCTACATCGGCTCCGGTTTTGACGTGCACGATCGCAAGCAGGCCGAAGAAGCCCTGCGCCAGCGCGAAACCGAGCTGCGGCTGGTCACCAACGCCGTGCCCGCCCTGATTGCCTTTGTCGATACCGAGCAGCGCTACCGCTTCAACAACCAGGGTTACGAAGACTGGTTTGGCCAGTCGGCCGCCGATCTCTACGGTCAGCATATCCGCGATGTGGTGGGGCAGGAGTCCTACGAACGGATTCGCCCCTATGTTGAACAGGTGCTGACCGGGCAGCAGGTCACCTTTGAGCGCTCCGTAGAGTTTCAAAATGGCCGCATCCACTATTTGACCGCTACCTATGTGCCCCGCGTCAACGGCCGGGGAGAGGTGGAAGGGTTTGTGGCGCTAATCACCGATTTGAGCGATCGCAAGCAGGCCGAAATCGCCCTCAGCCAGAGTGAAGAGCGCTACCGCTACCTGGTCGAGTCGATTCCGCAGCTGGTGTGGACAGCCAATACCGAGGGGGTCATTGTCGATGCCAATCAGCGCTGGTTGACTTTTACTGGGCTGAGCCTTGAGCAGGTGCGCACCGAGGGCTGGCAGATGGCGGTTCATCCCGACGATGTGCCTGTGCTGGCCCAAAACTGGGCGATCGCGCAGCAGCAGGGCACCAACTACCAGGCCGAAGGCCGCATGCGTCGGGCCGATGGGGTCTATCGCTGGCACCTGCACCAGGCCATACCGATGAAAGATAACGATGGGCAGGTGATCAAGTGGTTTGGCAGCGCCACCGACATCGAAGACCAGAAACAGCTCGAAAACCAGCGCAGCCAGCTCCTCCAGCGAGAAAAAGCCGCCCGCGCTGCCGCCGAAGCCGCCAGCCGCACCAAAGATGAGTTTTTAGCCGTCGTCTCCCACGAGCTCAGGTCGCCGCTCAACCCCATTTTGGGCTGGGCCACCCTGTTGCAGAGTGGCAACCTGAGCGAGGCCAAGACCAAGCAGGCCCTGGCCGTCATCGAGCGCAACGCCAAGCTGCAAACCGAGCTGATCGACGACCTGCTCGACGTGTCGCGGATGCTGCGGGGCAAGCTTGAGATCAACGCGACCACGGTCAACCTGGCCGCCACCATTCGCGCCGCCATCGAAACCGTGCGGCTGGCGGCAGAGGCCAAGTCGATTCACATTCACATTGACATTCACCTCGACGACCAGATTGGCCTGGTCTCGGGCGACGCCACCCGCCTCCAGCAGGTGGTCTGGAACTTACTGTCCAACGCGGTCAAGTTTACCCCCGCTGGCGGGCAGATTGCGGTGCGGTTGGCCCGAGACGCCGCCAACCAGGCCGAAATTACCGTCTCCGACACCGGCAAGGGCATCTCGCCCGACTTTCTGCCCCTCATCTTTGACTACTTTCGCCAGGCCGACAGCGCCACGACGCGGCAGTTTGGCGGTCTGGGCCTGGGGCTTGCGATCGTGCGCCACCTGGTCGAACTGCACGGCGGCACCATTCGAGCCGATAGCGCGGGCGAAGGGCTGGGGGCCACGTTTACCGTCACCCTGCCGACTCTGGCCCACCAGCCTGCTGCCGATCGCCACGCCCGCCTGAACGAACCCGTCCTAAATCTGCGCGGCAGCCATATTCTGGTGGTCGACGATGACGCCGATACCCGCAATTTCATTGTCTTCCTGCTGGAGCAGGCCGGGGCCACGGTCAGCTCAGCGGCCAGCGCCAGTGCCGCCCTCGATGCTCTGCAGCAGGTTCAGCCCCAGGTTTTGATCAGCGATATTGGCATGCCCGAGGTGGATGGCTACATGCTGATACAGCAGATCAGGGCGCTGCCGACCGATCAGGGTGGCCAGATTCCGGCGATCGCGCTCACCGCTTACGCCCGCGAGGCCGATCAAGAGCAGGCCCTGGCCGCCGGGTTTCAGCGCCACATTCCCAAACCCGTGCAGCCCGCCGCGCTGATTCAGGCGCTGGTGGGGGTGCTGCAAGACCGCTAGCCGCCGCGCCAGTTGGACTTTAGAGCTGCACCACATCCAGGCGCGAGGTGGCCAGGCGATCCATCCAGGCGGCCAGGAATTCGTGGTTGGCCACCCGTTCTGTCGGGTCGGTCGTATCGGCAGGGTGGGGCAATAGCCCCTGCAGCGACGCGCTGGTGACGCAGAACATCGATTTTTGAAAGCTCTGGCAGATTTTAACCCGCACATCGTCAAGGCCGCGCCCCTGAGATTGGTAGAACGCGGTCAGGTAGTCGGGCAGAAAGTGGCGCATGTCCTGCATTAGCAGGGTGGGGGGAATGCCGGCCCCGCCGATCGGTAAGGGGTCGGCGTAGAGCGCCCCGTAGTCAAAGCGGCCCTGGTCGACCGAGATCTGGTTGGCCTGGGCGTTGTAGGAGACCGTGCCTAAAAACGGAGTGCCCCGAAAGAAGACGGCCTCCACGTAAGGCACCGCCACATCCATCAGAAAGGTCAGCCCCGCCGACTTGGGCAGCACGTCGTAGCGCGTACCGCCAATTTCGACGGCGTAGGTAATCGGGTTCGCCGCCGCCGCGACCAGCCCGGCTTTGATAAAGGCCACCACGTCAGGAATGGTCTGCACCCGGCCTGCGTCGTAGGCGTCAGACAGGTCGATGAACAGGTCGCTCATCACCCGCCAAAACTGGCCCAGGGCGCTGTAGTAGGCGAGCTGGCGCACCTGCTCGGGCAAAAAGTCAGGGAAAAGGCCGTGCAGCCCTCGCATCGCCGGGTTTGACTTGATCTTGGCCGCGATCGCCGCCCCGCACCGCTGCAAAAAATCGTCGCTGTCGAGGTAGGCATCCATCTGGCCGCCGCCGTGCCAGAGCATGGTTTTCATGCAGTACTCGGCATACTCAAAGTTGATGCGATCGTGCCACCAGTGGCGCAGCAGCTTGGCCAGCGTCACCTCGCCGTTAAAGTACTTAAAGAACGGAAACAGCACCAGAAACTGGTGATCGGCAATGTAGATCAGGTTTTTAGAGTAGGCGTCGAGCACGACCCCGTAGCTTTTGAGAATGCCGACCACCTCTAGCACGTTGGTTTTAGAGTCGGGCAGCAGGGCCTCGGCCCCCAGCAGCTTTTGAATAAAAGGTTCCAGGGGATGGACGGAGGCGGTAGCCAGAGGTAGGGTTTTGGTCATGGCAGGGAGACCTGGGCGTGAGGGGCAACAGGGACAGAGGCGGCCGGCACGGTCAGGGCCGGGACGTTCAGCACGGGATCAGCCCCAACATCAACCCCAGGATTGGCTCCAGGATCGGCTACGGCGGCTGATAGCAGGGGCGCAGACTGGGTTCTGGCCTGCACAAACCCCTGGTAGGGCTGGTGTAGCACCAGGGTGGTGTGTTCGCTCCAGCGGGCGAGCCAGTTAGGCTGCAGGCCAAAGGCCACAATCAGGGTGGCCAGACCCAGCGCGGGGACGCGATCGCGCCAGCTGACCTGGGGCAGCACCAGATCGATCTGCGGAATGCTGGTCGGGGGGGCGATCGCCAGGCGACCAAAGAAGGCCCGGTTGACCAGCAGCAAAAAGTACACCGCCGTCAGGCCTGAGCCCACCATACACAGCAGCGTCTGCACCGGAAAGATCAAAAAGCTGCCCCGAAACACCAAAAACTCCGAAATAAAGCCCACCATACCGGGAATCCCAGCGCTGGCCATCACCCCCAGGATCATCATCGACCCGACAAAGGGCAGACCCCGTTCGGGGTTGAGCAGGCCGCGCAGCACCGTCAGGTCGCGGGTGCCGGTGGTTTTGTACACGACCCCCACCAGCAAGAACAGCAGCGCCGAAATCAGTCCGTGGCTGATCATCTGAAACACCGTCGCCACAATGCTCAGTGGAGTTGAGGCCGCCGCCGCCAGTAGCACGTAGCCCATGTGGCCAATCGAGCTGTAGGCCACCATTTTTTTCATGTCGGTCTGGGCGATCGCCGCCAGCGACCCGTAGAGCACGCTCACCACGGCCCAGATCGCCATCCAGGGGGCCAGCGCCATCCAGGCGTCCGGCAGCAGCCCCAGGCCAAACCGCACGACGCCGTAGGTGCCCAGCTTCAGCAGCACTCCCGCCAGCAGTACCGATACCGGGGTTGAGGCCTCCACGTGGGCGTCGGGCAGCCAGGTGTGAAACGGAAACAGCGGCACCTTAATACCGAACCCCACCAGCAGCGCCACCAGCAGCGTCACCTGCTGCGCCAGAGGCAGAGCGGCGGCCAGCCCGCTGTCGTAGTCAAAGCTGGTATTGCCCGACAGCCACACCAGACCCAAAAACGTGCCCAAAATCAGCACCCCCGACAGGGCGGTGTAGATCAAAAATTTAGTCGCCGCATAGCCCCGCCGCGCCCCGCCCCAGATTGCAATCAGCAGGTACAGCGGAATCAGCTCTAGCTCATAGAAGATAAAGAACAACAGCAGGTTGGCGGCCAGAAACGCCCCCGCGACCGCGCTGTTAATCACCAACAGCAGAATGTAGTAGAGCCGCACCCGGTGCAGCTTCGGATCGCTGATGTAGATGGCTACCAGCCCCAGCAGGCTATTGACCACCAGCAGCGGCAGCGACAGGCCGTCGAGACCAAGGCGATAGCTCAGCCCCAGCGGCTCTACCCAGGGCAGCAGTTCCTCAAACTGAAAACCCGGTGTAGCCAGCTCAAACCGAGTTGCCAGCAGCCCCACCCAGCCCAGGGTAAACGCCAGGGCCGCGCCGCTGATCAGCTTGGCCGTCTTCGACTCCAGCTTGTCGGGCCACAGGCACAGCACCAGGACACCCACCAGCGGAATTAAAATTAGCGTGCTTAGCATGGCCAACGGTTACCAAAGTGTCCAGGTCATGAAAATTCCGAGCAGCCCCACTCCCGTAATGATGGTCAACAGGTAGAGCTGCGACTGGCCAGAGGCGCTGTACTTAAGGCCCTCACCGCCAAATAAAGAGGCCAGACCGACGCCGTTGACCAGGCCATCGACCACGTACTGGTCAAACCAGTTACTCACCCGGGCCAGACTTGCAACGGCGGCCACGACGGTTTTGTCGTACAGTCGCTCAGTATAGAAATCGTAGGCCAGCAGGTCCTGGGCGATGCGCAGGGGGCGATTCAGCGATCGCGCCAGCGACTTAGACAGCGATACCCTGGTCCCTGCGGCTACACCCACCCACCCCGACACCAGCATCAGAGCTGTAACCGGCGGGTTGATATATTCCCACGGGGGCAGCAGTGCCAGCCTGCCCATGATCACGGGCACCAAGAGCGTTACCACGGTCAGTGCCACCATGGGCACCGCCATCGGCCAGGGCACTTCCGGGGCGCGCCGAGTCTTGGGCTGGGCATTGCCCAAAAACACCAGGCGAAATACCCGAGTCAGATTGAGGGCGGTGAGACCGTTGACGACAAAAAATACGCCCGCCAGCAGCGGGTAGTCACCGCTGAGAAAATCGGCCCCCATCCGCAGACCCCAGAAGCAGCCCAGGGGCAGCACCCCCACCATTCCCAGGGCACCCACCACGTAGGCCAGAGCGGTGGCGGGCATTTTGGCACCCAGGCCGCCCAGCTCGGTCATGTTTTGGCAGTTGGTCGTGGTAATAATCGAGCCCACCGCCATGAAGATCAGCGCTTTGGCTACGGCGTGGGTGAGCAGCAGCGTAAACGCCACCCCAGGCCACTCGGTTCCCACCGCAATGAACACCAGCCCCAGGTAGGCGCTGGTGGAGTAGGAGAAGGTGCGCTTGAGATCGACCTGAGCCAGCGCCACCAGGGAGGCCCCGATCGCGGTGATGGTACCGATCGCCACCAGGGTGCCCAGCGCCACAGGCGACAGCACCACAATCGGCTGCAGCCGAATCAGCACGTAGGCCCCGCAGGTGACCACCACCGAGTTTCTTAAAATAGAGGCGGGGTTGGGGCCTTCCATGGCTTCGTCGAGCCACAGGTGCAGCGGAAACTGAGCGCATTTGCCAATCGGGCCGGCAATCAGCGCCAGCCCCAGCAGGGTAGCCATCGCTGGCGCCAGCTCCTCTACCTTGACCCATTCGTACAGGTCGTTGAAGTTGAGGCTGCCCGCCAGCGAGGCCAGGGCCACCACCCCCATCAGCAGCAGCACATCGCCGATGCGTTTGGTCAAAAACGCGTCGCGGGCGGCGGTGACAACCAGGGGCTGGGCATACCAGAAACCCACCAGCAGGTAGGTCGACAGCGTCAGCATCTCCAGCAGCGAGTAGGTGACAAAGAGCGACCCGCTCAGCACCAGCCCGCTCATGGCGGCCTCAAAGAAGCCCATCAGGCCGTAGAACCGGGCCAGGGCCCAATCTTTTTCGAGATAGCCCAGGGCAAAGACCTGGGCCAGCAGGCTCAGACCTGTGATCAGCTCCAGGGCACCCAGGTTGAGCACCGAAATATCGAGGGCCAGGGTGAGGTGTAAATCGGCAAAGTCAAACCACGAAAACAGAAGCTCCTGGGACCCCTGGTTCCAGATGCCGCGAAAGGCCAGCAGTCCGTGGCCAAAGGCCAGCAGGGTCATGGCGATATTCAGGTAGACCGCTGGACGGGGGCCAGTGCGGCGTACCAGGCCCGTGGACCAGGGCAGCGACAGCACAGCTCCCATCAGGCCGTATACGGGCAGCAGCCAACTGGTTTCGACAAAAAACTGGGTCATTCCGACGCTCTCTGACAACACCTCACCCTTGGCAACAGCGGCTTGCACCAGCGGCACTATGGACGTTTTTACCTATACGTTTTACCTGCATAGGCTGCAGCCAGGCCGCTGCCTGGGCACTGCGGCTAAGAATTAAGCCACAGAAACACTTCGGGGGCGATCGCCCCCAGCCGCACTACCGCAATAGACAGTTACCACCCTCAAACCATTCCGACCCCAATCCGTTGATTAGAATCGCCTGAGACAACAGCCGTATAGCTCGGCCTAGTTTTCTAGCTTGGCGACGGCAAAACCACCGCAGATTGGGCCTCCAGGTCCACTATTGGCAACGCTTTTTTGATATTCTACCTGATTCCCGATCGGCCTCTTGGCCCAAAAATGGTGAGTTTTCAGCTCAATCTATAAAAATGCTTAACGTCAGCGATCGCTGAGCAAAGCCCGGCCATAAAATCTACCGTTTGAGCAAATCAGCGCTAGGGGTCAGCCCGAGGGTGAGCACACACTCTCGCCTGGGTGTGGATAGATTACGACAAAAAAAGCTTTGCGTCATAAGCTTTAATAATATTCAACATTAGCAACAATCATTGGGGCTTATATTGCAAAAGTGACTACGGACACCTATGCTTAATCTGTCATCAAGAATTTTTGGGCAACTCAGCATTTTTGCTTTCCAGAGGCGATTCCCGGTTTTTTAATTTTTCGGGAGCTGTTTTTCGTGCCCGAATAACTGGTCAAGCCTGTTAGGTAAATCCAGGGTTGTCTAAATATATAAGGAGATTTTGACTATGCCAATTGCTGTTGGAATGATTGAAACGCTCGGGTTTCCGGCGGTGGTAGAAGCGGCTGACGCGATGGTAAAGGCAGCCCGGGTCACCCTGGTGGGCTACGAAAAAATCGGTAGCGGTCGCGTTACGGTCATCGTCCGGGGCGACGTGTCTGAGGTTCAGGCCTCGGTATCGGCAGGAATTGAGTCAGCCAAGCGCGTCAACGGTGGCGAAGTGCTGTCTACCCACATCATTGCCCGTCCCCACGAAAACCTCGAGTTTGTGCTGCCCATTCGCTACACCGAGGCGGTCGAGCAGTTTAGAACCTAGGCTCCAAGCGCTTCTTCAGAGTTTCAGGTTCACGGTCTAGAAAATTTTTAGGTCTGCCCCAGGGCTCGAAGCTATCACCCGCAGGCCTAGCTCCGGCATTCCGTTAGGCATCTCTATCTCAAAAACAAAGGATTCAAAAGAATGGCAATTGCTGTTGGCATGGTTGAAACGTTGGGCTTCCCCGCTGTGGTAGAAGCGGCTGACGCGATGGTAAAAGCGGCCCGCGTAACCCTGGTGGGTTACGAGAAAATCGGCAGCGGTCGCGTCACCGTCATTATTCGCGGCGACGTATCTGAGGTTCAGGCCTCGGTTGCGGCTGGCATTGAGAACGTCAAGCGGGTGAATGGGGGTCAGGTGCTCTCCACCCACATCATTGCCCGTCCCCACGAAAACCTCGAGTTTGTGCTGCCCATTCGCTACACCGAAGCGGTAGAGCAATTTAGAGAGAGCGTCAGCGGTATCCGCCCCTACGGCAGATAGGTCGCTATGCTCTTGGCTAAGGTTCGCGGCACGGTAGTCAGCACCTGTAAGGAGCCCAGCTTGAGCGGCACTAAGTTTTTGCTGGTGCAGCTGATTAGCGAAACGGGTGACTTACTGCCCGACTATACCGTTGCCGCCGATGTGGTGGGGGCTGGGCCTGGCGAGTGGGTATTGATTACCCAGGGCAGCGGGGCCCGCCAGCATCACGGCTACGAAAATCGTCCCGTGGATGCGGCTGTGATTGCGATTGTTGATACCGTCAGTCTCGACAGCGGTAATCTCTACAACAAGCGGGATGATTTTAGCTAAACGTATTTGTGGTTTGGGGCGTTGCTCGGGGCGCTGGCAGGTGTTTCAGACCGGGTTGGTCTGTGAGATGGCAGTTAGGCTAGCTCTTTGACGGCTTCGATTGGGTCTCTGGTGCCCGATCGCTCAAGGGTTCTTTTGGAGGATGTGTAGCAATGGCGATCCGCACACCAGCGGCATCTCCGACCCAGACGGCACTGGCACCTCGGGTTCACCCTCTGGCCCAGGTGCACGGGCAGGTGATGGTAGACCCAGGGGCCGTGCTGGCGGCAGGAGTAACGGTGCAGGCCGACCCCAATGCCACGGTGCGGCTTGGGTCGGCCTGCGTCTTGCAGGAGGGGACCACAATTTATGGTCGTACCCAGGGGCGCGTGCTGGGTGACGATCGCGTGTCTTACGCAGTCTGGGTGGGCGATCGCGCCTTTCTGGCCTACAAAGTCCTGGTGCAGAGCCCGGTCTACATTGGCCCCGACTGCTTCATTGGCTTTCGCTCAACGCTGTACAACGCTCGCCTGGGGGCTGGCTGCGTCGTGATGATGCACGCCTTAGTGCAGGATGTAGCCATACCGCCGGGTAAACTGGTGCCCTCCGGGTCAGTGATTACTCAGCAACATCAGGCCGATAGTTTGCCCGATGTCGGCCCTGCCGATCGGGCTCTGGTTAACGAGCTTTCAGAAACGTCGGGCTTTGCGCCCCCGACCGATTGGCGCAAGCCTACCAGCTTCGCTTCCTCCGACCGCACAGCAGACTCAACCGAACGTGATGGATTTGGCACTATGACTTCTCAACTGCTACCCCCCGACGTTGTCCAGCGGGCCCGCCAGTACCTGGCCCAGGGCCTGGCCATTGGTACCGAGCACGCCGACTCTCGCCGCTATCGCAGCGGCGTCTGGCAGACCTGCAGCCCCATTCAATCCAACCGAGAGTCTGAGGTGATAGCGGCCCTAGAAGCCTGTCTGGCCGAGCACTCGGGCGAGTACGTGCGCATGTTTGGCATCGATCCCAGGGCCAAGCAGCGGGTCGCCCCCATCACCATTCAGCGGGCGGACGGTAAGCCCGTGGCAGTTAGCGGTAGTAGTTCGGTGTCGGCGCCCTCCAATCACTCCAGTCACGGGGCCTATCGTCCGGCTCCGGCTTCGTCATCATCGTCCAGCGGGCCTCTGTCGCCGGAGGTGGTGCAGCAGGTGCGTCAGTACCTCAGCCAGGGGTACCGCATTGGCACCGAGCACGCCGATGCCCGCCGCTACAGCAGCAACGTGTGGCAAACCTGCTCGCCCATTCAATCCTCCCGCGAGAGCGAGGTGTTTGGGGCGCTGGAGCGCTGCCTCTCTGAGCACTCCGGCGAATACATACGTCTGTTTGGTATCGATCCCCAGGCCAAGCGGCGCATTGCCCCAATTACGATTCAGCGCCCCGACGGCAGGCCGGTCAGCGCAGGTTCGCGATCGGCCAGTTCCTCTAGCTCTTCCTATGCCTCGTCTGGCTCCAACGGCGGTTCTGCCAAAGCCTCGGGCGATGTGGCGCAGCAGGTGCGCCAGTGGCTCAACCAGGGCTTTCACGTGGGGGCTGAGCACGCCGACGCCCGCCGCTACAACAGCAACGTGTGGCAGTCTTGCACCCCCATCGGCAGCACTCGCGAGGGCGATGTCATGGCCGCGATCAATACCTGTATCGCCGAGCACCCCAACGAGTACGTGCGGGTCTTTGGTATTGATCCCAAAGCTAAGCGCCGAATTTCTGCCGTTACCGTCCAGCGTCCAGGTTCTAAGTCCGCACCTGATGGATCCTCTGGGTCGTCTTATTCGGCTCCGGCCTCCAGCCCGGCATCGAGCAATGGCTCGGCACCGATGGGCGGCCTCTCCCAGGATTTGGTGCAGCAGGTCAACCAGTTGGTCAACCAGGGCTATCGGCTCAGCCTGGAGCACGCTGACGTGCGCCGCTACCGCAGCGGAGCCTGGCAGACCGGCGGTACCCTTGAGGGCAATCGAACCTCAGATGTGCTGGCTGCCCTGGAGTCTCAGCTGCGCAATCACTCGGGTCAGTACGTGCGACTGATTGGCATTGACCCCAAGGTGAAAAAGCGCGTGCTCGAGGCGACTATTCAGCGCCCTTGACGCCAGTGCGTCTGATACACCACAACGTTCCATAAGGTAAAGATCGTTGACCGTGGTCGTACCCGCCCAGGCCAGTAACCCATCTACCAACGGCTATATCCAAGGAAATGTGGATTTGGCGCCGGGGGTAGCTGTGGCCCCCGGTGTACTGCTGGGGGCAGCGCCGGGCTGTCGTTTGATTATTTCAGCCGGGGTCTGCCTGGGGGCCGATGTGGTGGTGCAGGCTCGACAGGGAGATCTGGTGCTTGAACCGGGGGTGAGCCTGGGCAGCGGTGTGCTAATCGTCGGCCACGGCTCTGTTGGCCAGCACACCTGCATTGGCTCCAACAGTACGGTCATCAACCCTAACCTGGGAGCTTCTCAGGTGGTGGCACCAGGCTCTCTGGTGGGCGATCCAAGTCAGCCCGTCTCAGAGACGTCCCAGACTTCTGGGGGCGGGTCTAGCATTGGCGTCGCCTCTCCAGCAAAGAATGAAACTCATGTCGCCAACGGAATTGCTGGATACAGATCGATCAACGGTAATCAGTCGGCCAGCACTCAGGGGGAGAACGCTCATTACGGCGGTTCTAACGGCAACACCACTAACGGCAACACCACTAACGGCAACACCGCTAATGGCAATATCGCTAGCGGCAATGCCTCCAACGGCAACCGCCTGAATGGGTCCTCGGTCTACGGTAAAGCTCAGGTGAATCACCTCCTGTCCACCCTATTTCCCCATCGTCAGGCGCTCAATGGCGCTACCTCAGAAGACAAGCCGTAGAATGGAGAAGCAGACACCCCTGTGCAGAGGCACCCTATGCAACCCGACGGCAAACTAGCCTCGCCCCTTGACCTCAAGTCCGGTGCGCCCAAACGACTGACCCTGGCCACCCCTTCCCCCCGGTCAACGGAAGCTCAGCGGCGCGATAAGTATCGTGGGGCCGCTCTGGGAATGGTGTCGACGGAGAGTTTTCCAGCAGTGGTGGGAACTGCCGACGCCATGCTCAAAGCCGCCGATGTGCTGCTGGTGGGCTACGAAAAAACCGGCGGCGGCCACTGTACCGCCATCGTGCGGGGCGGCGTTGCCGATGTGCGCATGGCCGTTGAGGCCGGGGTCGAAACGGCTCAGGAGTTTGGCCAGTTTGTCTCGTCCTCTCTAATTCCGCGCCCCTTGCCCAACCTGGAGGCGGTGCTGCCCATCTGCGCCCGCTGGGATGAGCTGCGCAGCGAGGCCGGAGGTAAACTGGGTAGCCAGGCCATTGGTCTGCTCGAAACGCGAGGCTTTCCGGCTATGGTGGGGGCGGCCGACGCTATGACCAAGAGCGCTGATGTGCAGCTGATGTCCCATGAGGCGATTGGCGAGGGGCTCTGCACGATCTTGATTCGGGGCTCACTGCCCAATGTGGCGATCGCGATCGAAGCCGGTATGCACGAGGCCGAACGCATTGGCGAACTCCACGCTGTTATGGTTATTCCTCGCCCCCTCGACGACCTGGTCGAGTCGCTGCCCGTCATGGAGATGGAGCAGGAGCAGCCCGAGCCCCTGCGCATTCCCCTCAACTTGGAAGTCAAGCAGGAGGAGGTCGAAGCCGAGCCGGTGCTGATTGAAGCCGCCGCCGAAGAGGCTGAACCGATCGCTTTAGAGCTGACGGTAGAACAGCCGGAACTGTCCGACGAAGAGCTTTAGTAGAGAACTGGACATGGCTACTTGATGCCTCAATTATGAAGCACTCCTTGAGGACCCTAAATTTTCTACCGTCTCAACTGTGTGGAAATGTCGTCTAGGGTGTTAGATACTGCTGAGCTTTCCAAAATCAGGCCTAATGAGCGAACTACCGAAGATCTAAATGTAGCTTTAGGGCAGCCTCTACATTTTGCATTGGGCCAATGTCCAAACGCCCAACCGGTTGGCCTACAATGCGCTGTTTTGAAATTGTACGAATTTGCTGCACCTGGGCTTTAGAGGGTTTGGGCAAGCCTGTGTCTTCCACAGCTAAAAACACCTCAAAAGGGTAGACCCGGTTTACCTGGGAGGTCAGGGGCACCACCGTAACTGTAGACGCGGCTCGATTGTTCGCATTGTTGCTGACAATCAATACCGGACGCTGCTTCGCAATTTCGGAACCAACGACTGGATTTAAGTCAGCGTAGTAAATCTCACCACGCTTCATCAGTTAATCCATCAGCAACGGTAGCCTCCCAATCTGGATCTGATTCTTCAGCAGCCAGGGCATAGGCTTCTTCAAGCTCTCGTTCACGCAGTAGCTCTAAGGCTTTTTCAATCACCTGCGATCGCGACTTAAAGGCGTGGCTGTGCCTGTAGTCTTCCACAAACCTCAGCAGCGGCTGAGGAATCGAAATCGATAGCTTAGCAACCTGCATAGGAAAGATAGTAGGAAGAATGGTCGTACTGACAGTGTGGCCTGATCGTCCCACTGCTCTAAAATAGCAAGCTTACTTCAGATTGACCTGACTCCAGTTGTTGATCTGCTGCCACACCCGATCTACCAAATCTCCGGCATCGGCATCGAACCACTGCACCGCCGCCCGGTTGCGAAACCAGGTGCGCTGGCGCTTGGCGAACTGACAGGTATGAAGCACGATATTGTCTACCGCAGCCGGAAGAGAACAATCGCCCTGCAGATATTGCAGGATCTCGGCGTAGCCCAGGGTTTGCAGCAGGGGTAGGTCAGAGCCATACTTCTGGGCCAGAGCGGTGACCTCCTCGACTAGCCCCGCTGCAACCATGGCCTGTGTGCGCTGGACGATGCGGCGCTCTAGGGCTGCGGTGTCAGAATCGAGGGCCAGGTAGAACACCGGATAGGCCGGGGGCACTTCGCCCTGGAGCGCCGACATCGGCTGCCCGGTGACGTAGAACACCTCCAGGGCACGTACCGTGCGCACTAGGTCGTTGGCATGGATGCGCTGGGCCGCGATCGCATCCAAACCCTTAAGCAGGCCGTAGCAGTAGGGCTGGCCCAGCGCTTCGAGCTGGCGACGCAGCTCAGGCTGGGGCGCAACCGGGGGAATGCGTAGGCCCTTCACCACCGCCTCGATATAGAGGCCCGTGCCCCCAACCAGCAGGGGCGAGGTACCTACCTGGTGAAACTGCTGAATTAGCCCCTGGGCCTGGTGCTGGTACTGGGCCAGCGTCAGGGTTTCGGTGGGGGCGCAAATATCAATTAAATAGTGGGGCACCTGCTGACGATCGCGGGCCGAAGGTTTTGCGGTGCCAATATCAAACTCTCGGTATACTTGTCGGGAGTCAGCGCTGAGAATGACGCCGCCTTGATTTTGAGCCAGCAGGCGCTGGGCCAGAGCCAGGGCCAGAGATGATTTGCCGGTGGCGGTGGCGCCGCCAATCGCCAGTAAAAATGGTACAATTGAACTACTATTTTCTCTAGTCTGGGGCAATGACTTTAGCTGAGAAAAATTTGGTGGTTGCATCCCTGGCTCATTCTTCGCCTGAAGCTGCTCTAGAATCCGCTGTGGCAGCTTTGTGCTATAATTTTATAGTATTTTAGTCTACCGGGTAGTCGGGTGGCCTTAAGCCCATTTTTGGAGCGTACAACATGACAACCAACTACGGTGCTGAGCAGATTCAAGTTCTGGAGGGGCTTGAGCCTGTTCGTAAACGCCCAGGCATGTACATTGGCAGCACTGGGCCCCGTGGACTCCACCACCTAGTGTACGAGGTTGTCGATAACTCCGTAGACGAGGCTCTGGCAGGCTACTGCGATCGCATCGATATTTCGCTCAACGCCGACGGCTCGGTCTCCGTCACCGACAACGGGCGCGGTATTCCCACCGATGTGCACCCTCGCACGGGCAAGTCGGCTCTAGAGACGGTGATGACCGTGCTCCACGCTGGGGGCAAGTTTGGGGGTGGGGGTTACAAGGTGTCGGGCGGCCTCCACGGCGTGGGTATCTCGGTGGTCAATGCCCTCTCTGAGTGGGTCGAGGCGACCGTGTGGCGCGAGGGCAAGGTGCACAAACAGCGCTTTGAGCGAGGCGTGCCCATCGGCGAGCTGAGGGTAGAGAAAATTGCCGAAAAGCGCCAGGGCACCTCGGTTTCGTTTTTGCCCGATACTCAGATTTTTCACAACGGCACTGAGTTTGACTACGATACCCTGGCCGGGCGTCTACGGGAGCTAGCCTACCTCAACGCCGGAATTGAGATCGTTTTTACTGACTATCGGCTCGATGTCATCAAAGCCGATAAGCCCAAGGTCTCGATCTACCACTACGCGGGCGGCATCATTGAGTACGTGCAGTACATCAACAGCGACAAGCAGCCCATCCACGACGAGATTATCCACATTTCTTCGGAACGCGACGGGGTGCAGGTGGAGGCGGCGCTGCAGTGGTGTGTCGACGCCTACTCCGACAATCTGCTGGGCTTCGCCAACAACATTCGCACCATCGACGGCGGCACCCACCTGGAGGGGCTCAAGGCCGTTCTCACCCGCACCCTCAACAACTTCAGCCGCAAGCGCAACAAGCGCAAAGACGCCGACTCCAACCTGGCTGGCGAAAACATTCGCGAGGGCTTGACGGCAATCATTTCGGTCAAGGTGCCCGACCCTGAGTTTGAGGGCCAGACCAAGACCAAGCTGGGCAACACCGAGGTGCGCGGCATCGTTGATTCGCTGGTGGGTGAAGCGCTGACCGAGTACCTCGACTTTCACCCCAACGTGGCCGACGCCATTTTAGAAAAGGCGATTCAGGCCTTCAACGCTGCCGAAGCTGCCCGGCGGGCGCGGGAGCTGGTGCGCCGCAAGTCGGTGCTGGAGTCGTCTACCCTGCCCGGTAAGCTGGCCGACTGCAGCAGCCGCGACCCCAGCGAGTCTGAGATCTTTATTGTGGAAGGAGATTCGGCTGGTGGCAGTGCCAAACAGGGGCGCGATCGCCGCTTCCAGGCTATTCTGCCGCTGCGGGGCAAAATTCTCAATATTGAGAAAACCGACGACTCTAAAATTTACAAAAACACCGAAATCCAGGCCTTGATCACGGCCCTGGGCATGGGCATTCGCGGCGAGGAGTTTGACTCGTCGCAGCTGCGCTACCACCGCATCTGCCTGATGACCGACGCCGACGTCGACGGGGCCCACATTCGCACCCTGCTGCTGACCTTTTTCTACCGCTACCAGCGCGACCTGGTTGATCAGGGCTATGTCTACATCGCCTGCCCGCCTCTCTACAAGGTGGAGCGGGGCCGCAACCACTGGTACTGCTACAACGAGCGCGAGCTGCAAAACCTGATTACTAATGAGTTTCCGGCCAACGCCAACTATACGGTGCAGCGGTTTAAGGGTCTGGGTGAAATGATGCCCCAGCAGCTGTGGGAAACCACGATGGACCCCACCACCCGCACTATGAAGCGAGTGGAGATCGAAGACGCCGCCGAGGCCGATCGCATTTTCACGATTCTAATGGGCGATCGCGTTGCCCCCCGCCGTGAGTTCATTGAAACCTATGGCCCCCGCATGAAGCTCGAAGACCTCGATATCTAGGTGGCTTGCTGGGGTAGGGCAGGCGTCGATCGCTGGCTTTGGCTCAGTTGAGTGGTCTATTCGTAGGCTGTCTTATTGATAGACTGGCGGGCCGGGTAGCTTGCTCTAGCAGCGGCTGCAGCCCTTCAGCCACGCCGATCGGCCAGGATGCGGTGGCCAGCCTGATTGGGATGAACCTGATCATACAGGTAGCGAGTGTCGTTTAAGCCTTCTAGCACTCCAGGAATGAGGTGGGCCTGAGTCTCGCTGGCGACTCGCTGATACATGGCTTCATAGTCGCCGTTGAAGGGGTAGACATTCATGCCCAGTATCACCACAATCGCCCCCTGCTGCTGCAGGCGGGTCACAATTTCGCGCAGATTTTGCTCTGTTTGGGCGATCGGTACCTGTCTCAAAAAGTCGTTGCCGCCTAACCCCACAATGACCAGCCAGGGATTGGCTGCTATGACATCTTGCAGACGGTCTAAGGCCGTTGCGGTGGTGTCGCCACCCCTACCCCCATTGACAACGGGTAAATCTAAGCTTTGACTGAGCAGACTGGGGTAAGCGGCCTGTGGACCCACTCCGGCCCCTGCGGTAATGCTGTCGCCAAAGGTAACGATTTGCTCTCCCGCACCGCGATAAAGATTGTTGACATCCGCCCTGGCGGTGTTTTGTGGTTTCTCCAGAGGTTGCGCGGCGCTGTGGTCAGAGACTGTCCCCTGGGTGCGATCGCCCCAAAGGGCCGATCTTGGAGCATCGCAGCCAGCCAACACCAGCAGCCCAACCCCTCCCATTGCCAACCAGGCTTGAAACATCTTGCTCATCGGAAAAACCTCCAGTGATCGACCAAAAAAATAGGACACCACGTCATGACGGTGTCCTAAAACCATGGATGGATCGGGCTAGCGATCGCCGCGGTGTGATCAGCGGCTAACTATCGGCCGCGCCGACCAGCTTGACCTTTTTAGCCAGGCCCACCAGTTCTAGAAAACGAATGGTCAGCCAGGTCATGTCGATCTCCCACCACTTGAGGCCATGGCGCGCCGAATACTGGTAGGCATGGTGGTTGTTGTGCCAACCTTCACCATAGGTAACCACGGCGACCCACCAGCAGTTAGTCGATTTATCATCGGTTTCAAAGGTGCGATAGCCGAACTTGTGGGTAGCGCTGTTGACCAACCAGGTGCAGTGGTAGACCGCCACCAGCCGGACAAAAATGCCCCACAGCACGAACGGCCAGCCGCCCAGGGCGTAGAGTACGACCCCGAGGGCAATTTGCAGCGGTAGGAAGAACCGCTCGCAGAATAGGTAGAACGGATCATCCTTGATGTCGCGAATAAAGCGGGTCACCTCATCCTTAGCGGGTACATCGCGCAGCATCCAGCCCATGTGACTCCACCAAAAGCCTTTGTTAGAGTCGTGGTGATCGAGGCTTTGGTCCGAGTAGGCGTGGTGATGGCGGTGCAGGCCAACCCACATAATGGGGCCGTGCTGACAGGCCAGGGTACCGCAAAAGACAAAGAAGTACTCTAGCCACTTGGGCACTGTAAAGCTGCGGTGGGAGACCAGGCGATGCCAGCCCAGGGTAATGCCAAGGCAGCCGGTAAACCAGTGCAGCAGCAGCGCCACACCGATCGCGGTCCAGGAGAAATTGCTGGGCAAAAACGCCAGAGCAGCAATACTGTGGACAGCGATCATAAATAGGAGAGTGACCCAATCGCGGGACAAACGCTCAGTAGTTACAGCAGTCATGCAGAAATCTCAGAATTTTGGACAGGAGCCCGAACAAGAACTTGGGACAAGACTTTTGCTCAAGCAGAGTAAATTTAGGGGACAATAATTACCCCTGTTTCTTAACGAAAAAATTTAACCATTGCAACCATCAAACCTGATGATGCCGCCAGAATCTATACTCCTTCCGATTTTTTATGGAATTGACGCCCAGGTCAAGCAGAACCTGGAGCGGGTGCTAACAGCGTTTCGGCGGCACCGGGTCGGCAGCCACCACTTCAGTAGTGTATCGGGCTACGGCCATGACGACATTGGGCGAGATACCTTCGATCGCGTGTTTGCCGATGTTATGGGAGCAGAGGCAGCACTGGCGCGATCGCAGTTTGTCTCTGGTACCCACGCGATCGCCTGTGCCCTGTACGGCGTCCTTCGCCCTGGCGATGAAATGCTAGCAGTGGCGGGCACCCCCTACGACACCCTGGAAGAAGTCATTGGTTTACGCAGCGCAGGCCAGGGGTCTCTAGCAGAGTTTGGGGTGTCCTATCGAGAATTACCGTTGAGCGCCGCCAACGCGATCGACTGGTCTGCCCTGGCTCACGCAGTGGGTCCCAAGACCCGACTGGTGCACATCCAGCGATCGTGCGGCTACAGCTGGCGCTCAACCCTCACCATAGCCGAAATCGAAAAAATCGTCCGCGTTGTAAAAGATCAAAACCCTGCCACCGTCTGTTTCGTTGATAACTGCTACGGCGAATTTTTAGAGGATCGTGAGCCCACCGCCGTTGGAGCTGACCTGATGGCCGGGTCGCTGATTAAAAACCCTGGCGGCACAATAGCTCCTACCGGCGGCTACGTAGCGGGGCGGGCCGACCTGGTGGTGGCCGCCGCCTGCCGCCTTACCGCCCCCGGCATTGGGGCCAGCGGCGGGTCCAGCCTCAACCAAAACCGCCTGCTGTATCAGGGGCTGTTTTTAGCCCCCCAAATGGTGGGTGAGGCCATGAAGGGCAACTACCTGCTGGCGGCCACCTTCGACGGCCTGGGCTACCCCGTCAACCCTGCCCCCAGCGCCCCGCGCGACGTGATTCAAGCCATTCGGCTGGGCTCACCCAAGAAGCTGATCGCCTTTTGCAAGGCGGTACAGCGCCATTCCCCCATCGATGCCTACGTAGAACCTGTCCCTGCTGCCATGCCCGGCTACGACAGCGAACTGGTGATGGCAGGCGGCACCTTTATTGACGGCAGCACCTCGGAACTCTCCGCCGACGGCCCCCTGCGCGAGCCCTACATTGTCTACTGTCAGGGCGGCACCCACTGGACCCACGTAGCCCTGGCAATAGAGGCCGCCGTTGAGGCGATTGGGCCGCTGTAAATATAGCGGTGGCCAGTTCGCTTAGGACAGCGGTAATCACCACTGGCGAAAACTCGGGCAGCGAACTGGCGTATAGCCATCACTCCAGAAACTCTGGCATATCCTACCCGTCCTGGCGATGGCTATAAAAAGCGCTGGGGCAATGGATTACAATCCACTGCCCCAGCGCTTAAAAGCAAAGGGTTTTTGCGTCAGCCCTAGCTGTGGCCGCCGCTGACCAGGGTGGTCAAAATCGGTAGATTAGCCGCCAACAAATAGGCAAAGGTTGCTCCGCCAATGCCGCCGATTAAAAAGCTGCCAGCAAACTCGCTCCAGCCTTCGTCAGTTTCGAGACTGGCGGGAGGGGGGGAGGGGGGGGGGGGTTT
>PYER01000008.1 GCA_003017855.1 filamentous cyanobacterium CCT1
TCTCGGGTTTTCGCTTTTTAAAGAGCCGGTGGCATTTGCTGCCGGTTCTTTTTGCGTATTAAGGGTCTGGTCAGGACACTTAACACTGATTTCCGCGATCGCCAGGTGGTCAGCCCAGCGGGGCGTCAATCATTGCCGGATCATAGTACAGGTGTCTAAACCGGGCAAGCCGACTCTAGATATTTGATTTCATCAGGTTTTTGGGGTGGTATCGGTCTCCTTACGTGCAGCAAAAGACTGTAGTTACCGCTCGATCAGCGGTAGTTGCCAGGGCTCTAGACCAGCGTCGCGGAGTTGCTGGATCTGAACGCGCCCTTGTTCGGCGAATCCACTTCAATACTGTCCGGCGTATAAGCCTTACCCCACGAGGCTTTGATACCCATTGAGTCTAAAAACCGTCGGGCGTTAATTTCAGGCTTGCCCACGCTTTCAGCCACCTGGGTTTGGATCATCTGATAGAAGCCATCGGGCATCTGGAAACCATCGACCAACAGCGGGCCAATCGCACCTGTGGCGCGTTTAGCTTTGTCGCCGGTAGTGCTCACTTGCTGCCCTCTCCTGACTGGGCATCGCCATGCTCCCTCACAGCTTTTGCCGCTAGATAGACAAGCAAGTTAGGTATGGTGCGCTGCTCTGATGCGGCCAGCGCCTCAACTTGTGCATAAAGCTCATCTTCAAAAGTGACAGTAGTTCGCTTAACCATGTCCTGCGGTGCCGTGGGATCTCCAATGCCCATCATCTTATTCCTACTTAAGGGTTTCAGCTTACAACTATGCAATATTAGCTCAATTGATGCCGTTTTATGCCGATTCATGCTAACACTGTAACTATCCGTGGAACGTGACTGGAACGAATCAGTTCCACTGAACCGCCTAAAGCATTGATTTACCGAAGTTTCGAGCTGTAACAAGAGGTGTAACGACGTGGAACGTCAATCACTATCGATTCGCAAGTTTGCCGAGGTCTGTGGGGTGTCCCACACCGAAATAGGCCGCAAGATGACCGCCCTGGGTATCTCAGGAACTCCCCAAGGCAAGGGTTTACCCACATTGCTGAGTCCGACTGAGCAAGACAGCATCGCTAAAACCCTGTTTATCCCTGATAAACCGCCCGCCGCGCCTGCACAACACGTCGAGGTTCTGGGCAATGGTTTATCGGTTTACACGCCGCCGCCGTTGGCAACTCGGGGCGTCAACAGCGAGCTGAGCCGCCACATTCAGCAGCAACAGCTCACCCAGGCGCTGGGCGCGTTTAAGGGCAATCAGGCCAGCTTTAGAAACGCTCTGTTGGGCATGGCCGCTGAGTCGGGTCGCCAACTGGGCCACGAAATGGCCGTTACCGAGATGAACTCCGCCCTGGCCACCCACGCGCAACTCCAACAAACCATGGGAAAGGAGTTGGGCGTCGTTGCGGATACGCCCGATACCGCTGCTGCTGGTTAGGGGGTTTAGCCCTGTTAACCGCCGTTTTCATCCTGTTAACGCCGTAACTCTGGTCATAACGCCATGGAAGCTAAATTCACTCCCCCTGCCGTCCCCCTCGAATACCGTCGCGAGGTCGTTAGCGGTGCATCGCCTATCCAAAACATCTACCTAACTCCCGTTCCCTGGTGGCAAAACCGCCGTTACTGGGCTGCTGGTGGCATCGCGGTGGCTGCCCTCTCTGGCATTGCCTTCGCCTTTGCACAGTCTGGCCGTACTGGCGACGAGGGCACCTATCAGAGCGAACTGCCCGCCCCTAACTACGAGAACGTGCTGGCGGCGGCTCAAGACCGGCTCTCGGGCAACTACGAAGACAGTCGTTTGGTGCTGGCCGATGTCGGTCGGTCGGTGCTCAACAATGAGGCCTATCGCTACCGCCAGCAGGCGGAGCAGGACGTTCTAAAGCCCACTGACCCCTGTTACCAACAGCAGATCATTTGCCCCCTCAACCGTTACCAGCGAGATGCCCAGGTGATGTTAGATGCCGCTAAGGGCGATCGCGATTGGCGACAGGCTAATGCGGCGCTCTTTAGAGTCGAAGCCGTGGAGGTGGCGCGATCGATGGCGGCGCTGCCCCAAGACCCGCCGACCAACTTGGCCGTGGTGGCCATTGAAAACTTGGTTCAGTACCACGACCGCCAACACTCTTTGTCTGAAGAGGTGCAGGCCCATGAAGTTAGAGACTAATCATTTGCTCTATGGCTCCATTGGTGCCGCTGCCCTGGGGCTGTTCTGTGGTCTGCAACGGCCTGCTAGCAACCTTACTCCGGCTGACCTAGAGGCCTTCGCCAATGGGGCTCAGATTCGCTACGAGAAAACCTATCCCTATCTGCCTGCGGCGATTGCGTTTGGGCTGGTGTCTGTGGGCTGCGGGGTGGCTTGGGCGCTGGGGGGAGAGCAACCTAAGGTGGCGATTGCAGGCCCCCAGATCGCGCCAGAACCCCAGAGCTGGAACGGGCAGGTGCCCTTTGCTGGGGCGACTGAGTCCTTTCGGGTGGGCAACCCTGCCGCTATTCTCGCCGCTCGTATGCGGCCCACGCTGATTTCAGCCAATCCTCGGGTCGGCAAGGGGCTCACGGTGGCCCACGCCTACCGGCAGGCCCAGGTGAAGCAGGGCGCGGTGGTGTGGGTGATTCAGCCTAAGTACCACCCAAAGGAGCATGGCTACTGGGAACAGGCTGACAACGTGCTCGGGTTCATGGCTGATTCGCTGGAGTCCAAAGAGGATATCGACGACATCTGCGAGCAGATGCAGAAATTCATCTTTGCCTGGCGGCAGCTGCCCCAGCGGCCCAAGGTGCTGATCATCGACGAGCTGGCGATGATGAAGACGGCTTTCAAGACCTGGTACGAGGGATTCCTGAAGTCGCAGCTCACGATGGAGCTGTCCTCGGGGGAGACGGATGACCGGGCGCTGTGGGCGATCACTCAGTCGTCACTGGTGGGCGATATCGGGGTCAGCGGCGGGATGCGGGCGACGTTTGATTTGCTCACTATTCAGACCCCCAGCAGTCAGAGCCATTTGGAGAGCCTGCGCAAGTCCGACACCAGCATTCCGCCGATTGAGGATGAGGTGATTTTTGAGCGCTCGTTCTCGCCGAAGCAGGCGGTCTTTTATCACTCAGAGATCAAGGAATGGCTGCCGATGGTGGCCTATGAAGTGCCGAAACTGAGTTACGCCCCTGCAACGGCGGGTGCAACGGACGGAAACGAAGACGGGGTAAGGCTTTCACCGCTGGGTGAAACGAAAGTTTCCAAGTTTCCAGACCCCTCTTTAGCCCCAGATCTGCCCCTGATAATCGCGGTAACCAACGCTTTAGCCCAGGGGATGCCCCGCTCCCAAGTCATCAAAGAGGTGTTGGGTTGCACCGGCAAGAAGTACCAGGAGGGCTCCGATTTGTTCGACCGCATCAAATCCATCATTGAGGAAAATTCCTAATGGCTAGCTCTAAGAACAATCAACTTGCCAACGGCAACAATGGCCCTGAGATCATCGACGGGCAAATCATCGACATCACGCCTCAGTTCAGCTCGCCGGGACGGGGCAGCAGTGTCCAGCTCGCGCCACGCAATGCCATGCGCTCTAACGTGCAGGATGGCGGCTGGTTCGATGCCACCAGCGGCAAGCGCAAGCCCATCTTTGTCATCACGCCCACGACCGATCCATGGAGCATTTTTCCGGTGATTCGCAGCGGCCTCAGCTGCTTGCGAAACCACCCGTTACAAACGATGGGTGGAGCCTTCATCAGCGTATGGGGTGGGCTGTTTGTGCTCTCGGCGGGGCTGAATGTCCTCCAGGGTTCGGCGGTCAAAGCCGGGGGCGACATCTGGAATCCGGTGGTGGCGGGGACTAACTTTGGGGCGATGTTGGTGGTGCCGACTCAGAGCATCGCGGGCAGCGCTCACAAGGTCTTGACCGGGGAGGAGCGGGTGGGACAGCCAATTGAAACCCGTCCCTACACTCGCGCTGTGAAGGTCGGGGAGTAGCGATGCTGTTCTGGCAAATCAGAACCCGGTACCTGCTGGCCCTGGCGGCGTTGTTCGTCGGGGCCGCGTTTTTAGACCTGAAGCAGCCGGGCCGGGGGCAGTTCTACAACCCGGTCTATGGGGTGAGGTCTTGGGTCAATACCCACCAGCCTGCGGCGTGGCAGCTAGTGCATCGCCTTTCTGGCGAGGATGCCCGCCTACAAGCCTGCATGGCGGTGGCTCCTGACCCGGTTGTCCTCGATGCTACCAAGGCCGAGCTGCGCAAGGCGCTGGTGGGGGAGTCGGAGGCGATCGCCCTGGAGTGGCTGGGTCAGCCTGCCTGCGCCCTAGGTAACGGGGTCTATCGCTGGGCCTTAGACAACGGCCTGGCCCTCGATGTGACGGTGTCGGAGGGGGAGGTGACCCACAGTGAACTCAACCGTTAAGGACATCAAGCCCCACTGGTCGGAGTTGCCGCCGACCTGGCGCTACGTGATTAGCACGGCGATGCAGGCGGGCGAGCTGGTGCTTAAGCTGGGCTGCGTGGGGGCGATCGCCATCTCGACTTGGGTGATGGTCGATAAAGAAACCAACGAAACTTGGGGCGATCGCTTTAGGAAAGTCAGCGCTGTGGCGGAGGCAGTAGTTGGGTTTTACGACGATGACTTCAAGGCCCTGATCAGCAAGGGCGATGTGATTGCAGGCTACACCGTCAACTCGGGCTTTGGCCTACGGATGCATCCCATCCATCAGGAGATGCGGATGCACTCGGGTATTGATTTGCCGACGCCGGAGGGGGTGTCGGTTCATGCGATCGGCTATGCGGGCGATCGGGTGTCGGTGCGCTGCTGGAGCGACCCCAAGGGCTATGGCACGGTGGCGGATATGACCAGTTCGGCGTTCCCTGAGATCACCTTCAGGGCAGCTCACCTATCCCACTGCAAGGGGGGTGAGCATAGGGCCGGGGCAGTGGTGGCGAAGACCGGTAACACGGGCGGCAGCACGGGCGCTCACTTGCACTGGGAGCAGTTGCAGGGGGGCGTGGCCCAGGCTCCGCAAAAGGGTTACTTGGTCTGGGCGCTCAATGGCCGCAAGCCCAATGAGCGGTTGGGGGATACGATCGCCCTCTACCAGGCGATCGTCATTAAGGAGTCGGGTGGTGACCACAGGGCCGTCAACCCTGACACCGGGGCGCTGGGTCTGGGGCAGGTGATGCCGCAGAATCTCAACTGTTCCTGGGACGGCAAGCCGAAGAGCAACTGTGGCTGGGATTACGATGTGCTGGGCCGCGATGTGTCGCCCCAGGAGTTTTTGCAGAACCCTGAGATTCAGCAGCAGATCGTGGGGGTCAAGCTGGAGAGTGCTCTCCAGCGGCAAATTCAGGCGGGCCACGATATGAATACTGCTGTTAAGCGGGTGGCGGCGGAGTGGTACTCAGGCAATCCTGAGCTGGCCCACGATACGCGCCCCCAGGCGGGCTATGAGTCCATCAAGAGCTATGCCGACAGTGCGGCAGAGAAGTTTCACCGGCTCCGACAGGAGAACCTGGAAAAGTAGGCTCTCGCCGAAGATGGTGCCCTTGTCGGTGGGGGCGGTAGCAGGGGTAAGCTGTTTGGCGTAAATGGAATTTCACCTCTGCCCCTAGCGGTCGCTGGGGGCATTTTGTTGGTTGTTGCCGTCGCAGCCCCACCCTCACAACCCATCAAATGGGCTTTGGGCGGTGGGGCAATGGCAGAGGGCCTATTGCGATCATCCTGTCCCCGAAAATCACTAAAACGCTTAGTAGGTGGAGTTTAGGGGCATTTCATCCCGCCAGGGCTGGCGTAATGTCTGTACGGTTCGGAAGCGTAGCCCTCTTAGGGCGTAGCTCCCCCCATCGCTAGGGCTACTGCGCCATTCAACGCTCGGTGTCGCCTCATGACGTCCCATGTCGCCCAGGGAGGCAGAGGCAGAGAGCCCTGGCGGGGAAAAGCGGTAAGTGGCGGTTAAGTGGCGGTAACTGGCGTCAAAACGACCCAAAAAACACACACCACGGGGCAGCGGTGCCTATAGGGCTCGGTGTTGGTGCCTCTAGGCTCTCACCGCTGTTAGAGCGATGGTGCCCTGCATGGAAGGTGCGATCGCAGTCGTTATACTGACTCGGAGTGGATGCTGCTATTAAACGAAACCGATGGATTTCCACGACGCCTTTAAGGAAACATTGAGCCGATTCGATCTCGATGTTGTTGATTTAGCCAGTGCCACTGGTTTGTCTGTTATGCGGATAGGGCAGTTCAAGAATGGCCAAAATATAAGGATAGATAACCTGCAAAGATTATTGGAAGCAATGCCCCCAGAAGCCAAGAAGTTTATGCTCTTACTTGTCGCCGAAGGATAGAGCCATCCTTCCACAGTGCCCCCCGGTGAGACCGGGTTGTCTGGGGCAGCACCGAGGGATAATTTTGGATAGGTCGCCAATGCTGCACCCCTCGTCGGTGCGATCAGCTATGGGCTGAGGGCAGAGAATGGGCACCGGCTAGTTGCGCCGGGAGGCAACTATTCAAACTTTGCTTGGGAGAACCGGAACTACTGACGGTGGGCTATGAGATCGAGTAGGCGCTCCAGACGCGAAGGGCTCCTGATTTAGACGCCACTCTGGCCACCTTTACCGATCTTGACTAAAAGAATAGCCTGCCGCCAATAGTGCGGTAGCGGCGGCGGGGTTGAGGGGGCGAGATAGCAACCAGCCTTGACCGAGTTCACAGCCGAGGAGCTTTAACCACTCCAACTGCTGCTCGGTTTCTATGCCCTCAGCGATCGCCCCGATCTGCAGCTGATCGCTCAGCCCCACAATCGCCTGCACAATTTTGTAGTTTTTATTGCCGGGCTGCATATTGCTAACAAAGGAGCGGTCAATTTTTAGGTAATCAACCGGCAGGTTGTAGAGGTAGCTCAGCGACGAGTAGCCCGTGCCAAAGTCATCAATGCTAATGCGAAAGCCCATGGCGCGTAGCTGGTGCAGCAAATCAGTGGTGGTTTCTATATTTTGAACCAGCATGCTCTCAGTAATTTCTAGAGCCAAAGCCGTAGCGGGCAGTTGAGTTTGGCTGAGAACCTGCTGAATGGTATCAATCAGGTCGGCTTGCAATAAATCTGAGCCTGAGAGATTGATACTGATCTTCAGATCATCGGCATGGGGAAACTGTTGTCGCCATGTAGCCATTTGTTCACAGGCGGCCTGCAGCATCCAGCGGCTAATGGGCACAATTAGCCCGGTTTCCTCCGCGACGGGAATAAAATCATCTGGGGAGATAAACCCTCGGAGGGGGTGTTGCCAGCGAATTAAGGCTTCAAACCCTGTCAGTTTGCGGGTATTGAGGTCGATGACGGGCTGGTAGTACGCAATAAATTCTTGCTGGATGATCGCGAGCTGCAGATCATGTTCCAAAGTCAGGCGTTTGACCGCCTGGGTATGCATCTCGGCGTCAAAGATTTCGTACTTGGCTCGTCCTTTAGCCTTGGCACGATACATGGCAATATCGGCATCTCGCAACAGATCAGAGACTTCGGTATGGTCTACGGTGCTCCAAACAATGCCGATGCTGGTGCTCATAAAGAAAGTATGACCCTCAATGGTGATGGTTCCTTCAAAATCTGCCAAGATGCGTTTCGCGATCTGCACGACGGCCTGAATATCTGGGACATGCTCTACCAAAATGACAAATTCGTCTCCTCCCAGGCGCGCCACAATATCCGTTGGGCGTGCGATGGCCTGCAGTTTACGGGCAACGGTGATTAGCAGTTGATCGCCGACCAGGTGCCCTAGGCTATCGTTCACGACTTTGAACTGGTCAAGGTCGAGAAATAAAACGGCAAAATGATACGTGGGTGACTGCTGCGCTCTCTGAATGGATTTTTCAAGGCGATCGCTTAACAAGCTGCGGTTGGGCAAATCGGTCAAAGAATCGTGGAGGGCCCTGAAGACTAATTGATCTTCGGCCTGTTTGCGCTTGCTAATATCGAGGACGATCGCGAGAAAAACTGATTGCTCATTGTGTTGGCTCAACTGTAAATGCACCTCCACTGGGTAGCAGCTGCCGTCAGATCGCTGATGCATCATTTCAAAATTGATCTTAGGGCTATCCCCTCGCCGCAGTGGGGCGAGCAGCCCGTCAAAGTCAGCGGCTGATAGTCTAGGTTTAATATGCAATGGGGTCATTTGCTGGAGCTGCTGCAGGGAATATCCCAAATTCTGTAAAGCGCCCTGGTTTACATACTCAAACTTGAGCGTGTCACCATTGAAGAGATAAATTTCGTTGAGGCTAGCTTCAAGGACATCGAGTAAGCGGGTGCGTTCAGCTTCGGCTTGTTTGCGTTCGCTGATATCCCGACAAATACAAAAATGAACCGTTTCATCATTTAGAACGATTCGGTTATAGCTAATTTCCACATCATAGATGGAGCCATCTTTGCGACGATGTCGAGTTTCAAAATAGGGGGGCAAGGGCATTGTTCCCTGAAGAACTGCTTGCAACTCTTCAGGGGTCCATTGAGCATCCCAATCCACTAAATTCAGACTGCCAGTCTCTGCGATTGTATAGCCCAGCATTTGGGCAAAGCCAGCACTGGCCTGCAACACATCGCCTTGGTGATTGAGCAGTACAATCCCGTCGATCGAGGTGTTGAATAGGGTTTTACTCAGGAGTAATTCTTGCTCTAGGGCTAGTTCAGCCTGTTTGCGATCGGTGATATCCAAATTCACCCCAGTCATGCGAAGAGGTTGTCCTTCTGTATCCCGCTGCACTATGGCTTGAGCTTCTATATAGCGGACAGTACTATCGGGCCACAGGACACGAAACTCGGTATTAAAGTCTTTTTCGCCGCTCAGGACTTGTTCTACTGCCCGGCGAGAGGTGGGCAAATCCTCTGGATGGATACCCGCTTCCCAGGCTTCTAAGGCTTCACTAAAGGCTTCCGGGTTCAGTCCGTAGAGTTCGTACATGCGGTCGTCCCAGATCAGGCGATCGCTCACGATATTCCAATCCCAAATGCCCATGTTGGCCGCCTTTAGGGCCAGCCGCAGTCGTTCTTCGCCGATGACTAGCTGCAATTCATTTTGGGCGCGCTCTTGGGCGTTGGCGATGGTTTGGCCTTTAACCTGTAGCAGGCGAATGATTTCGCTATCCCAGGTCATGGCCTGGTTGAATGAAGCAAACCCGATAAATCCGGTGATCCTTGATTTTTGCATCAAGGGCACGATCAAAATCGCTTGGACATTAAACCGTTGCCAGCTGGCGCAATCGATCGCCGCTGCATCGGGTAAATCGGCCACCCAGGGGGCATGGATGACCTCGCGCTGCTTGAGCGTCGCAATACTCCAAGGAAAGGCCGCAAACGGGATATTTTGGGCTAGCGAGAGCTGTTGCGGGCAATCGGGTTGGCACCATTCATGAGTCATGCTGAGGGTTTGAGCCGCTTCATCAAATTTGAAGATATAGCTGGTATCGACCCCGGTAATCTCGCCGATGTGCCGTAGGGCATGGTCAATTTCGGCATCGAGTCTGGTGGGGCTAACATCGACAAACCGACTGGTTATTTCGGCAATCAGTTGGGTAACGTCTCGCTGAGCGTTTAATGCCTGCTCGGCGATTTTGCGAGCGCTCACATCCAAAATTACGGTGCTCCAAACGACATCGCCGTTGGGCAGGCGAGTGGGTTTACCTGTGCCCTGTAGCCACTTCTGCTGTCCCGAGGGCGTCGTAATCCGCCATTCATGATTCCAGGTCTCTAAGGTTCGCGCCGATGCGGCAATAGACGCTTGCATGGCGGGCAGATCTGCAGGTTCAGTTAACGCCCAAATCACGCTGACATCCTGCTCGGCGATCGCCGCCTCAATTTCCCAAAGCTCATAGCAGCCCAGACTCATGTACGATGCACCATCGGTGCCGTCGGGCCGCAAGATATAGCGAATAATGGCACCCGGCACACTCGCCGCCATCTCTCTAAAGTTAGCTTCGCTGGCTTGCAGCGAGGCTTCCACCTGTTTGCGCTCTTCAATTTCGGTGCGCAGGTCTCGGTTGGCTTGCTCAATGGCGGTGAGTTGAGGAATGTTTAGAGCCTGGGGAATGGAATCCATTAGGGCCAGCGCAGTCCACACCGAGACCAAGGCAGTAATGGCTTTCACCCCCCCAGCAGCCCAGTAGTCTGGGTGCCAAATCGTCCAGATCGCCATTAGGTGAGTGGTGCCGCAGGCCAAAATAAAGGCCGCAAAAAGCCAAAACACTCGGTTAAAGGGGATGTCCTGGCGTTTCGTTGCGAAAACAGTCAAACCAATAGGAATCGAATAGTAGGCGGCGGCGATCAATCCGTCAGATATGACGTGAAGGCGAACTAGGTTTGGTTGCCACAGGTAGCAGTAGCCGTGGGGAACCATCTGGAAGCCGGACGCCATCAGGGCCGTCGCTACATTCATCGGTTCACCCTCTACATAAGAGTCAGAAACATAGTGCTAGGGGTCCAGGGCCAGACCGGCTAGAGGATTCTCAGGTACAGTTTTTGAACCGTATTTTTATCGTTCTTATACTTAACGATGCCCGTTCTGGCCAGAGATCGCCTGACGCCTCAACACATGATACAAAGCTGAGCATCTTGGTGGTGCAGAAAACTTCTGAAACCCTTATGAATAAAGGATTCTCATCGAGACAGTGATCTTGGGGCTTCTCAGGCAAACGAACGAAGGCAATGGGTTCCAGCCGCTGATTTGGCCGTCCAGGTCATCCAGCATGAGACTCAAAAAAGTTTTCTGCACCACTAAGGGTTTCAGACTCTCAGATAATAGTCACCATCTTGTATTGCCTGAAAGCCTTGCCAGTTGGGGCTTCACGATATGGGAGACCATGTTTTGTCAGGCAACCAGACTAGGCTCTAGCTTGCAAGCGATACAGAGGGCAATTTTTTGTCCAGAGTATTGCCGTTCCGTAGCTTTCTGCTGAGTAGCCCAAAGTAGCGAAATAGACTGTCTGGTTAGTTGCCCACGCCGCAGAGTAGCACCACAATCTCTCTCGACATCCCTTTCGTGAAGCGTGCCAAAATTTGTCTAACACTACGTTGGACAATTACCACTCAGCTACGTCAGGGCCTCCTATGAGCATAGGTGCAAGGTAAGCCAGAACGGCTAGTTGCGCGCGCAGGCAACTACTCAACCCACCAGCCTTCAGCAGGTTAAGGCCATTAGGCACTCAGATTGATCGATAGTCACCTCAGCTACCTCTCAGCCGTATCATTCTGCCCGTTCAAAGTCGATATGGCGTTGCTGAAATGAGGGATGAACGGATTTATGAGACCTTGCTAGTGCTAGGCTTTCGAAAATAGATTCATCCCAGGAATCAGCAACGCCGTCGATATTTCAGAAAACCAAGTTGGTTGCAGGAGGTCTAACGCGTCAGCTCACTTGCTAGGCCCGTCGACGTTATGAATTGTTAGTGCACCACCAGAAGCGCTGGTTGAAAAGCGTGGATTTGATGCCATTCGATGCAGCAGTACCTTACGCTTACTGCCGATCGCCCTTCACCGGCCGCGGCTGTGGCAGGCGGACGGTGAAGGTTGTGCCCGCCTCTGCTGTCGAGGCGACCTCTACCGTGCCTCCATGGGCGACGACGATCTCACGCACGATATATAACCCTAAACCAACACTGCCTGGAACCCGTTGCGCTGTCGATTCTGGCAGGGTGTGGCGCATGAGCGGATCGAAGATTGTTGTTAGCTTATCTGGAGGGATCGACGGCCCTTCGTTATGTACGCTCAAAACTACGGATGAGTCTTCTGAAGTGAGCGATAGTTCGACTGGCCCCTCGTCTGACCCATGCTGAATTGCGTTACCCACCAGGTTGGAGACGACTTGGCGGAGTCGGGCCGCATCGCAGTCGCACGTAAGGTTGCCGTCTGAGTGAAAGCGCAGCGTGCGCTGCGGATGGGCAACGCAAAATTCCTCGAAAACTTGGCGGCAGAGTATTTCTAAATCGACTGGATCGCGCGTCAGCGGCATTCTGCTGCCCAACCCTGTCGAGGCGAAGTCGAGGAGGTCGCGAATCAACCGTGTGACTGCCTCCGTGTTTGTCTTGATCACTGACAGGGCTCTGGGAGAGTCTGGGTGTTTGCCAGAGGTGCGCGAGATCAACTGTGCCGCCATGCTGATAGAGTTTAGCGGGCTGCGCAGGTCGTGGCCGAGAATCGCTAGGAACATGCGGCGCGACTGATCGACGCGACGTGTGTAGCTGCCAACTGCGGCGGCGAGCGATTGATCGATCGACTCGTTGAAGCGAGTAATGTCGTTGACATCGTTGATGTCGAATTGCGGGTGGCTCTCAGTCCACAGGCGGAGCACGCTGGCGCGCAGGGCACGGTATTCGGAGATGACCTCCATGATGTCGAAGCCCGAGCCCATGCGGGCCACACCGTGCAGTACTGAGGCGTGGTCGAGCCCATCGCTCTCTTCACCAACAGCGCCGCCAAGGCCTTTGGACTTGCTTGCCTGCTGCGCGAGGCTCTGACCGCTCTGCATATCTCGCACGGCTGCCCGCAGAATTAACTCAGCATCGTTGCGCAAGGCGAGCTTGGTCATCTTCCCCCCAGGCGCGAGGCTACGCGCAAACGTCTCCCATTCTGAGAGGATCAGCTCGACGTTCCCGAGAATAAAATCTGCCAGTCGCATCGATTTTTCTGTTGGGAGCATGTTGGGAATAGAGGCATGATATTCATAGAGTGCTCAAAAAGATGCCACCCAGGGTGTTTTGGCTGAGCTTGCTTTAGTGCTCTATTTTAAGCCTTTCGAGATTCTAAAGAGCAAAATAAACTCGCCACCAGCGTCTTTTCTGGCACAAGCGCTCGATTGCTAGCGCAGTCAGCACCAATAGGAGTACTTCCTGGGAAATCCACCGTTCGGTTGTGGCTCCTCAATCACAACGAGTGTTATCCCGTAAACAGAGAAATCAACCTGACGCAGCAGCAAGAAGGGTGGCAAATGGTAATCAACGAATTTCGCATTTTGCTAGACGCCTATATCCAGGCCTCGAATGACGGGGACACGAGTACTGCTGAAGCATTGATGAGAGAACTAGATGGCCTAGTCGTGTCATCCCGATACGACCACATGAAGACAGAGAAGGCTATGGGGTTGACAGTGGGGTAGTGCCTGCCCAGATGCCGAACAAAAACCCCCACTGGCACCGTTTGCCAGTGGGGGTTAGTTCTAGGGTGCATCTACGATTCAGGACTTCTGCCCGTTACTGGCCTAGGATGCCCTTGTCAGTGGGGATGGTAGCAGGGGTACGCTGTTTGACGTACATGGAATCTTACATCTGCCCCTAGCGATCGCCGGGGGCTTTGTTTTGCTTTGTCCTCAGTCGGAAGTCAGGAGATGAGCGACCTTGCTAGCTGCGCGAGCTGGGGACACGCGTGAAGATCGAGAAGCCGGATTACTTGGGGTTGGTGAAGGAAATCGAGCTAGTAGAACTAGCCAAGGTGGCACCGCTTGTAGCGAGGCACAATGTCTAGGCTCGCTTTGGCTTGAGCAGGGTTACAATTTCGCCAACAAATCGCTCTGGCTCTAACGGTTTCGTCAAGTGTGTTTGAAAGCCAACTTCAAGGGCTCTTTTTTGGTCAATTTCTACAGCATAGGCCGTGAGCGCGATCGCCGGCACTGTACCGCCCTGAGCGGGTGGACGCGAGCGAATCTGCTGCATCAGCTTATAGCCATCCATCTCTGGCATGCCAATATCACTGACAATCACATCTGGAATCAACTGCTCCAAGGCTTGCAGCGCTTCTAAGCCAGAAGCCGCAGCGGTTACCGTTGCCCCGTATTGCTCTAGCAGAAAAATCTGAAACTCGCGGGTATCAGTATCATCATCAACGAGCAAGATTTGAACGTTGTCTAGGAGCGTTTCTGAGTTGAGTTGAGGCTGGGTTGAGTGAGAGAGAACAGGTGTTGGTTGATTCAGAACCGGTAGCTGCACGATAAAGGTTGCACCTTGATGTTCGCCGCTGCTCTTTACGGTGACCGTACCACCGTGGAGTTCTACGATTTGCCGCACGATGGCTAGACCTAAACCCAAACCGCCAAATTTACGGGTGGTGGAACCATCTTCTTGCCGAAAATACTCAAACACATAGGGGATGAATTGAGCATTGATGCCAATGCCTGTATCCGTTACCCGAATCTGCGCCAGTTGCTCCACTTGCCGCAGTTCGACCATCACTTGCCCGCCCTGGGGCGTGAATTTGACGGCATTGGTCAGCAAGTTCCAAACCACTTGCTGGAGCCGGGCAGCATCGCCAAGGATGGGGGCGATTTGTGCATCGAGGTCAAGTGCAATCTCAATATTCTTGGCTGCTGCGGCCAACCGCACGGTTTCAACTGCCGCAGAAATCACAAATGCCAAACTGGTGGGAATCGGATTTAGGGTCAGCTTGCCCTGCATGATCCGCGAGATATCAAGCAAGTCTTCGATCAGTTGGGACTGCAGTTTGGCATTGCGCTCGATCGTTGCAAGTGCTTCGGCTTGGCGGGCTTGGTTGAATCTGCCGGTTTGCAGCAGTTGTGTCCACCCCAAAATTGGGTTCAGGGGCGATCGCAACTCATGAGACAGCACGGCGAGAAACTCATCCTTGATCCGGTTGGCGCGTTCTGCTGCTTCTCGTGCCGCTTGTTCTTGTTGTAGCAGTTGCTCTCGCTCCGATTCAGCTTGCTTTTGCTTGGTAACGTCGCGTGAGATTGCTAACAGTTGTGCGACCTTGCCGGATGCATCTTGGATAGGAGTGACGATGACATCCCACCACCTCAGGTTGCCCTTTGCTGTGGGGCAGCAGCCTTGAAGTTGGGCAGCATTGCCTGCTTTGGCGGCTACAAACGCTGCCTCTGCGTTTTGGCGATCTTCGTCTTGCCAAAAATCAAGCCATTTGACGTTCGAAACAGAGGCCGGATCATCAATTTCTAGGAGATCAAAGCCGCCTGCATTCAGGTAGAGGAGTCGTCCCTCTAACGTTAAAACTTTGATGCAGTCCTGACTGCTCTCTAAAATGCGTTGCTTTAGTTCTTCACTCTCTTGCAAAGCAGCCTCTGCCTGTTTGCGATCGCTAATATCTAGAACTGAGCCAATATACCCCTTAAATTGACCATCCACTCCAAACCAAGGAGCGGCGGCATCGATCGCCCAACGATACTCCCCGTCTTTAGATCGCAGTCGATACTCTAACTGAAAGGCTTCATAACGCTCGTTCGCGGTTAGGAAAATAGCTTTAGATGCTTCAGAGTCCTCTGGATGAACCGCATTCAGCCACCCAAACCCTAAACCTGTTTCTTCAGTTTGACCGGTAAAGTCATACCAATTTCGGCTGAGATAGGTGCAATAGCCCGTAGAGTCAGTGACCCAAACCATAACAGGGGCATTGTCCGCCATGTTGCGGAATTGCTCCTCGCTCTCGCGCAGGGTAGTTTCGGCTTGAATTTGAGTCGTGACATTATTGAAATAAACCACAATCCCGTTTGCGGCAGGATAAGTGCGGACTTCATACCAGCGATCGTGGTCAGGGTAAAATGCGGTCAATGCCTGCGGAACGCGATCGCGCATCGCGCTTCGATAGACGGTTTCAAGTTCGTTACCTATCAGTCCTGGATATTCTTTCCATATATTTTTGCCAATCAAATCACCTGGCGATCGATTGAGCAACGCTTCGCCAGATTGGTTCATGTAAGTAAACTGCCAGTTCTCATCAAGGGCAAAGAATGCCTCAGCAATGCTTTCGAGAATATTTCGGCTCCGCTCCTCACTCTCCCGTAAGGCGGCTTCAATTTGTTTGCGATCGCTAATATCTTTGAACACGATTGCCACTTTTCGGTCTTCCGGTTGTCCAGTACGGCAAGCGTAGACATCAAACCAGCGGTTCATCGGTGCAGAACGATTCTCGAAGCGAATCGGTTCACCTGTTAAAGCAACTTTTCCGTAGGTTGCGATCCAAAAATCTTCTGGATCGTCCACTAACTGACGCGCTGTTTTACCGACGGCTTGTTGCAAGCCGGTTTGCTGCTCAAACACTGGATTAATTTCTAAGATGCGGTAATCAACGGGCGTGTCGTTCTCGTCAAACAGCGCCTCGACGACGCAAAAGCCCTCGTCGATCGACTCAAACAAGGTGCGGTATTTGGCTTCCGACTCACGCAGGGCTGCTTCGGCATAGGCACGTTCAGCGGCTGCCCACGTCTGTTCAGCGGTTTCTTCAACCAGTTTGACCTCGGTTTCCGTCCACTGACGTGGCGTGGATTGTTGAGCGGCAAGTAGGGCAACAAACTGACTTTTTTTGATCAGCGGCACGTCAATGTGGGCAGCGATATCAATCTCGCGGTATTTCTTTTTCTGGGCATCTGTATAGTTGGAGTCGTTGGGAATATCGGTTACGACCTGAGTGCGCCCAGCCTGATGATCAGCAGTCAGGTTGCGCTGGTAGTCCTCCAAGCGGTATCGTCCGCTCAAGGGGGCTACACCATTGGTGTAGTTGCAACGAACAATGACCTCCTCACCCTCCGACACGACTTCGATATAAATGACGCGAGTTGCCCCCAGAGACTCACCTAAAATGCGAGCGGCGATTGCCTGAATTTCTGCCGCATCAGTAATCGGGCGCAGGGCCTCTGCTAGTTTGACTCGAAACGCATTGAGCTGATTTGCTTGGTGTAAGGCATAGTCTTGCGACTTCTCTGGGGCTGACTGTACTGGCTCTAGTTCAGTCAGTAAAATTTGCACTGTCGTTTTCAGGTCGTCTGACCAGGTTTCGATAGCTCCCAATGGCGTTTGTGACCAATCGTGCGAGCGCAGGAGTGTTTCTATCTCATCACCCCATTTAAAGGGCTTGTTGGGCATCTCCTGGTGTGGCTCTGCCTTCATGCTTCTTGCGTCCTTGAGGGCAGGTATTTTCCTCGGATTACTTGGCTATATTCCCGTAAAGCCCTATCAGGTGACTCCACCAATTGGTCCAGCAAGCTTTCAATTTGCCTAAGGGCCAAGGAAGAAGGGGTCGCTTGTCCGTTTTCCCAACGATTGATGGTGGGAAGGGAGACTCCAAGCTGAGCCGCAAACTTCTCCTGGGTCAGCTCTAAGGTCTGCCGAATCTCTCGAATCAGTCGACCAATGGCGGGCTGTCCGATTCCTAAGTAGTTTCGCTGAGAAGCCACAGTACTCATAGCTTATAACGTTCTTTACTGTTGCCAGCTTTAGTTAGTCTTATCAGAAATCAATCTATCTCTAGAGAGAAGCTGCTAAAACACCTCTAAAAATTCAGCCTCCGAAATTGCTGAATAGGCGTTTGAAGCCTGTCACGATGTTGATCTGGAACAGCCCCTGCCCTGTTCACCGCAGAGCCCGCTCGCCAGGTAGCCGCGCCGACAGCGTTAAGGGCGAGCTAATAAAACAAACCCCTGCTAGAGCCTCAGAAACGCTAGCAGGGGATGTGAACCGAACCTGCAAAGGAAACGATTACAACCGCAATTCTAGCAGTACAGCCAGCCGTCAATTGTAGCTCTGGCTGTCGTGCACGCATTCGCCGATAACGGTGTCAGTGCGGAGGATATGAGCCAGTCCATACCGCTGCGGGGGAAATGCTGAGCACTGAATTGTGCTCGACGGTTTCAACGTCGAGGTTACCAATACCTACCTAGGCCTGGGTACCCGGGATGCGATCGCAGCTGCCGCACTGGAGCACTGCCCCGGTAAGGAGCTGATTAATTTATAGCCGTTGAGCAGCACACCTGATGACGAATTCTAGACCGCTTTGGGCCTGGCCCCGCTGGAGGTGGCTTGTGGAGTGCCTCAATGTACCCAAGACCGGGAAGAAGCCTTAAGGTTGAGTCATTGAGAACAGACACCCCACGATATTTCTGAGTGTCTGGGCTGGCAAGTGGCCACGGCCCGCACGGTAATCTATTGGTGACAGCAGGACGGTCTATATGGCTTATGGGATAGTCCCGACGCAGGTCGTCCATCAACCCAATCGTCTTCTCAGGGTCAGGCTATTGAGTGGGTGCGAGAGGCAAGCCAGGGCCAGAAATTTTGGCCGTCTAGAGGGCGGGCAATGTAGTACCCCTGGCTCGCCTCCCGACCCAGCTAACCCTATGGGGGTTAGAGCATTATGCCCTGTGAGAGAGTTGGAGAGACAGAGAAGAAAGCTAGTATTTAGCCATGGGACACCCTCAGCTTTAGCCCATCAGTTGAACAGTTGAAAACTAACGCTGTCCACACGCTTTGTTACACGAAATACAAACTGTGAAGCTCTAGGCAGCATCGGTCGCCCCTTAACTTGTAAGGGCACCATAAAGAAACGGTGCAAACTCGCATATTTGCAAATAAATCGTCATACAGGCCAGGATAAATGACACAACCGGCGATGCCGAACGGCTGGCGGTAGTGCAGCGATACCACATTTTAGACACGCCGCCGGATGGTGCCTTTGACCGCATTACGGCGATCGCGATTCATCAAGGGGAGCTATATCAGCGTCTAGAACTAGCGAATCACCAGCTCCAGAAACTCTCTCTCTTAGACGGACTCACTCAGGTGGCCAATCGCTACTGCTTTGACCAGCAGCTGCCCACCGAGTGGCAGCGGCTACAGCGAGCTCAAGCTCCCCTCTCGCTCATTCTCTGCGATATCGATTATTTCAAGCGGTACAACGACACTTACGGCCAACTAGCAGGCGATCGCTGTCTCCAGCAAGTGGCCAGGCTTCTCCAAAATACGGTGCATCGTCCTGGCAATTTAGTAGCTCGCTATGGCGGTGAAGAATTCGTCGCGCTGTTGCCCGAAACCGACTTGGTAGGGGCAAAGCTTGTGGCAGATCGCATCGAGCAGGGGCTGAAGCACCTTAACATTGCCCACGGCGAGTCACCAATGGGACGAGTTACTCTGAGCATCGGGGTTGCCTATCAGGTACCGCAGCAGTCTTCATCCCCAGAAGACCTGGTACGGCAGGCCGATCAATGGCTTTACCAGGCCAAGACAGCGGGCCGCAATACAATCCGCACCCAAAAGAGGTAGATCCGACTCAAGCACTATTCTTACCGCACAGAACAATCCTACGTTCAGTGAAGCGCCTATGGCAGAACCATGAGCCGGTTGCAAAGGGAGACACCCAGTGAAATAACTCTGAGTCCTGGACTAGCTGCCCCGCGCCGCAACCCCTCCGCTGTTGAAATTAAGACTCAAACACTTACCTGGTCTTGACTCCAGCTCCCTTGACTAGGGTTCAAGGTAGAGAGAAGACTGAACGAAATTATCAGGATTTTGAGGAACTGGCACAAGCCAATATAGGCCATATTTAAGCCACTCAAGGAGGCCACTGTCACAGAGCACATTTGCTTGGGGTGCATAAGCCTCAATCCCAGCCTGGCCTTTGATCGTGAACTCGTTTGAGCCGCTACTCTAGCTTAATTTGGATCACCATCAAATCAGTTCAGAATAGCCGTTTGAGCTCCTTCCTCCCAGCTATTTGGATCACCCCATCAGAATCGCGTTTTGGGGGAAAGAGGGGGCCAGACAAAAGCCTCGCCTTAGCGTTCCATCTCGACCTGGCGAGAACGCTGGGGAGCCTGCATAGCCTGATGCAGCAGCCGATGGGCCTTTTGGATCTGGCCAACATCCTCTACCGTGAGGCCCTGGGCCAACTGCGGTTGCCAGGCACCCTGGTGCCGCTGAAGTCGGAGCAGCTCGCCGCGACCATCCTGGGCGACTAGGGATCTCGTGTCGGTCGCTTGGCAAAACGACAGCGTGTAGTGTCGGCCCTTGAGCACCCAGGTTTCAGGCCCGGTTTGCTCCATCTGGCCTGCCCGCTTGGCTAGCGTCAGGATGCCTTTCAGCTCCGGCACCAGGCGTTCAGCCCACATCATCTGCTCGGCGCTGATCCGCTCCCGCTGCTCCCGCTGCTGGCGTCGTCGTTCAAGGCCGCGAGCGAGTTTATGAGCAAGGCGAGCGAGCGCTCCTGCCCATCGAGATTGCTGCTCACTTGCTGACTTAACGCGTTCAACTGTGTCACCAAGGCCGATAAGAGTGCCTGCAATTGCCTGGAGCTGTCGCTGCTGCTGCCAGCCTCTAGCCCCTTGAGCAATGCGTTCAAGGTCTGCTGGAAGTGGCTGTGTTCGGTGGTCATCTGCCTCAGCACCGCCTCCGATTGGGCCTGGTGGCGCACTAAGGTCTCGATCTGAGAGCGCAGTTGGGCGTTGTCCTGCTGGAGCCCCGCGATCTGCTGCTGGAGCGGTAGCAAGGCCTGCTGCAACGCGCTCACCAGCGCCTCGGCCAATATCCCTGGCGGCATCTCGACTGCCCACTGTTGAGGGGGCGGCGGCGGGGGTACTTTCCGGGGTCTGGCCATAGGTATTCACCAAATTAAAGAGCGGAATATAGTCGCTGACGTTTTCCTTGGCAGAGGATCGCTGCGCCAGGCGCAGTAGGTCATCCGAATCGGCGGTGTAGAGCGAGAGTTGATATTTGGCCCTGGACACGGCCACATAGAACGACTCCTGGCTGGTGGTGGCATCCATCAGGGCCATCACCCGGTCGGCGGTCTTGCCCTGGGCGCTGTAGGTGGTGCTCACTAGTCCGTAATCGACATACTGCAAGCCAGTTAAGTCCACGGCGTCGCAGCGGCCATCGGGGTAGCGGATCTCGGCCTGGCCATGGGCATCGATGGACGTCAGGGTAAAGGCCTGCCCATTGCGGATGTTTTGCGTCCGGTCGTTGCGCGTCCAGCGCAGGCGATCGCCCACGGCAACGGGGATCGCCTGGCGGGTGTAAACCGTCTTGTTGGGGCAGGCCATGGGGTCAATCTCCAGCATTTGCCCAGCTTCATTGGCCAGGGTCAGTCGGTTGCGGCGGGCATCTACCTGGATCACCTGGTAGGGCTGCTGTTTCACCAGGCCCTGGCGTTTGTAGGGCTGGTTCAGGGTAACGATGTCGCCGCTGGCGTAGTGGGCGGCATAGCCTGCCTGGGCCTGGGTCATGTCTTTGCGCCGCAGCGAGGTCAGAGTAAAGGCGTCGGTGCTTAGCTGGCCCTGAGCCTGAAGCCCGGTGCGAATCAGGGCGGTGAGAGCTAAGCGCTCTTGGTTAGTTCCGGCGAGCAGCAGAGTTTTGCTGCGCTCTGTCTCGCCCATGGCCAGGTAGTCGATGGCCACCTGCTGGAGGCGTGCTGGGGGGAATGGAATCGTTTGAATCACACCCGCTCCCATCAAGGTTTGAAAGGCAGCTTCCGTCTGGTCGGTGGCCAGCAAGTTAATGGCCTGCTTCAGGGCTGCCGTCTTCTGTCGTCGAGACTCATCGAGAAAGGCGGTTTGAATGCCTCCAGCCTGCAAACTTTTGAACGGGTTGCCCGCCTCCACCGCCGAGAGCTGGCGGGTGTCGCCCACCAGAATGACGCGAGCCTGCTGCTCGACGGCCAGGCTTAGCAGTCCATGGGCATCTTTGGCGGAGAGCAGCCCAGCCTCATCGACGACCCAGATTTCTCGTTGTTCAGTTGCTGGCCCAGGCGCTGGGGCGTGCAGCAGGCTGGCCACGGTGTCGGTCGGTAGCCCGGCTTCTTTGCCCAGTACGTTGGCCGCCTCGGCGCTGGGGGCAAACCCTCGCACTGAAAAGCCCTGGGCTTCAGCAGTCTGCTTGAAGGCCTGCAACACAAAGGTCTTGCCGCTGCCCGGCAGGCCCTGCCAGGCCAACATCTGATCGCGACTGGTCAAAGCCAGGGTGAGCGCTCGCTGCTGCCCGGCGCTGAGGGTCGGCCACTGCCGCAGCTGCTCCTGGAGTTCGGCATCGCCTAGAATCGGTGCCCACTGGTGCTGCCCCTGGTGCATGAGCTGAATGGTGTCTCGTTCCCGGTGCAGGGCGGCGGCGGTGGTGTACTTGTCCTTGGTGGCCTCGACGGACAGCAGCTCGCCTTGGGCTGAGATCGCCTGGGATAGGGTGGCCCACGGCATTTCACCGAGGGCATGCTCTAGGGCAAAGCGCTCTACTTTCCCCCGGCGAAAGACTGACTCTCGCTCTGAGGCGTGGGCGGTGCCCAAGCGGGCCATCTCGTCTGCCTGGTAGTGGGCGGCAGTGGAAAGATCGCGCTCCTGGTGAGGCACCTCGGGCAGGGCAAGGGTTTGATCGCTAAGCTGCTGCTGCCAGGCCGCTAGCAGCACCTCGCGGGGCACGGCCTGTTTGCGTTTGCGGGTGCGCAGAGTGGCCTGCTTTTTCTGACTGGCATGGAGTGGGGTGCCCTGGGTTTCCTCCAGGCTCTGCTGCCACTGCTGGAGGTAGGTTTCGATCTGGCGGGTGCGGGTTGAGAAGGTGCTGAGCAGGGTGGGGCTGTAGTCGTTCAGTTCAAATTGGCCTTTGCCCTGGGGGACGATGTCGTAGCCGAACTGCCGCAGCTGGTAGGCCAGCTCGTTTTGATAAATCTCTCCCAGCAGGATCTGGTTGGCCACAATTTCTTCGTTGCTAAGGCTGCGCCAGGCCCCGTCTGATAACTGGGTAGTGTTCATCACGACGCAGTGACTGTGCAGCTGCGGGTCGAGTTCGCGGCTGCTGTCGTGCTGAAACACCGCCGCGACGATGTTGCCGGTCACCACCCGCTGCCGCCCTTCGGGGGTGCTGACGCGGGCTTGGGCAAAGCGCTCCTGCAAAACGCCCAAGGCAGTATCGACGGCCTGGTTGTGGGCGGCGATCGCTCGCTCGTCGCCTTGCACCAGCCCGGCAATGGAGACGCTCTTGGGGGCTGAGAAGGTGTAGTCGGTGGCGGCCCGATGACGGGTGGGATCGATGGCGCGGGCGTGGAGGCATTCACCGTTGGGGGCGGTGCCGTGGAGCAGGGCTTTGAAGTCCTCGGGCTTGACCTCGCCCTGGAGTCCAAGGGTGCTCGCGCCCTGGCCATACCACCGAGCGGTTGAGCGAGCCGCGTCGGTGCCTGCGGTGTAGTAGTCGTCTTTTTCGTAGTAGGTTTCGGCCTGAGCAGCGGAGACCGAGCACATCGAGAGCATGGGGCTGAAAGTCCCTTAACCATTGAGCAGATGGGGTTTAGAAGGTTCTGCCCTGCCAGCAGTGGCATCGTGTCAGACCGTTGGAGAACGTCTTCCTCCTTGGGGGCAACCGTCACCGTAAGGGAGAAATCCCTCAAAATCCGTGCACGGGCTGCACGGACTTTGTGAAAGTTGCTCTCTATAGTCGGGACAGATCGCACGCCAATTACCGTCGTCTGACGCAGATAGCCTCAGCTTGGTCACCTGGGGCTAGCCGCGTCTAACGCGGGTGGATGCCATCTAATCCCCATGCCGATAAAGGAACTATCCATGGCTACCCATCAACTCTTTATCGACCTTGGTATGTCCGGTACCAAGGCCTGTTTAACCGATGGCAACCGCTGCTACGGCTATGCCTGTCCACCCAAGGTGGCGGATTTGCCGCCCTCGGAGCTGGAGGTGCTGCGTCACCAGGGTCAGGAGTACGGGGGTGGCCTGGGGGCTGGGGCCTATCTCCAGTGGAACAATCAGGCCTATGCCCTGGCCGATGATGCCGAGGGGCGACCGAACAAGTCCACAGCCACCCTGCGCAAGAGCACCCTGGCCCATCTCCGCAGCCTGGGCGCGGTAGGGGAAATGGCCCACATCCATCACCTAGAAACCCTGCATCTGGATATTGGCATCGCGCTGCCGTTTGAGGAGTACCTGTCCGAGGCCGAGGAGTTGACTCAGCGGCTGCAAGAAACGGGTCGCTTTCTCTATCGAGGGCAGGCCTACGATCTCCAGATCGATAGCGTTAAGGTGCTGCCGGAGGCAGCAGGGCTGGTGCTCTGGCGCAAGCAGCAGCACCTTGCGCAGCAGCATCAGGCCAGCCGCCAAAACTATGTCGTGCTGATGATTGGCCATCGCGATTTGAGCTTTTTGGTGTTTCGTCAGGGCAAGCCCCCGACAGGGAAGCCCAGTGATTCGGAAAAATTGGGCTATGTCGCTTTCCTTGAAGCGGTGGCCCAAACGCTCTGTGAGCCGGAAAATCCCTACCTGGTGCAGGCGCTGTTAACCCAGCAGGAGGCGGTGCAGTTTCCGGATCAGCCGGGCAAGGTGTTTCCGCTGAGCCAGCGCAGGCAGGAGGCGGAGGCGTTTTACTGGGAGCAAGTGCGGCACCATCTGAGTGAGCATTTTGCCGCCCTCGATTTGACGGAATACGAGGTGTTGATTGGCGGCGGTACCGCAGCGACGCTCTTGCGGCCACATCTGACGGACTACCTGGCGACGTTACCTGGTGCGACGCCCAACTGGCTGCCCGATCTGGCTCAAGAAATGGCGTACCGGCTTCAGGAGGTCACCTCTGAGATCGACCAGGTGCGCTTTGCCGACTGCTATGGCGGGGTGAAGTGGTTGGCTACCAGGGCTTACAGCACCCAGGCACTCCAGCAGGTGCCAGCATGAGCGGTCGGCAGCGGGTGATCTTGCGTCTGGATGTGGAGGTGGATTCAGAGGCGGGGCGGCTCTTCACCTATTTGAAAACGAACCCGGCAATATCACTGCGAGAGTCGGTGCTCAGGGCGTTGAAGGTGTTTTATCTGCCTTGGGCTTTGGAACCAGACCTGAGCCAGTTGGAGCTTCAGGCCTTGGCCCAAACCCTGCTGGAAGATATGCAGCTGCGCAGTCTACAGCTTCAGACCCGGTTTCTGGCGAGCGCCGGAACGCCGCCAGTACTCGTCATGGCTCAATCCCCTGGGTCTCAGCCGCTGTCTGCTCTAACAAGGGCGGCGGAGTCACGGGCACCGGTGCAAGCTGAACCTAAACCATTTATTGATATCGATGTGGATCTGGCAGCGGCGGGCCTAGATGATTTTTAGCAGCCCACACTTGCATGACACGAGAACCGGCTTGGCCAAGCAACCGTCTCTATCCTAGATATGGCTCCGCTGGTACCGGCGGGGTTGACTGTCCCTTGCTCTGACGATTGCCATGGCGGTTGTTCTCATCATTGAAGATGACGCAGATGTGGCCGATACCATTCAGGCCTGCATTCAGGCGGCGGGCTACACCAGCTACTGGGCCGAGACCGGCGAGCAGGGGCTAGAGCTATGCCAGCAGCTCCAGCCCGATGTCATCGTTCTGGATTTGATGCTGCCCGGTATGAATGGCCTTGAGGTCTGTACCCGTGTCCGGCGGCTGGCTCTGAGGCCAGAACCCTACATTTTGATGCTGACGGCGCGGCGGGGGAAGACCGATGAACTTTCGGGCCTGGCTACCGGGGCCGATGACTACATAACTAAGCCCTTTGACACCGATCTGTTAATCGCTCGGCTGCAAGCGCGGCTACGGCGCGAGTTATACCATGCAGAAAATGCACCGTCCGCCGATGGGGCATTGATTTGGCACCAACATCTGCGGTTGCATCAAACCCATCGGCGGTGCAGCGTCCGGGCGTCGCCGAGCGACACTTGGGTTGATCTGGTGCTAACGGCGCTGGAGTTTGATCTGCTGGCGAAACTGGCCCGGCAGCCGGGTCAGGTTTACCCCAGGTCACAGTTATTGGACGATATTTGGGGCCTCGACCACCCTGGGAATGACTACAGTACGGTCGATTCTTGCGTCTTTAGGCTACGCAAAGCACTCCGCTCGAAACTGCGAGTGCCGGAGGGGGTGAATCCGTTGGTCAAAACTGTCAGAGGGGTTGGATACAAGTTTGAAGATGCCATCGATTAGGCAGGCCTGGCGCTCTGCGCCGTTGCAGATGCAGCTGCTGACCTCCCACATCGTGACGTTGGGGTTGGGGGTGCTGATTGCGCTTAGCCTTACGGCGATCTATCCCTCGCTAGCGGAGGGAGGATTAGAAGTCGGTCTGGCAGTGATCACTATGGTCATCTTTCTGAGTCTGTCGTCGGGAGAAATCATTGTCAGGCCGCTCAAGGCGTTGCGGCAGGCGATGGCGGCGTTTATGGCGGGTGACCTGGAGGCGCGGGCTCCGTTGAGTGATGTGCCGGAGCTGCGGCGCTTGGCGGTTGACTTTAACCGTTTGGCGATGAGTCTACAGACGGTGGAGCAGCGGCGGCGACAGCGGCTGGCCGTGCTGATACATGAGATCAACACGCCCCTGACGGTACTCAAGGGGGATTTAGAGTTGGCCCTTCAGGGGTCTCGGCCATTGACGCCTGACCTGTTGGGCAAGCAGCTGCGGCAGATCGAGCGGGTGAACCGCCTGGCGGAGGCGATCTCGGACTATTCAAAGCGGATGGATGATTATCTGCCGACGCGCTGTCAGGTGTGTGCGCTGCCTGCCATCATCGGTGATGTGGTAGAGCTGGTGTCATCGCTGCCGGAGGCCCGAGGGCGGTCGATTCCGATACGGTGCCCTGACGCCCTGCCTGCGGCGTGGGCGGATCCTGACCAGGTCTATGAGATTTTGGAGAATCTGCTGAGGAATGCGGTGCTGTACACGCCCCAGGGCAGCGTTGCGGTCGAGGTTAAGGTGAAGCACAATTTCGTCTGGACGGCGGTTGTCGATACCGGCCTGGGGATTGCGGCGGCTGACCTCCAGACGGTGTTTAAGCTGCATCGGCGCTCTGAGGCGGCGCAGCGGTGCAACCCAGGCGGAAAGGGGTTGGGGCTGACGATTGTGAAAGACCTGGTGGAGTTGCAGGGGGGTGCCGTTACCGTGGAAAGCCAGATAGGAGAGGGGAGCCGGTTTTCGTTTTCGCTGCCGGTAGCTTAGCAACTCAATCTCCACGCGCCCTCTCCAAAACCAGTGATGCTTAAAAGTTTTTGGGGCATGCCTTGCTCTTGCATCTAGCTTGGCCGCCACCGGGGGGAACCGCAGGCGTAGGAGGGCTGTATTGCCTTAGTTCTTTCTGTACAGTCAGTTCCGTCTGAGTTCGCAGTCAAGTGGTCAGCGGTGGTGGACTACTTGGTGCTGGTGCGATCGGGGCCTTCTAGGCCTAGGCGCTTTGCGGTGTCGGTGCCCTGCACGATTCCTCGTGGACATGTGCAGCTGCTCGATGGGCAGCGTGGCGGCAGGGTCCACTGTCAGTTGATGAGGTAGTTTTCGGGATCTTCGGCTCCCTTTTTTTGCGTAGGAACTCTCCCTCTGAAGTTTTTAGAGGACAAAGAGTTATGGAAGGCTGGACGTTCGATTTCCCCGAGTGGGTTTGCCATGCTGTCGTAGCTTGGGCCATTACTACATCACTTAACACCGGGCTGAGTCACTTTCGCCGGATCTGCCAACGGCGCGAGGCCCAAGACTCCAACAGCCGTGAGGAGTCATAGGGTGCGATCGCAGTCAAATCTGAGAAATCACGCTACCCTCACTAGAAGTACATATGTTCTTGGAGTCGTTATTATGTTTGAATGCGTTGTTAATGTTGAACTCCCAATTTATCCAGGGGAAGAGCGGGAAATAACAAGTTATCGGATTGCTTCCTATGATTTTGATCCTGGCTTTCAGGTAGGAGAGAAAGTGCAGGTCAATGATGCGTCTTTCTTTCGAAACAAGCGCAATGGTAAGCGAGTTAGATCCCCTCAAGCAGAAAGGTTTAGCTTTCAAGCTATTGTCAAAGAAAGAACAAAAATCATCGAGCCAGATGTTCAATTAGACAGTGGAGAAGTCATAGACCAGCTGATTTCGTTGATTGTTCTGGAGGTAGCTGACAAAGAACAATTACCCGAAATTTCAAGAATTATGAGGGAGTTCGAAGCTAGCACTCAGACGGAAAGATAGAGCGGGCGATCGCATTTCATCTCCCCCAGAACCTGCCCCTGCGCCCCGCCAAGGGCGCAGGCTGTCAAACCTGCTTTAGGTCTACGATGGCCAAAGATTGGCCTCGGGCCATCGCACCCAGCAAAGCTACCTCACATCGTTGATTGACTTGTCCTTCCGCATCTATTAGGTCCATAGCGCTAAACTAAAGGGACTTTGTGCCATTGCCTAGCTGGGGCCATTTGTCACCATGACTCAAGCCATTGCACCACCACTCAGCTTTCTAAATTTTCTGGAGACAACGCCTGAAGATGGCAATCGCTATGAATTGGTCAATGGGGAGCGAGTTCAGCTGATGGCGACCCGTGCCCATGATGACGTGGCCGATTTTATCTACGACGCTTTTCGAGACCAGGTCAAGCGCGATCGCCTGAATTACAAGGTCTCGCGGTTTGCCTCGGTTAAAACCCGCCGCGATGATGGCCTGGTGCAGGGCCGCACTCCTGATGTCAGCGTGATTGACAAAGCCGTTTGGGCGGCTGACCCCAAAGCCTATGCCGCTTTAGAGGAACCGATTCAGCTGGCGGTAGAGGTTAGCTCAACCAACTGGCGCGATGATTATCTTTATAAACTGGCTGAGTACGAGGCCCTTGGCATCCTAGAGTACTGGATTGTGGATTACCTGGCGGTAGGGGCTATCCGCTACATTGGCTCACCCAAGACACCGACGGTTTCGGTGTACACCCTGATCAATGGCGAATATCAGCTCCAGCAGTTTCGCGGGGGCGATCGCATTCTTTCGATCACATTTCCAGAGTTGGCCGTGACGGCGGCTGACATTTTTGAAGCGGCTGGCCTCTAATATCGCGATCGCCACGACTAAGCGGAAATTTGGACGGCGGATCCGTTCGAGCAGGTGATGGGGAAACTGAGTCCGAAGATGCGATCGCACAACTATGGCCGCTGCTAACAATGGCGCACTGACAGCAGCACTGATCAAAAAGCTCGCCCTGCAATCCTTAAAATAAACACGAAGCGCCTCACCACCAGGTGCATCCCAGTTTTGCCAATGTCATTTGGCATCAAGTGTGGACTCGTTACATGGGGAAACTGCCTTCAAACCCAGTGGTGTCATGGGGAATTGTCTTGAGCAAATGATTGACCTCATCGAGTTCAGCGTCTTCTGGGTCAAAAGAGCCACCCACCCATTCGAGCATTTCCTCATGTTCTGGATGGTCGGCGGATTGGATCGCGTCTAGAAAATTCTGATAGCCCCAAACGCCGCCACAGTCTTCGGGAGGGCAGGCGCGTTTGGCTTTGATGCAAACCGGATAGCTAGCCTCAGGGTCAGCGGGCAGCACCTTCTCACCCAAAATCTCATGCTCCCAAGAGTCGCCAAAGTCGTAGAGGTATGAGAACTTAAACCCTTCTCCGGCAATGACTTTGCTCAGTTTGACCTTTTGCTCGTCACGCAGACCCAGCTCGTCAAAGCCTAAATCAGGCATTGGTTGTCCGTCGTCAATGTCGCGAATGGTAAATGAATGGAGGTGGGAGTTAGTCCAGCCCATGGCGTGCTGAATGACCCAGTGCAAATGGCCCAGGGTGACATCGCTACGCACCTGCACCCGTCGCCAAATCGGTGGGCGAATGTCTCTGAGCGTGATCTTGAGTTGATAAACCGACTGAGCCTGCTTGCGAGGGGCCATGCTAGGTCGAGGGGGTAAATATCTCCTACAAAAGGTACCCCACCTATGCCAATGCTCCCGCTAGGCACGCCTCAAACACCGACCTGCGATGGTTGAAGACCGGCCCCAAAGGGCGATACCCAACTTTGACCACCCCAGTAGCGCCATCTTGCTCCTGTTGTGAGGACTCTGCAAAGGGCTTGATGATAGCAAGGGGGAAGCCCCGTGCACTTCGCTACCCCACTTCATAAACCCTGAGCATATGTGCTCTGTGCCAGTAGGGTAAAAAAGTGGGCTAAGTTTGGCCTGTGTTGGCTTGTGCCAGTTTTCTCAAAGCCTGATTTTGCCGTTCTACCTAAAAGTCGCATCCAAACCTCTCAATTGACTTGAATGCCGTGTGTAGTGAGGGGTTCCGCAGGAGATGCAGCTGCGGCCTGGTTGCGGCGCGGGCAACTAGACGATCTGCCATCACCGCAATCGCATAGATGCAGAACCCAGATTCTTTAACCTTTGAAAATTGGGATGAGCCAGGCCGCTAGAATACTACCTAGTAGGGCCGCTTCGAGGCCAATTAGAGCAGACCGGGACTGCCACCACCCAGACCAAGGTCTGGGCCAGTAACGTCTCCACCACTGAGCCACCTGCTGGGGCCAACGGATAGGACTGTCTTGGGTTCGGTAGCGCCACTGCACCATGGAAAGCAGCAGCGGTGCCCCCCCAACCTTGGCGTTGATCAGGAGGTGAAGGGCGATCGCCGCCACCATCACGACCCAAGATATGAGATGAGCATAGTACCATCCATGAGTTAACTCTCCTTCAGGTAGCCATTTTTCATCCATCATCTTGCCGCTAAAGAGGGCAAAGGTTAAGGCTAAAAGCGCCAAAGTATTGCAGATTTGATTTAGTGTATACCACCAGATTGGCTGACCAATTTTAGTGAGCTTTGTCAGAGAGTTAGCCTGGATTAAGCGCCTTTTACCTGATCGAGAGGCATAGACTACAAAAGCCGGAAAAATCAGTAATGTCCACAAGCCAAAAGTGCCGTGTATGCCCTCAATAGCTTGAAATTTAGGCAGTGAAATACTTCCCCATCGGCCATCGTAGCTGTTGTAAGTCCAGAATGCAGTCAAGATGGCGGCAATCAGACACAATCCTGTTAGCCCATGCAAGAATCTCAATAGTAGAGGTTGATAGGGCTGTATTGGACTCATATCAATGCGCTGATTAATTAATAGAAAATGCGGATCTATAGACAACATCTAACACATTTTTAACTAAACGCAAAATATCTCATTAGATTTTGGAAAATGAATAAAAAATGAAAACTCTAGGGTTTTATTTCTCTTGGATAAAGCATAGTAATCGGGGCGGCCTGTCTATGGAAGGCATAAGCTTCACACAATGAACCCAGAGAGGATGACCTGCCGGAAGTTAGTCTGGGGGCGTCGGTAACAGTGATGTTGCGATAGGCTTGTGCTCAGTGGCCTTAAGCGTGTTAAGGGCAAGACAGAACGAGTAGTTGCCTGCCCGCGCAGCTAGCTCTTCTGGCTGACCCCACCCCCATACCACCAGGAGGCCCTGCGTAGCTGCGTGGTAATTTTCCAGCACCGCGCTGGACAAATTGTGGAACGTTTCACGAAAGAGGTGCCGAGAGAGCTTGTGATGCTGCTTTGAGGCGCGGGCAACTAAACAGTTAAGCCAAGAATCAAGGCATTGCTATTCCCTAAAATTTTCCTAGGGCGAAACCAGACCTATCTGCATCGCCACAACAACAGCCTGGGTACGATCGCGCACCTCCAGCTTTTGCAAAATGGCGTGGACGTGAACGCGCACCGTGCCGGGGGCGATGTAGAGGGTTTCGGCAATTTCCTGATTACTCTGCCCGGCGGCCATCAGCTCTAGAATCTCATGCTCGCGCTTGGTGAGAGTGGGTGAGGTCGTCAGAGCATTGGCAGAGGGCGGTTTTAGAGTGGATGACTGGAAGGCAGCTTGAATCTCCTGGGAGGCGATCGCATCCCACCAGGTGGCCCCTACGGCGACCGAGCGAATCGCTAGTACCAGCGCCTCGGCGGCAATGCCTTTGACGCAGTAGCCTTGGGCCTGGGCCTCGATCAATCGGGCAATTAGGGCGGGCTGGTTGTGGGAGGTGAGGGCCAGTACCGGCAGGTTGGGGTGCTGCTGCTTGATCTGGCGGCAGGCTTCGATGCCGCCAATTCCCGGCAGGCCAATATCCAACAGCACCACGTCGAAGGGTTGCTGATTGACCAGGGCGATCGCCGTTTCGCCGTCTTCCGCTTCGGCGGCAACATGCAGCGTCGTCTCCTGCTGTAGCCGGGTAGAGAGCCCTAGACGAAACAGCTCATCGTCTTCGACCAGGAGAATATCGATGGGCTGGTCAGTCATCAGGAGTTAGCGGCACGTACCATCAGGCTATTATCCTGCACCGGAGGCTGGGCGGGCAGCCGAAAGGCAAACACGGCCCCCTTGGGCTGGCGCGACTCAGCCCAGATGGTGCCGCCGTGGGCCTCCACGATTTGGCGGCTGAGATAGAGGCCTAGCCCGGTGCCCTTGGCCTGGCGATCGCTGTGGCCCTGGTAAAACCGATCAAACAGGTGGGCCGTTTCATCGGTGGCGATGCCCTGACCCTGGTCGAGCACCTGCACCAGGCAATCATCCCCTTTGGGGCGAACCACCACTTCTACCAGGCTGCCTCGCAGGGAATGGTGAATGGCGTTGGCAATCAGGTTGCTCAGCACCCGCTGGAGCTGGAGCACATCAGCCCTGACCCAGCAGGGCTGGCGAAAGTCGGATTCCCCCTGGTGCAGGCGAATACGTACCTGCCGCGAGGCCGCGAGGGCCGCGAGCTGCATGATCGTGTCCTCCGCCAGGGCGACTACATCGACCGCCGTGGGGTTGAGGCGCAGCCCCTCGCTGTCGTTGCGGTAGACATCCATCAGGGTCTCAACCAATCGCAGTGTGGTCTGATGGCTGCGGGTCATGATCGCGATCGCGCGTCGCTGGGCCGAGGTGACAACCCCAAACTGCTCAGTATCGAGAGCCTGAAGAGTTTCTATCGCTCCCAGCAGCGGCGTTTTCAGGTCGTGGGTTAGGGTCGAGACAAAGTCTTCCCGCATGCGGGCCAGCTGGGCTTGGGCCAGAATTTGGGCGTGCTGGTGAGTGATGGCCTTTTCGTAGCGCTGAATGCGTTCGCTCAGCCATCCCGTCACCGCTAGCGCCAGAACAGTAATGGCCCGGTTGGCGATGGTCACCGTGGTAATCGGCTCTAGGCCAGGAATCACCAGGTTTAGCAGGGTAAGGGCAATGGCGATCGCTGTTACCCACCGTGTCGCCCCGCGCCCTAACCGCCCACTGGCCAGTAACACTGCCCCAATGTACAGATAGCCAAACACATAAGGAGGTGGCGTGCTGTATTCCAACCCAATTACTACAACAAAGAGGGCGGCGATCAGCCAGTGGGTTCGTTGCCAATTGGGTTTGAAGCGACGCATACAGGGGAGGGGGAATGGGGCACCGGGGGCAGGAGCGCTTAAACGTCAAATTTTGAACGTTCGAACTTTCCAAACTCAGCCATTTGTCAATCTATTCTAGGTGTTATTTTGAGCTGACTGTCAGTATTTATATCAAATGATATATGTCGTTTATTGCTTGTCTAAACGCTACTATATCTGCGGCTTAGACAAGTCAATATAATTTCGCTATAAACAGCTTTCTATACCTTGTTTTTGCCAGGCAAAGCGTCAGAATAGAGTTGTTCTACGCATTGTTTGACAAGGAATTTTCTCCATGAAGGCGAAGATCTTAACCTGCACTATCTATTTTCATAGTGTTCATCTAGGTAAGTCGCTTGAGGCAATCGAGCTGCCCGAGGACTGTCATTTCTTAGGATTAGTTCGAACGGAACGCTTAGTTCCTGCTCATGAAAATCCAGTCGTTCAAGATGGGGATTCGCTGATTGCGATCGCCATGAATCCTTCGATTTCACCTGCCTTAGAGAATTTTCTGCAACTTAAGCAAAAAGTGGCCTAGGGTTGCCTGTTTTCTGATGCACCATTTTTTTGCCCTCAATTTTTGAGTCCAATGCTGCAAGGTTTTCTTCAAATTGCTCTAATGTTTGCTGTTTTGGCCATTGTTGCACCGCTTCTGGGACGCTATATGGCTCAGGTGTTTCTCGGTGAGAGAACTTGGCTTGATCGAGTGGCTTCGCCCATAGAGCGGGCAGTCTTTGCGGGATCGGGCGTGCTCGATGGCCGCCCAATGACCGGCGGGCAATATATCCGCGCTGTGCTAATCAGCAACCTCGTGATGGGGATTTTGGTATTTGCCATCTTCATGTTGCAGGGGGTGCTGCCGCTAAACCCCACCAATCTGAATGCGCCTGACTGGGATCTGGCGCTGCACACCGCCATCTCCTTTGTAACCAATACCAACCAACAACATTATTCCGGCGAAACTACCTACAGCTATTTTAGCCAAGTGGGGGCGCTGGGTTTTTTGATGTTTACCTCGGCAGCCACAGGCATTGCCGTGGCGATCGCTTTCATTCGCGGGCTAACGGGGCGTCCCCTGGGCAATTTCTACACCGATTTAATTGTGTCAATCACTCGGATTTTGCTACCTCTTTCGGTAGTGGGGGCGATCGCCCTGGTCATCGCCGGAGTGCCCGAAACCTTCGCTGGCCCTGCTGTGGCGCAAACCTTGGAAGGTACTACGCAATATATTGCCCGTGGCCCCGTGGCCCACTTTGAAATCATTAAAGAGCTGGGTGAAAACGGTGGCGGCTTCTTCGGCATTAACTCCGCCCACCCCTATGAAAACCCCAACAACTTCACCAACCTATTGGAAACCATCATTATGGTGGTGATTCCGGCGGCACTGATTCTCACCTACGGCATCATGGCCGGAAAACCGCGCCAGGGCTGGCTGATTTTTGGCATGGTGTTCATCTTCTACGCCGTCATGGTCGGTATTACCGCTGTGGGCGAGTTCCATGGCAATCCGGTGGTGAATGGCATTTTGGGCGGCCAAGCCCCCAACCTGGAGGGCAAAGAAGTCCGCTTTGGCTGGGCCTTGACGGCGCTGTGGGCCGTAACAACAACCGGAACTATGTGCGGTGCGGTAAACGGCATGCACGACTCCCTCATGCCCCCCGGCGGTTTTGCCACTCTCTCAGACCTGTTTTTGCAGATCATCTGGGGTGGTCAGGGCACCGGCACCGCCTACCTGTTTGTGTTTCTGATTCTCACCGTCTTCCTCACCGGGCTGATGGTGGGCCGCACCCCTGAATTCCTCAGCCGCAAAATCGAGAAGCGAGAAATCGTTCTGGCCAGCATCATTCTGCTGGTTCACCCGATCGCCATTCTGATTCCGGGTGCGATTACCCTGGCCTTTCCCGAAACCGTTGGTGCCCCCGATATCGCCACTCTGGCCGGTATCACCAACCCCGGCTACCACGGCATCTCTCAGGTGATTTACGAATATGCCTCTGCTGCCGCCAATAACGGTTCCGGGTTTGAAGGGCTGGTAGACGACACCCCCTGGTGGAACCTCAGCACCAGCTTCTCGCTCCTGGTTGGCCGCTACGTCCCCATCGCCGCGTTGGTCTACCTGGCTGACAGCATGGCCCACAAGCAACCGGTTCCTGAAACCGCAGGCACCCTGCACACCGATACGTTTTTGTTTACCGGCGTCACCGCAGGCACCATCGTTATTCTCGGTGCGCTGACCTTCCTGCCGGTGTTGGTGCTGGGGCCGGTGGCGGAGGGGTTTGCGATCGTCCAGGCGGCCCTCGGACTGAGCTAACAATTTTTGCTTGAATCTCCAGCCTTTTTGAACTTCCTAGAGTTAATCTATGACTGCTCAACAAACTGAAACGGCTACCCACCAGCCTGGCGGGTCTCGTGAAACTCGCCGCCATACCCCTAAAGTGAACACCTCTGGTCTTTACCAGCGCGCCTTTGGCCAGGCCTTTGCCAAGCTCGACCCCCGCGTCATGGTAAAAAACCCGGTCATGTTTGTGGTCTGGGTTGGCACCATCATCACGGCCATTCTGACGGTCAACCCGTTTATCTTTGGCCCCGTACAGGACACCAGCCCCCGGCTGTTTAACGGCCTGGTGACGCTGATTCTGTTTTTTACCCTGGTGTTTGCCAACTTTGCCGAGGCGGTGGCCGAGGGCCGAGGGAAGGCCCAGGCTGATGCCCTGCGCTCCACCAAGTCGGAGACCACAGCCCGTCGCCTGCGCCCTAACGGCTCCGTTGAGGAGGTCAGCTCGACTCAGCTGCACCGGGGCGATCGCATCAAAGTAATCGCGGGCGATGTGATTCCGGTCGATGGTGAAGTGATTGAAGGCGTGGCTTCGGTCGATGAATCGGCGATTACCGGAGAATCGGCTCCGGTGCTGAAAGAGCCCGGCTCTGACGTGGCCAGCTCGGTCACGGGCGGCACCCGTATTCTGTCCGACGAGCTGACCATCCACGTCACCGCTGACCCCGGCAAGGGCTTCCTCGATCGCATGATTGCCCTGGTAGAAGGGGCCGAACGCACCAAGACCCCTAACGAAATTGCCCTGACGGTGCTGCTGGCGGTGCTCACCCTGGTGTTCCTGATTGTGGTGGCCACAATTCCCACCCCGGCCAGCTACGTCAATAGTCCAGTGGGCATTACCATTCTGATCGCGCTGCTGGTGGCGCTGATTCCGACCACCATTGGGGGTTTACTGAGCGCGATCGGCATCGCCGGTATGGACCGGGTGGCGCAGTTCAACGTGGTGGCGACTTCTGGTCGGGCGGTGGAAGCCTGCGGCGACATCAATACTCTGGTGCTCGACAAAACCGGCACCATCACATTGGGGAACCGTCTGGCGGAAGAATTCATTCCCCTCAACGGGCACTCAATGCAGGATGTGGCGGCGATCGCCCTGGCTGCCAGCGTGTTCGACACCACCCCCGAGGGCAAATCCATCGTGCGACTGGCCGAAAAGCTGGGAGCACAGGTTGACTTCAACACCAATCGGGCCGAAGCCGTCGAATTTTCGGCCCGCACCCGCATGAGCGGCACCGACCTGCCCTCCGGTGAAGAGGTGCGCAAGGGAGCCGTCGATGCGATTCGAGGCTTTGTGCGATCGCGGGGCGGACAGGCTCCGGCAGAACTCGAAGCGGCCTTTACCCGCGTTTCGGAGCTGGGCGGCACGCCCCTGGCCGTTTGCCGCAACGAAGATATCTACGGGGTGATCTACCTCAAAGACATCATCAAACCCGGCATTCACGAACGGTTTGACCAACTCCGCCGCATGGGGGTACGCACGGTGATGCTGACCGGCGACAATCGCATCACCGCCTCCGTGATTGCCAAAGAAGCCGGAGTCGATGACTTCGTGGCCGAAGCCACCCCCGAAGACAAGATTCAGGTGATCCAGGCCGAGCAGGCCAAGGGCAAGCTGGTGGCGATGACCGGCGACGGCACCAACGACGCCCCCGCCCTGGCCCAGGCCAACGTCGGCGTAGCGATGAACTCTGGCACCCAGGCGGCCAAAGAAGCCGCCAACATGGTTGACCTCGACTCTGACCCCACCAAGCTGATCGACCTAGTCACCATCGGTAAGCAGCTCCTGATTACGCGGGGGGCGCTGACCACCTTCTCCATCGCCAACGACATCGCCAAATACTTCGCCATCATCCCGGCTATGTTTGCCGCCGCTGGCATCGGTGCCCTCAACGTCATGGGCCTGAACAGCCCCCAGTCGGCGGTGCTCTCGGCCCTGATCTACAACGCGCTGATTATTCCGGCGCTGATTCCTCTGGCCCTTAAAGGGGTTAAGTTCCGCCCGCTGACCGCCAACCAGCTCCTGCAGCGCAACATGCTGATTTTCGGCCTAGGTGGCGTCATCGCCCCCTTCATCGCCATTAAGGTAATTGACCTGATTGTGGGAGGCGTGGGGCTGGCCTAGCCCAACTATGAACCTTTTAGCGATCGCATCAACTGGACTTAAGAGCTTACGAAGCATGTCTTTTTCAGACTCAAATAACTACGACGAGCTGATTACCCTGGCTCGGCAAGCGGCTCAACAATGTGATTTTGACCAGGCCCGTGAGCTGATTGGAGAAGCGCTCAAGCTAGCTCCTGAACGCCCCGAGGGACTGACCTTGCTGGGGCAAATTACCGAGCACCTGGGGGATTGTCTAGAAGCGCTCAAACTCTACCGAGCGGCTTACAGCCTGGACCCAGCCTATCAGCCCGCCCAGGAAAACTTGGACCGAGCCGCCTTTAGCCAGGGTAAACTCCGGCCCCGCTTCAATCGCTGAAGACAGCCACAACATTCCCTAATCGCTGAAGACAGCCACAACATTCCCTACCTATTAGTAACGGAGATTTACGCCATGAATTGGTCTAACTTACAGCCCCTAGAACGTCTCAATACCTGGCTTGAAACCGTGCAGCAGCGCCGCCACCGGGTCGCGGTGGGCTTGTTTATAGCGCTTTGCTTAAACCTTGTGATCGCACCCGCCCTCTACGCCGCCACCGAATCTCTCGAACGCGGCAACGCCTACGCCCTGGGGCTGCTCGGCCTCGTTGTCACGGGCCTCGCCGTCTACCTCACCGCCGTCATCCTTCAGCCAGAGCGATTTTAATCATGCTGAAAAAACTGATCAACCAAATTCGTGAGCAGCTTCGCTTAGGCCGAGTGCAGCGACAAATTCGACAAGCAGACCTGGAGCGGATTCGCGATCGTCACTATCGTCGCCATAACAACAAATTCTCCAACGTTGGAACGTTAGAACGTTGAAACGTTAGGAACCTGTCCCCATCACCATAATTCCCCTAAAAACCATGCTTCAAGACGTTATCACCAGCATCCGCACCACTGTCGTCCTCTGGATTCTGACCGCAGCCCTTTACCCCCTGCTGATCTTCGGCATTGGCCAGCTTGCATTTCCCGCCCAGGCCAACGGCAGCTTAATCGTCAACGACCAGGGACAGGTCATCGGCTCAACCCTAATCGGTCAAGCGTTTACCAGCGCAGAATACTTCTTGAGCCGCCCCAGTGCCGTCGATTACAGCATTGGCGAAGATGCGGCCCCCACCGGCCTATCTGGAGCCACCAACCTGGCCCCCAGTAACCCAGACCTAATTGCCTTGGTTGAGGAAAGAGCAGAGATCCTTGAGTTGGCAGAAGTTGAGCCCACCGCCGATCTGGTCTACAGCTCCGGCTCCGGCCTCGACCCCCACATCTCCCCCGCCAGCGCCCTGGCCCAGGTAGCCCGCGTCGCCGCCATCCGCAATATCTCCCCGGACGACCTGCAAACCCTGATTGCTGACCATACCGAAGGTCGCTTCCTCGGCATCTTTGGCGAACCCGCCGTCAACACTGTCACCTTGAATCTAGCGTTGGATCAATTGGGGAATGCGTAAGAGCGTTGGGACTGCTACCTTTCTCAACGCACCAACCCATCACCGCGCTACGCACCCTCGCACCCTCTCCCTATGTATGATCCCGCATCAATCTCATCCTCAAACGCTGCTCTGCCCGCCCGCCGAGGTAAGCACAAGATCTTCATCGGTATGTCTCCGGGTGTTGGCAAAACCTATCGCATGCTGGAGGAAGGCCAGCAGCTCAAGCAAGATGGCGTAGATGTGGTGATCGGCTTGCTAGAAACCCATGGCCGAGAAGAGACTGCCCGTATGGCCGATGGGCTCGAACTCATTCCCCGTAAACCCGTCCTCTGGCAGGGACGAACGCTGAGCGAAATGGATGCTCAGGCAATTATAGAGCGTCGACCACAACTCATCCTGATTGACGAGTTGGCCCATACCAACGTCCCTGGCTCCGCCTATGAAAAGCGCTACCAGGATGTGGAAGTCGTGCTGGATGCCGGTATTGACGTTTACTCCACCGTCAATATTCAGCACCTGGAAAGCTTGAATGATCTGGTACACCGCATTTCTGGCGTAGTCGTACGGGAGCGGGTACCCGATCGCTTGCTAGATGAAGCCGATGAAGTTGTCGTGGTAGATGTCACCCCCGAAATGCTTCAGGAGCGACTGATAGAAGGCAAAATCTACGCCCCTGCCAAAATTGATGAGGCCCTGCAAAACTTTTTTCAACGGCGCAACCTGGTAGCCCTGCGGGAGCTGGCCCTGCGCGAAGTGGCCGACAACATTGAAGAAAATGGGCACGACGGCCATACCCAAAGCTACTGCAATGTTCATGAACGCATTCTGGTCTGTGTTTCGACCTATCCCAGTTCAATTCAGCTGCTGCGGCGGGGGGCACGCATTGCTAGCCAGATGAATGGTCGCCTCTTCGTGTTGTTTGTTGCCCATCCTCGTAAGTTCTTGTCTAAGGAAGAAGCCCTCCATATTGAAACCTGCAAACAGCTCTGCGACGAATTTGAGGGTGAGTTTCTGCGGGTAGAGTCAGAGGATGTGGTAAGAGCCATTGCCAGCGTTGCCGCCGAAAATCACTTTAGCCAAATTGTTTTGGGCGAAACTCAGCGATCGCGCTGGCAACTGCTTACCCAAGGCTCGATCGTGCAGCGGCTGATGCGAGCGCTTCCTAGCGTAGATCTTCATATCATTGCAGCCAAGTAGTCTAGATTCACTTTCGGACGTTATCTTCCTACATTGGTCTAAACACTGTGGTATGGGAATTGAGTTTTAACACTGTCACGCCATTTTTTGCCTTTTCTTACCATGCGGCTTTACTGCTCACTCTCCGGGCGTCACGGGTATCTAATGGCCCTGCTCCAGATCCATAGCTGAGAGCAGGGTGGGTTGAATAGTTGCCTGCGCGCGCAACTAGCTAATCTGGCTTACCCCAGTCTTATACCCACAGGAGGCCCTAACGTAGCTGAGTGAGAATCGTCCGTGCAGAACTGGACAAATTTTGGAACGTTTTACCAAAGAGATGCTGCTCTGAGGCACGGGCAACTAGCCTGACAACACGAAGAACCTAAATGGGCCAAAATCGCAGCTTCGCTACTTTAGGGCCTCGAACCGGCATCGATATAGTATCGAATTTGATGGAGCTGCTCGGTCGGTAACCCACCTTCATAACTTGGTAACGGAACCGAGGTCGTTCGATAGTTGCGCAGCAGTTGTACCGCTAGCACGGTTGCTAGTGAGTTTAAATACACCCTACTGCTAGCTTGGCGTTCCTGTGCCTCTGCGATCAGTAGGGTGGAGAGCGCTGCTAGCTGCTGCTGGCGACTTTGAACTGTCGGCACTAAGGTGAGGCGATCGCCATCCGTTTCCAGCGTTGCTGCCGCGACCTGCTTTAAGAGTGTTACTGACAGTTGAACCCTGAGGCAACTGTCATCTCCCTCCCAGTGCACAAAAAGCGGAGTGTTAGCCGGGGTAACCCACATATCGTCATGGCGATAGAGTTCGATATGGGTTTTGCCATCTTGAGCCTGTAGGCAATACAAGGACAGATCTACAAACAGCGTGGGGGCCGTCTCACCCTGAAAGTCTGCTTGACCTGGAGGCAATTCAAGCTGTTCAATTTGAACTTGCCCTGTGTTCAAAACGAGAGCTGGCTCACTTGAATGTGAGTCTTCAGGAAACGCATCGGCTGGCTGGGACGGTTCAAGAGTCATCGGTTCAAAGCACATTTACAGGGTTGATCGGCTCTAAACTGGCGAAGATGATTTCGGCCCAGTTATAGCGGCAATAACCACTGAATCAGGTATTTATGTTTAATACCTTTGGGGCGAATTCAGGCTCTGGATTGATGATGAAGAACCCGAAACCTTGATTATTTCGTTGAGAAAGTCAATCAAGAATATTCAATGAACTTCAATCGCAGCGTGGCTACTTTAGGGCCGAGATGATGTCAGACGTCATCAAAGTTAGTTAGCAGAAACAGTCGCATCGACACCAGGCTGGCGATAGAGCATGATGAGCCCGATCACCGCCACGATCAACTCCACCCCAGTCGCTATCACGAAATTGCTAGACGGCATTCCATCCAAAGCGAAACCAACTAGACGTGAAAGGCCAAAAGCACCGTAGACCAGGACCGTGAGCGTGATTGAGAGTGATCTTAAACGAGCCCGAAATGCTCCGAGAAGGATGAGCAAACCACTACTTGCCAGCAAGCCACCGGGAGCCCGAATTTCTGAGAGTAGACTGGGGTCATTGCCAAGCACGATCCCATCACTCGCGTAAAAGGTGTGGGGTACCAGCAGGATAGTGCCGCCAATGGCCAGTAGTAATAAGGCGGCAAAAACGAGAAAGACAGAAGTGAGGCGGTTCATGGGACGTTTCTCCAAGTTTTAGGGTTAACGAGTAGCGCCACGGTTTCCCTCGGATTCTGCAGCTGAGCACACCAGAACCCGAGGTTTGCTCCCGAGGCTAGAGCGTCAGGGTAAAGAGGACAGCGGCGATCGCGGCCGCTATGGTCCGCACATGGTTCCAAAACGTCCAATCGGTCAAAAAGTTGGTCCAGAGATAGGCTCCGGCCGCACTGTTAGGATTCACCACAGCCAGGGCGTCGTTCAGCGGCACGTTACCGGCAATGGTGACGCCAATGGTGCCGATGAGATAGATCACCGTTCCGGCCAATCCATACCATGCCCGTGGCTGCTCGAACTTACGAAAGGTCGTCAGGGTCAAGAGCAAACCGATGACCCCTGGGCCAAAGAAGACTGCCATAAACCAGGGATTGATGACCGTGATGTTAATCGACTGCATGGCGGCAATCCCAACGGCAGCCGATTGTTGGCCGAGGGCTTTCATCAAAAAGGTCGAAAACGCAAAGAAAATGCCGGCCGTCAGGCCGCTGCCGATGGCAACGAATAGCACCAAGGGGGAACGCAAACTTTGTACAACTGTCATGTCGCCTCCTGTGAGCATGAATGCAATGAGAAAATGGTCAACCGTCGATACATGGCCCTCGATGAGGGTGAGTGGGGGATGCAGGCGATGCAGCTCCGACAAATGACGGTTTTAAGAACGTTTATTCCAGACCCGCCGCCGTTGCCCCAAAAGCCGGTCAACAGCGGCTATAAACGTCTCAGTTCAGCGAGTTTTGCTGGGATGGAGAGAGAGAACGGGTCATACCACGGCTGCTGCTGGCTGCAGTAATGGGGCACAGTCACGGGCATACTGCGCAAATCGTCGCGGTTCCTGACCGGTCACCCGCTGAATATCATTAGTGGTGCGGCTGGCTTGGCCTTCGCGGTAGTACCGTTCGAGATCGAGCATCCGATCCGCGATCGCTTCGGGCAAACCTCCTGCCAGCATGCCGCGCTTCAAGTCCTCCGGGGGAAGACTAATATGGCTGATGGAGCGCCCTAGCACCGCCGAAAGTTCCTGCGCAAGTTCGTCGTAGCTTAGGGCTTCGGCTCCCGTCAATGTATAAGCCTGTCCCGCATGGGTCGGTTTCGTCAAGGTTTTCACAGCCACTGCGGCAATGTCCCGCACATCGACATGGGCGATCTTGGCATCGCCGCTGGCGCTGTAAAACGCGGATTCCGCCTTGATGGTTTCGCTCATGAACGTGATGACATTCTGCATAAAGCTGTTCGGGCGCAGAAACGTCCAGGTCATGCCGCTGGCTTCAATCGCTTGCTCGACGGGGCGATGCAGTCGGGCAAGACTGTAGGACTCGGACTCAGCCCCCATCACGGACTGCTTCACGATGTGCTGCACGCCAACGGCTTTGGCCGCTTCGACGGCGTTGAGTTCAAGCTGCGTTTGGTTTAAGTCGTTGGGTCCCAGGAGGAAGAGCTGGTCACAGCCTTTAAACGCGGCCTGCAGGGTCTCAGGGTGGTTGTAGTCAATGATGACGGCATCGAGCCCTTTACCCAGGGCCGCGTCTACCTTCGCTTTCGAGAAGTAGGCTGCACGAAACGGCACCCCAACTGATTCAAGCTGTTGGATAACTTCGCGACCAACCGTTCCACCGGCTCCAGTGATGCAAATCATGGGTCATTACCTTCCTTAATAGAGACATCCTTACCCTACGGAGCGTGACCGATGGACGCTTGTCCTTTCTTGCGAAGTTGTCACGTTCTTGCGGTGACTTGTGAGGTCGGGGGGTAAGGCTTAAGATTGAGGAACATTGCCATGTGTAGATAAAAATCCGAAACGGATGCGTAATATGCAGCCAGTATTTCGCTATCAATGACGTGACTATGGCATTGAACCAATGGCGCTTGCTCAGCCCCAGGCAACCGATTCCTTTCCTGAAAACTCGCATCCGAGCGAGTCAGCGCTAGTCCTGGGAACAGAGACGATTCAGATTGAGCATCTGCAATTGCCTCCCGGAGAAGGCGAATTTCATGCTGAAACGGCCCACACGCTGTTTGTGAATCTGACGCCGCGCCCTCTCCATTACCTGCAGCAACAGGATGGTAAAACCCATACTGGGCTGTATTGCCATGGCGAGATGTTGATCACCCCGGCCAATACTCCCCTCTTTGTGCGGTGGGAGGGAATTGAAAATTGTCTGCAGATTCAGCTTCCAGATGCATTTCTGAAGCAAGTCGCGGAAGAATCCCTGGGAAAGGACGGCGATCGCCTTACGTTAGTGCCGACGTTTCAGAGTCGAAACCAGCAGCTCGAATCAATCGCCACCCTGGTGATGGGAGAAGTCCAGCAGCGTCAACCGGGAGGTGAGCTGTATCTAGACTCTCTGGCCAATATGTTGGCGGTGCAACTGCTGCGCCACCATGGTACAACCTCAGCCCAGTTGCCCAGTTATGCAGGCGGGTTGCCGACCTATCAGCTCAATCAAGTCCTCGACTACATTGATGCCGGATTGACCGGGGACATCAAGCTGGCTGACCTGGCCGAATTACTGGGGATGAGCCCGTTCCATTTTGGGCGGATGTTCAAGCAATCGATTGGGATTTCGCCCCATCAATACGTGATTCAGCAGCGGGTGGAGCGAGCCAAGCGGTTGCTAAAACAAACTGATCAAGCCATTATCGACATTGCCCTGGAATGCGGGTTCAACAGCCACAGCCACTTGAGTAAACAGTTCCGGCAGGTGACGGGCGTCACCCCCAGGGGATTTAGACGCGGATAGTGACTTTGCCTTTTACACTGCGGTCTTCCAGATAGCAAATTGCGGTCGGAACTTCCCCCAGGGAAAAGGTCCGGTCGATAAATGGGATTAGTTTGCCCGCTTCGGCCAGTTCTTTGAGCGTCATTAAATCGGCTTGATTGGGCTTCGATTCCAAACTTTTTACCTGTTTCCCAGCCGCCTTAGAGGCAAACGAACCCAGCACCATCGCCCGCAGAAAATCCCCGGTAGAGCCGCCCACTGCAACATAGGTGCCCGTAGGGGTCAGAATTGGCAGGTAGGCGGAAAAGGGGCGGAAGGCCGCTGCATCAAGGATCAGGTCATACTGCTTCCCGGCCAGGGTGACATCCGTTTGGGTGTAGTCGATAACGTAATCTGCGCCGAGCTTGGCCACCATCTCGACTTTGTGGGTGCTGGCAACACCGGTCACGTCTGCACCCAGGGCCTTAGCAATTTGTACCGCAAAGGAACCTACCCCACCGGAGGCTCCCAGCACCAGGACTTTTTGCCCGGCCTGGAGCTGCCCTACATCCCGCAGAGCCTGCAGGGCCGCCAGGCCAGAGACGGGAAGCGTGGCCGCTGCCTCGAAACTCAAATTGCCGGGCTTGGGGGCCAGCGCCTCCTCTGGAGCACAGGCATATTCTGCAAAGCCTCCAAAGCCCGATTCGGAAAGGTCTCCAAACACCTCATCCCCTGGCTGAAATTGGGTAACCGCTGTGCCAACGGCTTCCACCCGTCCAGCAATGGCTGAACCGAGGATGGCATGCTTGGGTTTGCTTAACCCGCCGAACACCAGGCGAATCAGAAACGGCGTGCCTCGCATCAGGTGCCAGACCCCCGCATCCACAGAAGCTGCGTGGACTTTCACGAGCACTCCATCGTCAGGGACGAGAGGCCGTTCAACCTCAGCCAGACTCAGCACATCGGGAGACCCATATTCGGACTGAACAATGGCTTTCATAGTACGAACCTCTGGCAGGGGGACAGTAGAACTGGGAGCTGGCATCAGGTAGCCTCCGCTTGAAAAGGAATGAGAGAATGGAAAAATTTTCAGCTTACGGTGTAAGCTTAACTTACGGCGTAAGTTTGTCAACATAAAAGACAAATTCACCCGTACAAATGCTGGCACAGCAGCATTTGGCGATAATTAAGAACCGTAACGATGCCTCAAACCCCGTCACCAGAATCCACCGCTCAGCTTCCCCTCAGTCGGGAGCGCATTTTGCAGGTCGCCCTTCAGAAAGCCGACGCAGAAGGGATTGAAGCGCTATCGATGCGTAAGCTGGCTCAGGAGTTGGGGGTAAAGGCCATGTCCCTCTATAACCACCTCGCTAACAAAGACGATATGGTAGATGGCATGGTCGATCTGGTGGTGGGAGAAATTGAGTTGCCCAGCCTGAAGGTCGATTGGAAAAACGCCATGCGGCAACGGGCCATTTCAGCCCATACTGTGCTGTTGCGCCACCCCTGGGCCACCCTGGCGCTGATGTCGCGGGTGAATGTGGGGCCTGCCATGTTGCATTATGTGGATGCCACCCTAGCCTGTCTGGTGGAAGCGGGCTTCTCTTACCCCATGGCCGATTATGCCTGGAATGCCCTCGACAGCCACATCTATGGCTTCACGCTGCAGGCCCTGAACTTTCCCTTCGAGGCGGAAGAGTATGCGGCGGCAGCAAAAGACTATGTAGCCATGATTCCGCCTGAAAAATATCCTTACCTGAACCAACTCACCCACCAGGTCATGGATGGCCACCACGATGGGTTGCACAATTTTGAGTTTGGGCTAAACCTGCTGCTCGATGGGTTAGAAACCCTGGTGGGTTCCCATAAATCATGAGGGACTGCTGCTTATCTAGGCGGGCTTTATACTTGGAGGCGTCGGGGCTCTTCATGTATAGGCAAAATGCACAGGTAAAACCCAATTTCATGGTCAACAGAATTAGTTTCCCTCTAGCCGCCAGAGTGAACATCGGAATTTTTGGGTGCTTGATCCTATTCCACCTGGGAATCATTGTGGGAATTCTGCTATTCAACTATGTTCCAATTGATTTTCTTTGGGGCGGAAGACTACAGTCAAAAGAGCAGTTTTTTCTATTCGAGGCCATATCAATCATTATTCAAGCTATCTGCTTATTCTTGACGTTGATCAAAGCTGGATACTTAAGGCTGGAAAGACTAGGAAACATTGCTCACACTGGCATGTGGGTTTTGTTTGCTATTTTTTCCCTTAATACGGTGGGCAACATTCTAGCAAAAACCGCTTTTGAGAAGGCATTTACAGTCGTCACGATCATTCTGGCCCTGTTTTCGTTAAGGCTCGCCCTGGAAAATAACGTGGACGAGGAATTCCAGTAAGTAGATCAGGGGAATTCTGTGTAGTTACTCTGCGCCGCAAACCCTCGGAACCTTAGCCGCCACAATCACTCCGAGTCCATAGACACTGTTCACGAACTCATCAAAATCGTGCTCCACGAGGAGACGGAACAACTTCTGGATGTGATGAAGCAGCAGAAGAGGGGGCGGCATATCAGGCCTTTCAAAGCCACATTCGTATGCTGTCTCAGTCAGAACGTCTTAGTTCTGGAAAAGAGATCGCAAGAAAGTGATAGTCCCGCAAGAACCTGACAGCTTGGGTTTGACGACTTCTCTAAGCTGAAACTGTCATTACTTAGAGAGCTTTCAAGCCATGAAACTAGTTGTTTTTGGTGCCACTGGAACGGTGGGTAAGCAGGCCGTTCAACAAGCTTTAGAACAGGGACACACCGTCACTGCCTTTGCTCGCAATTTGACCAAGCTCGATATCCAGCATCCTCAACTCCGTCTTACCCAAGGAGACGTAATGAACGATGCAGCAGTAGAAGCTGCCATTCAGGGACAAGACGCCGTGGTATGCGTACTGGGTGCAGGCAAACAGTTAAAGAGCACTATTCGCTCAGAAGGCACCCAACAAATTATCCAGGCGATGCAGCAGGTGGGCGTGCGTCGGTTAATTTGCCTATCGACCCTAGGCGCTGGCGATAGTTGGAGCAACCTGAACTTTTACTGGAAGTACGTCATGTTTGGCTTCATTCTGCGGCAGGTCTTTGCCGATCACCAACGGCAAGAAGCGCTGGTAAAAAGCAGCGGTCTAGATTGGACCATCGTGCGCCCGAGTGCCCTGACCGATGGGCCGCGCACGGGGCAGTATCGCCACAGTTTTCCTAGCAGCGATCGCAACATCACGCTACAGATTTCTCGGGCCGACGTCGCCGACTTCATCCTGAAGCAGCTCTCGGATCAATCCTCCCTGTACCAAAGCCCCAGCTTGTCTTACTAAGCTGCGCTTCCTCGAACGGCTCCATTCGGCCAGTCGCCACCGCGATCTCGGGTTCTCTGCCTGGTTGCCTAGCGACCATCCAATTCTTTGTTATTGCCCGCAACTAATTTTGAACATTGAGGAACTTGAACCATGTCTACCGAAGTAACTTTTCAAATTCTGTTGATTGTGACGACTTTGCTGTGCTCCCTTGTCGCAGGCTTCCTATTTGCTTTTGCCACCATCGTCATGCCCGGAATTAAGCAATTGAGAGATCGCGACTTTATCCGCGCCTTTCAAGTCATCGACGGTATGGTGCAAAACAACCAACCCGTTTTTGTGGCAGTCTGGGTCGGCTCTGTGGTGGCATCGTTAGCGGTAGCCGGTCTTGGCTTTGATCGACTAGAAGGCACTCAGCGGCTGCTATTGCTCGCCGTCCCGCTGATTTACATGCTGGGGGTGCAGCTCTCCACCTTTACGGTTAATGTGCCGCTCAACAATCAGCTCCAAGCGCTCAATGTGGATGCCATGGGCGAAGCGGCCCTCAAATCCGCTCGTCTACGCTTTGAACCCCGCTGGAATCGGTGGAACGTCAGTCGGGCGCTGCTGGCCAGTCTGACCTCGATCTTCTTGCTGGTGTTGCTCTTTCAACTCTGAATCACAACGGCGTGACGTTGACTGGACAAGCGACCCATCCGGCCAAACTGTCGGATGGGTCGCTTGTCCCTATTGCGGCAGAAAGGTCCAGTTGGTAATCCCAATTTAGTTTTGAAATGTCCCTGTACGTTCGGCTATTGGCCGTGCATTGCGCCCAACAAGCTTCCAAGAGTCTCAACTCTGATGTAAGACATTGCAAAACCAAAAACGTATCACTTATAAGAACATACCTGTGAATAGTTGCCTGCGCGCGCAGCTATCCAGAAACAGAAAGGGACTAAATTGCTCCAAATAGCAGCACCGCTACTTGATGGCCTAGAAGGCATTAAGTTGCTCTTCGAGCCAGGCTAGTAATCGAGGGCTCAAGCGAATACAACTTTTGCTGAACGTCTCTACAGCCTGTGCTGCATCTTGCCTAGTTAGCAGCCCTACCTGACAAGCTACCAAGAGTAATCCCAGCGTTCCTTTAACCTGAAAACCCATGGCCTGAGCAATTTTGCGACCAAGGCGCTCGTCAATAATGAGCCAATCGACCGCCAATTCTTGCCCCAGCAAAATGACATCTTGCTCACCGAGGTCTAGGCCCATCAACGCCACAGGAATAGGGGAGGTGAGGGCAGGCTGCTGAACGATGAGCCAATCAGCATTGCGAACGACATCACTCCCAGGTCGCTGCCGCCCCTGGGTTACAACTTCCTGGTAAACAGATGTAGGAACGTAGACCTCAGAGAAGAGCTGATTTAGTAGCTGAAGATGGCCCGTCAAAGAGAGAGAAATTAGTGGCGTGGCGTTGATGACGGCCTTCATTCAGCCTCAGAAGGTAGGGGCCAATCTGAAATATCGGCTTCAGCAGCCAGCTCATCTTCGGGGTAGTCAATGACGGAAAACCCGTTTTCAGACAGCAGACGGTAAAACTCCCAGCGATCGCAGCCCAAGATTTGTGCACCAAACCCGCCGGATATGCGGCCCATTTCGTAGAGCTTGCCCAGGGTATAGATCAAGACTTTTTGGCGAAAGCCCTCGGGTTCTTCCCGCAGGGCAACCAACAATTCGTTGGGAAACGCGACTTCCATAGGTATGAGCCGTAAGACGGTGCCCCCATCGTAACCAATCTAGGTCAGCCCACAAAGCGGCAAGCGTGCGATCGCCTGAACCTGCGTGGCTACAGCACCCACAGCAACCGGCGCACCTGGGCGACTCGGCTAGATAAGGCGGTGGTAAAGTTGCAAGTATTTCAAGACCTAGACCACGGAGCAGCTAACCATCTCAGTACCCGAATGATCCAAATACCGCGCCGTCATGGTGGCCGATTCATACCCTAGCAGCCGTGCAATCTAGAGCCAGATCAGTATGCCAAAGCCGAGATCGCCCGCTTCTTCTGCTCCGGGCTCACCTCCAGATACCGCTGCAAGCTGGCCAGGCTGCGGTGGCCGCTAATCTCCTGAATCACTCGTAGGGGCACCCCGGCATTACTCAGATTGGTTAGGGCCGTGCGCCTAAAGCTGTGGGTGCTAATCCCCACCCCATCTAGCCCAGCGTAGGCCAGCGCCTGGTCGAGCAGCCAATCCGCCGACGATCGGGCCAACCGGCCCCGGCCATGCCGACCGGGAAATAGGTACTCAGGCCCGCCATTGTCGTAGGCCGCCAGCAGTGCCGCCAGCTTGGGGTGGATGTCGATCTGCCGGGTGGCCAGTTTGCCCTTCGTCGCCTTGGCCGGCAGCACCAGCACATCCCCCTTGATGTCGCCGGGCCGTAACGAGATCGCCTCACTCACCCGCAGCCCACAGTAGAGCATGATACCGAACAGGGCTTTATCCCTGGGAGAGTCCATCGCCGCAAACAACCGGGCAATTTCACCGTGGGTCAATACCTTCGCCTGGCCATTCGTGCTCATCGGATCCGTTATGCGCCTCACTCATCCTACTAGACAGAATTGAGATTCTGTTGAGTAGAAATCGACGAGTTATAAGGGTTTCCGGGCATTAGGCCATAGAGTGGTTTCGTGTCTCAGGTGAGACAGCCGAAAACCCTTGGTTTTGCGTTGCATTGTCTCAGGGCTGGAATGATGAGATGGAACCTGAGTTATGGTGCTGAGTCACCTCCACTATTGGCTGTCCAATTAACTACTTACACAAAAACTTATATACACAATGTATTCATTACACAATTAGATAATTGTGTAATAGTCTTATTCACCCTTTGAGCTTTTGCATTTGGCTGTAGATCCGGCGTAGCTTGCCCGCTTCTTTGCGTTCAGCTAGCCTTTCTGAGGCCTGGGAGACAACCCGAGCTTGTAGTTCAGAATCCTCTTGCAGGATTAGGTAGCAAGCCTCTAGCAACGTATCTATAGTCAAATCCTGGTCTTGGACAAAGCGCTCAATTTCCTTATCCAGGTTTTCTTCTAGGCGGATGTTGCGCCGAGGTGCGACCTGAATTAACTGTGCTAGCTGGTCTTCCAGAGAAGGTGTTTCAACCCCAGGCTTTTCAGCAGTCACTTTGGGAGGCTCATGAAGATGCGCTGGTTCATCTGTTGCCAGTGGTGATGGCTCCATCGCCACTGCTTCAAAAGCCTGGGAGTCTTGGGCAGATGAAATTAGGGATGTGTCTCGCGCTACCTTAGGTCGCTGACTCCGAGACTTAATACGAGCCAACATATCTTGTCCATCGCTCACTTCAGCACCTCCCGAATACGATCAATCAATGATTCAAAGGGATAGGCCAGGTCTGGATAGCCTAGATCTTCTAGGAGAACGCCCTGGCTGATGGCCTGCTTATATTTTTCTGACTCTCGAATCGAAGGCAGCATCACGTTCTCTCCAACCTCTCCTGCCATTTCGCTAATGACCATGTCACTCTCCTTGGTGCGAGAGCGACCTACCCATCGATCTCGAAAGGGAATCACGCCTAGAACTTTTGCGTCAGAAACGCCATCTTCTGTCAGCTCGCGAACAGCCTCCACTGTACGAATCAGCGAACCATATCCCTTGACCGTAGCCTCACAAGGAATCACGATCTGATCCGCAGCCCCAATTATGCTTTTACAAATCTGACTCCGTTGAGGTGGAGAGTCGATCACTACGACATCAAAGGAGCCTTCGGCAGGTTCTAACCGTTTACCCAAAGCTAAAGCCCCTACCCCGGAGCTGGCCAAATACTCCTGAACTTGATCTAGCCCATCGTCGGACGGAATTAGGAAGAGATTTTTTGTTGCTGTCGGGTAGGTTGCATCTTCTAGGCTTACCTGCTTGCGATAAAGCTCTAGCAGGGTTGGCTGATCAACTGCGACCTCATGCTGTAAAAATGTGGTTAGGTTGCTCTGGGGGTCTGCGTCTACCACAAGCACGGTATAACCAGCACGGGCCAGGTACTTGCTTAGCAGGACAGCCACCGTGGTCTTACCCTGCCCCCCGGATAGAGAAAGAGACGCTAGTGTCAGCATGAATTAATCACCTAATTACACAATCACACAATTAGCTAAAGACATAGTAAATTGATTAAGCCAGAATATAGCGAGACTTGAATAGGCTCAAGCCCTTATATATTAAAGATTAGCAGGTGGAGCTTGTTCAGTTCGAAGTTAAAGCAACTGTGAGCTATGTCATTGCCTAATTGTATAATTACACAATGACTACTTCAAGGGCAGATAGGGTATGGCACTGATACGTGTGAACATGGGCCACATCTCTTGAAGCTCTTGTAAAACAGTGGTTACAAGATTCAGAATTTCTGCGCTGGTCACGTCTCTTTATGGCCGCTGATCCACCAATGACTATTGCTTTATGCCCCAACCCCCTGCCCTATTTCCCGAAGACGAAAACTACTTTGCCCTGCTTAATGGCCTAAAGCAACGCATCCGTGGAGCGCAACTTAAAGCTGCCCAGGCCGTCAACCAGGAGCTGATCATGCTCTATTGGCATATAGGCCAAGAAATTGTGAATCGCCAGCTAACGCAGGGTTGGGGCAGCAAAGTTATTGAGCGCCTAGCCAAGGATTTGAAAAAAGAATTCCCGGATGTATCGGGATTCTCGACGCGGAATCTGAAATACATGCGGTCATTTGCCGAGGCCTACCCCGATGAAACATTAGTGCAACGCAGCGTTGCACAATTACCCTGGCGACACAACATCGCCTTGCTATCCAAGCTGAATAGCCCGGAAATGCGCGTCTGGTATGCCCAGAAGGCCATCAATCATGGGTGGAGTCGCGACATTCTAGCCATGCAGATAGACAGCAATCTGTATGGGCGACAGGGCGGGGCAATAACGAACTTTGAGCGAACATTACCCCCTGAAAAGTCTGATTTAAGCCACCAATTGCTGAAAGATCCTTATAACTTCGATTTTTTGACGCTTGGGGAAGATGCACAGGAACGGGATTTGGAACGGGGCCTGTTAGGCCATATCCGGGCATTCCTGATGGAATTAGGCGTCGGCTTTGCTTTCCTCGGAAGCCAGTATCCGATTGTCGTGGATGACAAAGAGTATCGGATAGACTTGCTCTTCTACCATGTTCGCCTGCATTGCTATATCGTTATCGACCTTAAGATGCGGGAGTTTGAACCTGCTTTCTCAGGCCAGATGAATTTCTATGTTTCGGCGGTTAACCACACGCTACGCGCCGAGGGGGATCATCCGACCATTGGCATTATTCTCTGTAAATCAAAAAGCAAAACCGTCGTTGAGTACGCCCTTGATACTGTACAGAACCCAATCGGCGTCTCAACGTATATGGTGCGTGACGAACTCCCGCCAGCTCTGCAAGACAGTCTACCGACTGCCGAGCAGCTGGAAATGGAGTTGGAAGCCGCTGTGAAAGAGCTAGGAGACGATCAGCCGGATGAACCGTGAAATCCTGTGGCTTTACCCATACCCTGCTGCTTGAATAAGAACCTATCGGTTAGTGAGTGAGAATGCCTTGGATAGTCACGTCAGCAGGATCTCCAGCATCAAGGGAACCAAGCCCACGCAGATGATAGAGCAGTAGCAACCGCTCCTCGTCCGCCAGCTCAAACCAGCGCTTGCCCTCAAATCGGTCAGCGATGAACTGGCGAATCACCTCCACAGACCACCCCAGGCTTCTAACCTGCTGTTGAATCTGTTCGTGTAGGGCTAAGTCGTAGGCAACAGGCTCTGCTTCCTGTGGAAAAGAGGTCTCATCCCCCCGCACCCCCCTTTCCGGAGAAAAAGAGGTTTTATCCGAGCCCAAATCACCGGCGCAAAGCGCCTCACCCTTCATATATCCCTCCAAGGGGTGTAATTCCTTGATTTCTAGGGGTTCTAGCGATTCTGGTATCGCTTCAGAAGTCGCCTCTCCAGGGGCTAAAAGGCTTGCTAGCTGGGCTATTACACCCTCTTGATGGGCAGGGTGCCAAAGGTTGAGGTGCTTGTAGAGGGTCTGCTGGCTGACTTTAGCCAACTGGGCGATCGCCTTAGCTCGGGCTGTAATCTGCTCGGGCAGTTCTCCTGCCTGCTCTAGCTCGGCATAGGCGGTGCGAATGCGGTGCTGGGCGTCTTCGGCCTGCTGCTGGTTAAAGGGCACCAAATTGTTTTTGGGCTGGCTGGTGTCGCGGCTGGGGGTGGTACCCAGGGGCCAGTAGTAGCCTTCGACGGCTCTGGCCCAGGCGATAACTTTACGCTCGAGGTCGTGCTGGTGGCGGCAGTACTGCTCGTAGCCGGGGCAGGTGAGGGCGATGCGCAGGGTGTAGTCGATCAGGGCTTGGCCCTGGAGACCATCAAAGACGCGACCATAGCAGGCGATGGTTTTGAGTAGTTGGTTGGTCTGGCCGTAGGCGGTCCAACCCTCGGTGATGACGGTATCGAGGTCGTGTCGCCAGCTCTCGACGGGGTGGCTGCGGCGCTTGGGTCGCTTGCGGTGGTTGTCGCGACCAATTTTCATCGCATGGCGCAGGGCCTCCATGTCTTGGTGGCCAGCTGCACCGTCCCAGAGCCAGAAGAACCGAGCTAGGCTGCTGCCGATGGGGTTAAGGGCATCGTCAAGCAAGCAGGAACCGCTGCCTGGCTGGAGGGGCAGCCGGTGGCCCATGTATTCGATGAATGTCTGAACGCCATAGGCTTTGACGTTGGGAAAGATTTCGAGCTGCCCCGCCTGAAGCCGAAACCCCTGGCTCTGGAGACACTCTTTGAGGGTGACGGCCAGGTTGAAGGTGTTAACCAGCTCCGCAAAGGGGAGGTACAGGTGTAGACCACCGCTCCAGCTAGAGCGAATCAGCAGGGTGCGGGTGATGCCTATGGTCTCTAGGGCGGCACGGATCTGGGCGACGCCTTCGGCGGTACAGTAGTCGCCACCGGCATCAAGGTCGAGCAGGGCGTAGCGGGTGTCGTGGGTAAAGCGGACGCCGATCAGCTGGTTGGCGTCTTGCCAGTGGTTCCACAGCACCCGAGGCCGCAACGGATAGGTGTTAACGGTTGTCCAAGCGGCTTTGGTGGTGGCGTCATCCGGCAGATCGGCACGAATGAAGCTCCAAGGGTAATGGCCAAAGATTTCACACAGCCGCTGGCCGGTGGGGTCAGCGGGAAGGGGTTCGGAACGGGGAGTCTTACACGACTCCTCGCCCCATCCTATCGATGCGGTCATGGGGGCCTCTCTCTCCTAAAAAAGAGCAATGGGTATTGCCCCGAGAGAGATCCGGTGTTACCATAG
>PYER01000417.1 GCA_003017855.1 filamentous cyanobacterium CCT1
GTTGCGCTCGGGGCAGGGTGGGTAGCCCTGGAGGTTGCGGTGGGGGGCGGATTGGCCGTAGCGGCCTGCCCAGGAGGGGCCAAATAGGGTGATGGTGGGGGTGCCAACGGCGGCGGCGATGCGGGCGGGTCCGGTGTCGCCTGCCACGACCCCATCAAGCTGGGCGAAGAGGGCGGCTAGCTGACGCAGGGAACCGCGGGGCCAGAGAGTAGCGGTTTCGAGCCGATTGACGATCGCTTGGGCCTGCTCCAGGGAAGCTCCGACGGGGACGACCAGGTGGGCAGCGTGGCGCTGCTGGAGGAGTTTGCCCAGGGCCACAAAGCGATTGCAGGACCACTGCTTAATCGCCATTCCGGCATCGGGGTACAGCGCAATGCGGGGGTGCGGTATTGCAGTCAGCTGAGCCTGCACAGAGGCATGCTCGGCTTCGCTGAGGTGTAGGCGGGGGTGGCGGTGGGTGTGGGCAGCTGCGGGGGTGATAAGGGATTCGGCCTGGAGGATGTGCAGCATGCGATCGCTCACCCGCTCATCGCTCGGCGGGCTGCGCCACAGGTTTGTTACTTTGCGCCCAGTGCCCTGCTGTTCAACCAAATCGGCAATGCCGTCGTAGGTAGTGTCGGTGACGATCAGGTCGAAGGGTTTCTGTAGCGCTTGCTCTACCGCCTGTCGGGCCTGCCCTGGGGCCACTGGCCAAACCTGCTGCACCAGGGGGTGATGGGCCAGCAGCTCGTCGCCTGGGGCAAACGTGAGCACGGTCATGTGCGCTGGAGCGTGGGAGGCGGCCAGCGCCTGAATGGCGGGTAGGGCAATCAGAACATCACCCAGACCGCCGAGGAGTTCGATGAAGAGAATTCTGGTCACGAGAGGAAAAGACGTTTGAGTCGAGAGCCAATTTGAACATCAAAGCCCGTAAGCGTCCCTGGCACTACGTTGGCTGAGCGGAGTCGTTCGTGAAACGTCTCCCGAAGGGAGAAAGCCAAAGCCCATCCAATGTGTCCCCTAGCCCCTCTGGGGCGGCAAAGCCTACGACTCCGCTCAGGGGACAGTTACCAAAGCCCAGGCTTACCGACTCACCAGCTTGCAAAAACGGCTTTCTTCTCCGCTCTTTAGCTCTTCCTGATAGAGCAGTGCGAGGTTACTCTCTTCAAACTTGTCAAAAAAATCGTTCCACTCGATACGCTCCAGGGAGTCTTCTCCACTGTAGCCGGGGAAGTCGATACGCAGCAGACCGGGATCATCACCTTCCTTTGTGCTCTTGACTGTGGCAGGAAAGCCACCCCGCGACTCGACCCATTTTTTGATGGTGCCGTGGTCGGTCGTGGTCTTGCTGTCTGATTTCGCCATCGCTACAAAGCCTTTGCTTAAAATTGCCAGAAAATAATCTACAGAACGCTCTTTTCTACGCTCACAAAATAAACAAAAAAACAGTACAAAGAAAGTTTTGAGTTTCAAGCGCTGTTATTCCCTGCTAACCCGCAACTTAAAGAAAAGTTGCAGACTAATTAAAAGGAAATTTTTGCAGCTGCTTGAAACTCAAAACCACGCTCTCGAACTTCTCTACTCAACGTATCGAGGGGATCGCAGGGCAGCCTCTTTCTGAGGGTAGGGGTTAAGGGAACATCAGCTCAACCGATCGCTCAATTGAGTGGGGCAATCGCCTCTTGATAGTTGCTGGCGCTGACCCCTTGTCGGGGGGCGCTGGCGTTGGGGCTGTACTGCGAGCGAATTTCGCGAATGCGGTTGGCGCTGGTAGGGTGGGTGCGCAGAAATTCTGGCTGCCCGGAGGAGTCCATCAGCTGTTCCAGGAAGTTCACAAAGGCCTGAGGTGGGTAGCCCGCCACCTGCAGAATTTCTAGCCCCTGGGCATCGGCGGCGTACTCATAATCGCGCGATCGCGGCAGTTGAAAAGCCAGTTGATAACCCACCTGGGCCAGGGTATTCATGTCAACCCCGGCGGTTTCAGCAATGCCCTGGGCCAGCACGGCCTGCCGCAGCGCCTGAACGCTGTGGCGCTCGTTGATGTGGGCAATTTCGTGAGCTAGCACCGAGGCCAGCTGGGCTTCGTTGTCGGCCTCTTGCAGCAGCCCTGTGGTGACGTAGACAAAGCCGCCCGGAGTGGCAAAGGCATTGATTTCGTTACTGCTCACCACCTGAAAGGTGTAGGGAATGTCGCGGCTGTCATCACTGGCGGTCACAAGCCGCTGCCCCACTCGGTCGACGTACTGCTGCACTTGACGATTGTTGTATAGCTGATACTGCTGACTCAGCACCATTTGGTTGATTTGACGGCCCAGCTCAACCTCTTCCTCGTCGGAGATGGTGCTGACCTGAATGTAGCGAAAGACGTTTTGGAACAGCTCTCCCAAGCTAAGCCTAATCTGTGCCACCCCTTGGGCCGCCTGGGGCTGAACGGCGGTAGTGGCGGCAATTCCGGCACTCGGCAGACCCAACATCAGCGCTCCGGCCAATCCACCAATGAATCTGCTCTTAACTGGCCAAGCCATAGGTCTGTTTTCTCCTTCAAAAAGTCATCTTTTAGCGACACATGCCTGACTCTATGGTGAGAAAAATGCCGGGCATTGGGCTCTAACCGCTGAGGGAAAAGGGGAGCATCAGTGGTGGGATTTTGTTGAACTGCACCGCTGTCTAGACGGACAGCAGATTTTCGGCATTGTGAGTGCGATCGCCAATCGTAGTCGGCAGCTCCTGGTGGTAGGCCCCCGAGGGCAGCACGCCGCAGCCGCCGTAGTGCTTCATCACTCGCTGCTGCACCAGCACATCTTCGCCGCAGATCTCAGACGGCAGCTCTGACCAAAAGGCAAACCCTCCTACAGCCAATAGCTTGGCGCGATCGAACAGCACACAACCCGCTACCCAGGCGACGTGGTAAGTGCAGGGGCGCTCTGGGGTGAAGCCAAATTTTTCCTGCAGGTGCAGGGGGTTGGCTGCATTATGGAGCCGCCAGCACTCCCACGCAGGGGTCCCTTTTTCGACGGTTTCGGGCTGCACGCGGCCCTGCCAGGGGGTAAACGGCTGCTGCTCGTCGGGGCGTACATCGTCGCTATAGCTCAGCCCGGTTAAGGGATTGCCGACAAAGCCGCACCCTTCGCGCTGAATGGTCTCTAGCAGCAGCTCTAGCACCCAGGGCTCTAGCAGCACGTCGTCATCGAGAAACAGCACGTAGGGGCTGCTAGCCTGCTCCAGCAAAAACTGACGGTGCTCAGCGATGCCGCGCCGGGGCAGATGCTTGAGCAGGCGCGGCGCGTTGCCATGGGCCTTTAACACTCGCAGCACCGTTTGAATCGTGTCCAAACTGTTGAGATCGAGATCGTCGGTTTGGTCGGAGATCGTGACGCGAAAATCTTGATAAGTTTGGGCGCACAGGCTGGTTAGGGTGGTCGCCAGGGCGTCGGGGCGGTTGTAGGTAGGGATGAGGATGTCGATCGCGGGCATTTGGGTGGGTGAGGGGG
>PYER01000418.1 GCA_003017855.1 filamentous cyanobacterium CCT1
GCGTCACCCCCACCGTCACAGGCCGAAACACCGGATTGCCAGCAGCATCCGCCACCCGCACCCCCAGCTGGCCATTCTCAGTCGCGATCGCCACCGTTGGCACCAGCAGCGCCGCCGCCACCGTCTCGCCAATAAACGTAGCCTCAACCGTCATGCCCGATCGCAGCCGATCCAGCCCCGTCTGCAGATCCACCGCCACCTGAAACACCGTGACGTTATTCTCAATCAGGGCCTCCGGCGCAATCCGCTTCACCCGGCCCTGAAACGTCTCCTGCGGAAAAGCATCCGCCACAATCTCCACCGTTTGCCCCACCGCCACCTGGCCAATGCTCGCCTCCGACACCTCAACGTCTACCTCCAGCCCCGAAGACAGCGCCAGAATTGAGCTAGACGTTGCCGAAGCGGTAGCCGAAGCACTGGTCGTCGGCGTCACAATCGCCCCCACCGTCGCATAGGTCTGCGTCACCACCCCATCAAACGGAGCGCGAATCGTCGCCTCGCCGAGCTGAGTTTGAATAATCTCGACCTGAGCCTGGGCCGCCGCCACCGCCGCCGCCGCCGCCTCAATCTCCTCTGGGCGAGAGCCACTGGCGGTTTCAGCCAGCTGCTGTTGCGCTTCATTCAACCTTGCTTCGGCATTGCGGGCCTCAGTCTCGTACTGATCTAGCTCATTTTGAGAAATCGCCCCCTGGGCCGCCAGGTCACGAAAGCGATCGCGCTGACTCACCGCCAGCGCCAGCTGCGACTGGGCCGAAGCCACCTGCGACTCAGCCCGACGAATCGCCTCGGGCCGACTGCCCGCCACAACGCGATCGTACTCAGCCTCAGTCTGGGCCAGCTGGGCACGACGCTGGGCCAGCTCGGCCTCCAGCGTGCCCGCCTCCATGCGGGCTAGCACCTGCCCAGCGGCGACGGTATCCCCCTGATCTACGTAGAGTGCCTCCAGTCGTCCCGCCGTTTTGGGGCTGAGATTTACCGTCGTCACCGCCACCACGCTGCCGCGCCCCTGCACTCGCACCGTCAAGTCAGCAGCTTCAACCGGCTGGGTCAACGCGTTGAGATTGCTGCCTGCCGCCTCACGGCCTGGAGGCGGTAGCAGCCCCACCCGAGGCCCCACGATCGGCACCAGACCCAGCAGGCCCAGCAGACCCAGCAGCCAGACCCACCAGGGAGGCCAGCGCCTCCGCTTGGACCCTGCCCCAGCCAAAGCAGGCTCAGGCGAGGCCGCCTCCGTGACCGGAGTAGTCAAACAATGCTCTGCCATAGATTCTCTAGCCACAGTCGTTGTCAGGAAAGCTCCTCTTAGCCCCAGCTCTGGAGCCCAGCTTTGGAGCCAAGAGAAGCAGGAGTGATAGGGAGTGAAAAGTAGTCAAGTAGTTGATGCACCCAAGCGTTCACAGGAACCCCGCCTTAGAGGCGGTCAAACAGCCCAATCGACTGGAGCTGCTCCAGCTGTTCGGCGGTGAAGATGGCCTCAAATTCAGCCATCATCACCTCGCGCAGGGCAGACAGCTCAGCTTCCTGGCTGTCACTCAGGTCGAGCTGGGCCAGCCAGTCCTGGGGAACACCCTGATCGGGCGGGTTCGTCTGCTCAGCCCGCAGCTCCTCCAGCTCCTCCAGCTGATCCTCGGTCAACACGGCTTCAAACGAGCTTTTGTAGTCTTCCATCACCGACTGCAGCTGCTGAACTTGGTCTCGACTGAGGTTGAGATTGCGCACAACCTGGGGACTGGCGTCAGGCATCATTTGGGCGATCGCCAGGCCGCCCCCCATCAGCACTGCGGCACTGAGGCCAAGCAGCACTCGTCCGGCAGTGCGAAGGGTTAACACAGTAGGCATAGTTTGCTTTCTCCATAGCAACGCAACCGTAGAACACACAACCAACTCCCTAGGCGCTTTCGCTTTCGGGTAGCCCCATCCTAGGGAGAAGGCCCCCGCCTGCACCTGAAGCAAAGCTCCCAAATGCAGCAGGGCAAATGTCGCCCCTGCCGCTGGGAGATTTGTCCTACTGAGGAAGCGCCACAGTGGGATGTCAGCCCCTGGTCACAGCCGATTTGGGGCCTGTACAGTTAGAAGCATCTGCGCGTGTGGACGTTAACCCTGGTGAAACCTGCATTGTTGCGATGGTCACAGCCTGCTTTTCTGGAGTCGCTGCTCTTGTGGGGCAAGCTGCGTCGCGCCGCGCCCTCGCCGCTGCGGCAGCTGCTCTATGTAGAGTGGGTGCTGCTGGGTATCGCCGTAGTTATGACCCTGCCCTCTTTTGCGCTGGTGGCAGAGGCCGGCATTGCCTGGCTAGAGCTGGCGATGATTGCCCTGCTGGGCCTGGCGGGGCTTTGGCGACCCCGGCAGCGTCTTCACATCCTGATTTACACGGCGGTGGAGCTGTCGCTGCTGCTGCTTTTGGCCGTGGGCACGACCCACGTTCCCAGCATGATGCGAATTTTGCCCCTGCTGAGTTTGGTGGTGGTAGTGCGCAGCTGCCAGCGGTTTAAAGGGTGGGGACAGGCCGCTGTGGTCAGCGTAATTTTTACCTTTCACTGGCTGGTAGCCACGCTCTACAGCGGCGCTTCACTGCATGAGGATGTGCTGCGCCAGATGACCTCACCGCCCGATCAGGCCCGCATTAGCGTCTTGCAAACCAACGCTATGGTGGTGTTTGCCCTGGTGCTGGTATTCGTATCGCTGCTGGTGAATGCGCTGCTGTCGGTCTACCAAAGTCAGCAGGAGTTGGCGGCCGCCCACGAGCAACTGCGGACCTACGCGGCTCAAGTCGAAAACCAGGCCACCCTGCAAGAGCGCAACCGCATCGCGCGCGAAATTCACGATTCCCTCGGTCATGCCCTGACGGCCCAGACCATTCTGATCGAGAACGCCCTGCTGTACCTGCCCGCCCAAGCCGACCAGACCCGCAGCTACCTGACCAGCGCCAAGGAGTCGGCCTACCAGGTGCTGAGAGATGTTTCAAAGTCGGTTTCCGCCCTGCGCAATAGCCCTCTGCAGGGGCGATCGCTGACTACAGCCCTGCCCCTTTTGGTCGATGACCTGTGCCAATCGGCGGGCATAGGGGCCGACTGCGCGGTGAATCTACCGGAGACGCTGCCCGATGACGTGACGTTAGCCCTGTTTCGCATTGTGCAAGAGGCCATGACCAACGTCGTAAAGCACAGCCAGGCCACCTCTGTACAGGTCAAGCTAGACAGCCAGGCCAGCCGCATTGAGCTGCGGGTGCTCGACAACGGCCAGGGCTTTGACCCCAGCCAAAACACCTCTGGCTTTGGCCTGCGAGGCATGCGCGAACGGGCGATCGCCCTCAGCGGCACCTGTCAAATCTGGAGTGCCCCCCACGCAGGCTGCCGCATCAGCGTCAGTTTGCCCCAGCCCCACGCGAGCGATCAATCACTTCAGCCTTGAGATCGATCCATCGCTGCCCGTAAACAAATCCTCACCCAATCCCTACC